>CAJXOR010000001.1 GCA_913057715.1 uncultured Moraxellaceae bacterium
GAGATCATGCCTAGTCTCGTGGGCTCGGAGATGTGTATAAGAGACAGTCTTAAGCCCGCCCTACCTTGGTTTGTGCTGGTTGCAGCGCCGATCAACGCAGCCGTAAGCTTGCCCTTCAAGGCTCACCCTAAAACCAAACACCTAGAGCAATGGCTGGGTGCTCGCACGCAATCGACGGTTATCGATCTGTTTAAAAAGAGCGATCTGATTGGCGAGAAAGCTGGGTAAATTTGGGTGCATTTTGCCAGTCAACAGACTTAGCCAAAAATTGCCGCCTAAGTTTTAAGTTTCCACACTTCCTCATCCACTCCGCCCTCTTCATTAGCATCGGTTTTGTGGAGCACCGATATGTCTCCGGTCACCTCCAAGATCACCGCATGAACATCGTCGATGCGGATCGCGTTGGCTTCACGCAGCTTTCCTAGCACATCACTTTTGGTCACCCGTGACCTTTTCATGTTCTCTATGCAGTACTCGCCGCCTTCAAACAAAACCACAGGATCGTTTGAGATTAAGTCGCGAAACCAGCGGCTTCTAACGCGAAACCAAGCCACCGCGTACTGCGTGGCCATCATCACCGATATGCTCAAGAGTGCGGAGAAAAAACCGAGCCAAGTGTCAACCGTGGTTGCGGTTGCCAGCAAAGACCCGATGGCTACCGTGATGGCAAAGTCAAAAGAGGCCATCTTGGAAAATGATCGCAAACCAATCACCCTCACCATAATCACGATCCAAGCGACGGCTATGGGCACCAAGATAAGCGATCTGAGTAGCATATCGAGCACTGGGTTATCTGACATCATTGAGTGTTCTCCTATCATTTAGATACAGCTTAACGACCAGATAGTGCTCATTCAGCGGTAGGCACGTGGGATCATGGTGTCTTAGCGTTAAGCTTTTATCAGACCAAGGAATAGTGACATGAGTAACACAGCATTGATTACCGGAGCATCGGGCGGGATTGGACGTGAACTTGCGATCTTGCACGCCAAAGCAGGAGGTGATCTGATCTTAGTGGCTCGCAGTACGCAAAAATTGCAGGAGTTAAAGACTGAGCTTGAGGTGGCCTATGGCATCAAGGCACACGTGATGCCAGCCGATCTGAGTGTTTCCACTCAAGTGGTCACCCTGATGGAGCAAATCAAAGAACAAGATCTACAGGTTGACGTGTTAATCAACAACGCAGGTTTTGGTCTATTGGGTGAGTTTTCACAGCGCTCTTTAGACGACCAACTCAACATGGTTGATCTGAACGTGCGTGCGCTGACTCAGCTCACCCACTTATGCTTACCGCAGATGATTGCACGCGGCTCTGGTCAAATCCTTCAGGTATCCTCAAGCGCATCTTTTGTACCCGGCCCGATGATGGCGGTTTACTACGCAACCAAAGCTTATGTCACCTCTTTTTCCCTTGCGATAGCTGAAGAGGTAAAAGAGAAAGGCATCACTGTCACTACCCTGTGCCCTGGCCCAGTCGCCACTAACTTTTTCAAAACCGCCGGCGTACAAGCTCAATCGGTTCAACAGGCCGCCAACTCTCCGCGCAAAGTGGCAGAAGCAGGTTACCGAGCCATGCTATCTGGCGATCTGGAAGTGATCGATCGCCTGCCACTCAAGCTGGGGATCAAAGCCATCGTGCCTTTTATCCCAACTTCAGTCATCTTGAAAGCCTCGCATCGATTCATGAAACAGCGTTAATTACGTTCCACGTGGAACAAGACTTGATTTGTTATGCCCACAAAAAAACTCAGCCTAGGCTGAGTTTTTTTGTTCCACGTGGAACCTAAATCATCAAACTCATCACTGAGTCGATACGGCGTTTTTGAACGGGTTATCCCAAGCATCTGCCTTCTTTAAAAATGGCAAATAGGCCTGCACCACGAGCTGCTCAGCTTCTAGGATAGGTACATGACCAATTCCCTTTAGGATCACTGGTGGCTCATCATTTTTCAGGTTAGCCATCAGCTCAGGGACGACATTTACATCGATGATTTGATCTTCCTCGCCCCAGATCACTAGCGTTGGTGCCTCGATGCCACTCGATACCAATTTAAAACTTTCAGGGGTATACAGACCGGCCAACTGGATCGTCTTATCAATTGCGGGTTTCATCTTGGGTGCCAATTGCATCTGACGTGCCTCGTAAGCCTCGATGATCCCTTCAGGTAAAAATGGCGGCTTACTCATGGCGATACCAAAGACTCGCTTCATGTCGCCTTTTTTAGTCACCAAAAGCTCGTTCAAGAGCTGCGGATTTTTTAGATACTTAGACTGAGTCGTCGCAAAGACCCCGCCTGGATCAACCATGAGCACACTTTGCACGTTAAAAAAGTTCTTAGCACCGTAGTAAGTGACCAAAGCGCCGCCCAGTGAGTGACCCGCTAAGTGAACCTTGTTAACGCCTTTTTGAACCATCAGATCATATAAATCATCGACAATTTGCGCTGGCTGGGGATCATAATCTGCCGGCACGACTGTCTCTCCGTGCATCGGCAAGTCGGGGATGATCACATGGTAATCAGCAGTCAGATAACGCGCGACGCGGTTCCAGTTGTCACGAGACTGAGTGATGCCGTGCAACATGAGTATGGTGGGCTTAGCTGGGTTGCCGCCCTCAGAGTAAGTCCACTTGATGTCGCCAACCTGAGCAGTTTTGGTGGTCAAGCCAGCCCAAGCACGCTCCTCGGCAAAAACCTCATCCAAAGTGATCTGTATGGCTTGAGAAGCGGTTGCCGCAAGTAAAACTGCAACCCCGAGCGCCCAGCGCCTGACACCTAAAACCAAAGCACGATATCGAATCATAAATCCATCCATGGGTTAATTAACGATCATGATTATAGCAATAATCAGCCGCACCCGAATCAAGGCGTGGATAAAACCTTGTATCAACACTACTAAATCAGTAATCGTAAAATCATCATCAAATCCAAGGTCTTAGCGTATTAAACTAATTGATCCAACTGATTCTAGAACCTCTGGCAAAGACCCCAAGACCCATACCGCTTTGTATCACTAACTGAGTTGCCAGTGACGTGGGCGCAGAGACTGCGCACAAAGTGCCAATCTGCGCCTGCGCGCACTTTTGCACTAACTCATAGGACACTCTGGAGGTCATAAGCACAGCGCCCTGTGCGGTAGGTTGATTGAGTGCGCGCCAGCCGATCAGCTTATCTAAAGCATTGTGTCGTCCAACATCTTCGAACACCGCACTCAGACCTTCAGAACTGAGCCACCCTGCGGCATGTAGAGCGCCGCTGAGCTGATTGAGTGGTTGACGAGAAGTTAGCTCCTCAAAGCCCTTGAGTATCTGCTTCAAGGTCACTGGGTAACGGGTGACTCGGGGGATTTGCAGCGCACTGCTCGCCAGAGCCTCTACTCCGCAAAGGCCACAACCCGTGGCGCCGCGCAGATTACGCCGGCGCTCCTTGAGTTTGGCGAAGCGCTCGCTGCTGATCTGCGCACTGACCTCATAACCCTGCTCATGCTGGATCACTGAGGTCTCATAAATCTGTTTGGGCGCATCGACGATCCCCTCGCTCAGACTAAACCCAAGCATCAACTCCATAAGATCTGATGGCGTGGCCATCAATACCGCATGGGATAGGCCGTTGAACGTTAAAGAAACAGGGACCTCATCTGCTAGGAAGATCGACTCCTCACGTTCAATTCCGTGCTCCGCCCTAATCAGCTGGACCTGATTAGTGCCTAAGTTTTTGGCTTGCTGCATTTGCACCCCTCAGCCCTGATCCTCAAACACTTAAGGTGATTTTGACTGGGATAGATTTATAAGCAGGCGTATTTGCCCTAAAAGCATGGTGATTGATCGGCACCAGGACATTTGCTTCGGGATAGTAAGCGGCGATGTTACCTTTAGGCAGATCCAACGGCTTAATCTTAAACGCGGTGATTTTGCGCCGATCCATACCTGCCTCTGAGTCACTATCTGATGAGTCGCTGTTCATATAGTGGGCGGTGATATCGACTCGCTGATCCACTTTGAGCCCGCGCTCCTCAATCTCCTCTGGGTTCATGAAGATCACATCTCGCTCAGCCTTGATCCCGCGATAGCGATCGTCTTCGTCATAAATCGTGGTGTTGAACTGTCCATGAGCCCGAAGCGTGGTTAACCTTAAGATATCTGGCTGTTCAAACACTTCAGGGGCTAAGCTGAGCTCAGGAACCATAAATCTGGCCTTGTGAGTATCGGTATGCCACAAGCGATCGCGGGCACTGTTGCCTAAGTAAAAACCGCGGCCATTTCTCATGCGCTCGTTATAACGCTCATGCCCAGGCACACTGGTAGCTATCACGTCACGAATCTGATCATAGTCAGCCACCCACTCCTCCCATGGCACAGGGGAATCAGGAAGTAGTGCCTGAGCCAACCTACCGATGATGGCAGGCTCACTCATCAAATCTTTAGAAGCGGGCGTGTTGTTGCCAGTTGACGGGGTGATGTTGCACATGGAGTCTTCAGAACTCACCGACTGACGACCGCTCAGCTGCTCATCAGCTTCTGTGCGCGTGATTGCCGGCAAGATATAAGCCTGCTTGCCATGCGCTAAGTGCGAACGGTTCAAGGAGATCGACACCATGACCGTCATATCGAGTTTTTTCATGTTGGCGATGGTGTGCTGCCAATCCGGAGTTGCTTTAGCAAAGTTACCCGCAAACCCCATAAAAAACTTCAAATCACCGCTCTGCATGGCCTGTAGCGTGCCGGTGACATCCATACCGTCATCCGTGGGTAGTTTGAGCCCGTACAGACTGCTCATGGCCTTAGAGATATCGGCATTGGGTTTTTCATGAATCCCCATGGTGCGATTGCCCTGCACGTTTGAGTGCCCCCGAACTGGCAAGCACCCCGCGCCGGGTCTGCCGATATTGCCCTTGAGTAGCAGCAGATTGATGATCATCTGCACGTTGTCCACGCCAGTTTCATGCTGAGTGATCCCCATACCCCAAGCCGCGATACAGGCTTTTTTTTCATCATAAACTTGGGCCACATGGCGCATCTGCTCTGCGCTTACCCCGCTGGCACCCACCACCTGGGCCCAGCTCAAACTATCGATATAAGTCTTGAGCTCATCAAAGCCAGAAGTGTGCTCCTCTATGAAGGCCAGATCCGGCGTGCCCTGCTCCAAAAAGGCTTTGATCACACCAGCGATAAAGGCAGTGTCCCCGCCAACTTTGAGTTGCACAAAATCATTTGCGATCTCGGTGTGGCCAAGTCCCAGCATCTCGGCAGGCGATTGGGGGTGGCGATACTCCATGAGCGAGGGCTCTTTGATCGGATTGATTGCTATGTAGTGAGCGCCATTTTGTTTGGCTTTACGGATCTGAGTCAGGCTGCGCGGGTGATTGGTGCCCGGGTTATGCCCAAAACTCATGATCAAGTCGGTGTGCTCATAATCACTCATGATCACCGTGGCTTTACCAATCCCGATCTGCTCAGCCAACCCCAAGCTGGTCGGCTCATGACACATGTTTGAGCAGTCAGGTAAGTTGTTGGTTCCATAGGACTTGACCATCAGCTGATACAAAAATGCCGCTTCGTTACTGACCTTACCCGAGGTATAAAACGCCGCTTGATCGGGCGCTATGCCCTGCAGGAAGCTCGCGATCTCGGCATAAGCTGTCTGCCAATCAACTGGCACGTATTTGTCGGTTAGCCGGTCGTACTTCATCGGCTGAGTTAATCTACCCAGCTGATCAAGCTCATAGTCGCTCATCTGACTTAGCTCAGTGACCGTATGCTCAGCAAAAAAATCTGCTGTTACCCTTTTGCTGGTCGCCTCAAAAGCCGTCGCTTTGGCTCCGTTTTCACAAAAGTCGATGGGCTTATAGTCCGCTTCATCTGGCCAAGCGCAGCTGGTGCACTTCACTCCATAATTGGGCTGATTCAGTCGCATCAGCGTCTTAGAACCCGTAATCAAGCAGCCTTTGTCACGCAAAGTATCAAAGGTTTTAGCCAGCGACGGCCAGCCAGCGGCTGCATGTGGATAAACCGGGATCTTTTTCATGAGGTGACTCAGCTAGGGTTTTATTCAATCCTAAAGCACGGCCCAGCCAGCAGTTGTTGGGAAACTGACGCGTCTTTGTCTCATCACTTAACTGACGCATAGGCTACGGAGCCGACGCCAGATCCATGTTGAGCAGCTGTGAGTAAAGATGAGTCGATAAAATGTCCATAAATTAAGCAGCTTTCCAAGCGCTCATGATCTGAACAAAATTTGGATTAATTGCCTAATTGTATGGATGACCCTTCCCTACAGCTCAACCCTATATTGGGTTTAAGTGAGCTACTTGGTCGCTCTTAGCTGAGCGCGTGGATAGGTGGTTTGGCGCCAAAGCAGGGTGTGCAAAGGCGTGAAGCAAAATACAATCAATTTGAACCCAAGCAGGTGTATTGGTCCCTACGGCTCGATAGCTATTTGATGTATTCAATAACTCAGTTACGTTTGCCGCATGCCAGATTCGGCAAGATCGCGGTCAATCTGCTGGGCGTTGATCCTGCTGCCACTGCTTTTGAGCCAACTTCCACTGCAGAGGCGTATTGGCGTTTAAAAGCTGGTGATCATCGTCAACTTCTGTCGACACCACGCCCAATTTATCGAGCAAAGTGCCCACCATTCGCTGATCATCCTCAAGCATCTGCTCAAGCAGCTCTAGGGCCCTCTGAGGCTCGCTGATCACGATCGGGAAGGGTTGGTCGCCATAGTGGACATTTTGATTAAGCTCTTTGGAGGTTTGCAGCAAGCGAACCAGCAGCTCAGTGGTCAACAGCGGCATATCCACAGCGATAATCAACGCCTGACTAACCTTGGGTATCTCTGGGTCACTCAAGGCAGTTTTCAAACAACTGTGGATACCAGCTAGAGGTCCCATACCAACATAGATGTCTTTGATACAGCCGTCTTCGTTCCGGGAGACAAAGGTCAGATTACACAGGGGGTCGAGCAAACCGCGCTGACGCTCCAGCATCGACACCTGATTAAAAAGCAGAGTCGCCTTGTCTTCGCCCATCCTCCTGGACTGGCCCCCCGCTAGCAATATCCCTATAACCGACATGGTAAAACCACTATTACAAAAATCTATCTATAGCAGCTTGAAAAGCATGTGACAAGGTGATTCAGATCAAATTGAAAATGAGGAGCCACAGCCGCAGGTCGTTGTCGCGTTGGGGTTATCAATGATAAAACGCGCGCCCTCTAGTCCTTGGGTATAGTCGATTTTAGAGCCTTCAAGGTAAGTGTAACTGAGCGAGTCTATCAGCACAGCCACATCTTCAAAATCAAAACGCGCGTCCTCATCGCCCACTTCTTCAGCAAACCTGAAGCCATAGGAAAATCCTGAACAACCACCACCAGTCACATAGACCCTGAGCATCAAGTTGGGGTTACCGTCATCCTCTCGAAGCGCGCGGACTTTTTGCTGAGCCGCTTCGGTCATGTCAATCTCGTTCATAAAATCACCTCAAGTTATGAGTCTAATATGGGAGCACAAGCGCAATGATTCAAGTCCTAGAGCAAAGACTTAACCAATGACGCACGAAAAAAGCTGCCGAAGCAGCTCTTTTATCAACCTCAGTGCTTATTCGTCGTTGAGCGCGCACTCAAAGTTGCTGGGATCGTACTTACAGCGAACTTTCTTGAGGATCTTCATGGTGACCGGATCATAATAACCCTCTTTGGTCATCTGGATTCGCGCTTCACGCATCAGCTTTTGATAAGAGGGCTTGTCGGTTGGCGGAACCTTTTCCCAATACTTATCATCAATCGCTGCTTCTTCCTGATCAATCAACTTATAAACCCGGCTCAAGTTGTTGTTGATGTAAGTACGGATTTTCTGGTTACCCGCAGCGTTGTCAAATTTGCCCTTGCTGGTATCAACCACGATTGATGTCGTAACCTGAATCAAGGGATAATCAAAGATCGCACCGACCACGTTACCCTGAGCGTCCATCATGCCTTTTTGCAGCTCAAGCGGCCCGAAGATCACCGCAGGGCCGACGATTATATCGACTTGCTTGTTGTTGAACTTGCCGCCGATTGAGGTCAGATCAACTGAAACGGGTTGTCCACCAATTTGCTCGATGATCCTGGCTTGAGTCTTATCAAAGTCCATCGCAGCGATACGCTTACCCGCTGCTTTATCTAAACTGTTGATCTTTCGATCGTTAACCATGACGTAAGCAGCTCCAAGAGGAATCTGCCCAACCACCTCATACTTCCCTGATTTCATGTACTTAGCGAACTTAGGCGAAGCAAACAGCTTTAGGGTGGTGTCTAGGGTTTTGTAGTCGCGTATCGCGCCGATCGAATCAATCGAGCCGGTAAATTTATTGAAACTTCTGGCACGCAACGAGGTCATGGCTGCCCCGTCGCAGCGACCGAACTTCAAGTCTTCTGCCATGATCGCTTCGTTGGTATAAGCCTTGAGTGACACGTTCGGGTACCCATAAGACCCCATCTTAAGGGTGTAATCTTTGGCAAAGGAGTAAGCATCCCCACCGGTGCCCATCGGATCATAAACACACATCATCAGCGCGTTGGCTGATTGCAGCGCACTCCCGAGAACTAGGGCGCAGCCCAATATCCATTTGTTCATCTTCATCGACCTATCCTTGAGTCAAAATGTCTACCGTTAAAGATACCACAAGCTGATCCCTATGCTCAGCGTTGCGATCAAAGCCAAAAAAAAGCGACGAAGGTAACTTCGCCGCTTTTTTCGTTCAATCTGAGGTCACTCAGACCAAATTACTCACCTTGCAGTGAACACTCAAAGCTTGCAGGGTTAACCTGACAGCGAACTTTCTTGAGCAGTTTCATCATGCTTGGATCGTAATCACCTTCAGCGGTCATTGCCATACGGCCATCACGCATCAGTTTCACGTAACCAATTTCGTCGTTGGCTGGGATGTCATGCCAGTACTTAGCAGGGATAGCACTTTCGTCACGCTGGATCATCTTGAACATAGTTGGCAGCTGACCAGCAAACCACTCACGGCTCTTCTGTGCTTGCGCATCAGTAAAGGCAGAGTCTTGAGCCACAATCATGTTGGTAACCTGAAGGATAGGGAACTTGATGATCGCACCTTTAGTGCCCAAGCCTTTAGCCAACTCAAGTGGTTTGTATGCCATCGCAGGGGCACCAATCATGTCAACCTGACCGTTGTTGAACTTACCAGCAAAGGTAGTGATGTCACTTGAAACTGGCTGTGCGCCTAAGCGAGCAACCATCTTGGCTTGTGATTTGTCATGATCCAGTACGGCAAAGCGCTTACCAGCAGCTTTAGCAACGGTATCGATGCTGCGGTCATCAACAAACAGGTAAGCTGCGCCCAAAGGAATCGTGCCAACGACTTCGTAGCCATTTGACTTCATCTTAGAAGCAAGCTTTGGATCAGCGATCAGTTTCATCGCTTCATAAGTTACTTTCTTGCTAGGTGCTGCGCCGATGGCGTCAAGTGAACCAACAAACTTGTTGTACTTACGAGCACGCATGCCGGTAGCTGAGAGTACGTCACACTTTTTAGCAGCGAAATCTTCAGAAGCAACGCGCTCGTCAGTGTAAGCTTTAAGCGACATATCTACGCCCCAGCTCTTGGCTTGCAAAGCGTAGTCTTTCATCAAGTTGTAAGTTGGGCCGTTGGTTCCCATGAGATCAAACACACAGGCAGTACCTGCGTTTGATTGAACTGAGAAGCCAGAGGCAGCGAGCGCGATAGCGCTTAAACATAGAAGACGGTTTTTCATGTCCTGTCCTTAGTGTGGATAAATATTAGATAGTTGATCCTGACGATGTAGCATTGCCTACACCTCAACATCCCTGTCAGACTGCGAACTCTAGCATGTTAAACTACTTGCTTTAATAGTGCCCTAGTCGACTTTTGTTTAAATATTGCACAAGTTACTGTGTATCAAGGTCACGAAAAAACCGATCTGATTCAATAAGTAACTTGGTTAGACTATAGCTTCAGAAATTTTTCACGTCAGAGCTTTTATACTCACAGGCCTAAATAGCAGATAAAGCTTTGAAAAACTCCGCTTATCTTCTTTAGCGCCCTTTGATTTCAATTGCTACCACCGATTCACACCCCCATACAGGTTCTTTGATCCATGCTCAGTCTCACCAGCGCGGCACTCTATCGCGGCTCACACTGTTTATTTTCCGGCGCCAGCCTACAAATCCACCCGGGTCAAAAAGCGGTTCTGGTGGGTGACAACGGCGCGGGTAAAAGCTCAGTTTTCTCCTTGATTCGCGGTGAGCTCTCCTTAAGTGAGGGGGAGATCAGTCTGCCCAAAGACTGGCAGATCATGCACCTGACCCAGACCATCGACGCCGGCGACAAGACTGCCATCGACTACGTCTTATCCGGTCATGAGCTGTTTTATGGGCTGTATGTCCATCAAAATGACCCCGATACTGACCCCACGCGCTTGATGGAGATCGCTGGGATCATGGGCGATATTGGGGGTTACGAGATCCCCGCCCAAGGCGCCAAGATCCTAAATGGCTTGGGTTTTACTCAATCTGATCACGAGCGGGCGGTTTCGGACTTCTCTGGCGGCTGGCAGATGCGCTTAAACCTAGCGCGTTGTCTCATGGCACCTGCTGATCTGTTTTTGCTCGATGAGCCAACTAACCACTTAGATCTTGAGGCCATCCTTTGGCTTGAGGACTGGGTGGCCAACTTGCCCGCAGCGGTGCTGACCATCTCGCACGATCGCCGTTTTCTAGATGCGATCGCGAAAAGTACGCTGGTCTTGGATCAAAAAAGCTTAAAGCTCTACGGAGGGCATTTTACTCAGGTGATGCGCCAAGTGAGTGAGCAGCATGCTCAAGCGGTGGCGCAAAATGCCCAAACCGTCAAACGCATGGATGAGTTGGCGAGCTTCGTCACGCGCTTTAAAGCCAAGGCGAGTAAGTCCAAGCAAGCGCAGAGCCGGCTCAAGCAACTTGAGCGCATGAGTGAGGATCTGGTGGACACGAGCCGGGTCGACATGACTTATAACTTTCGCTTTGAGGCAAAGTCCTCTGCTCGCTCGCCCTTTTTTAAGGTGACTCAAGGAGTGGCCGGATACGATCACCCGCTGGTGGATCAAATCAATCTGACCGTGACCGATGAGGCGCGGATCGGGCTGCTAGGCACCAACGGGTCAGGTAAGTCAACGGTACTCAAAACGCTGCTGGGTGAGATCGAACAGATGGGCGGTGAGTGGAGTCAAAATCCGCTGCTTGAGATCGGTGTGTTTTCTCAGCATGCGCTAAGCTCCCGTCTGGATCCGACCCTAACCCCGGTTGGCCACTTTTTGCGCCACTACCCAAAGATGAGCGAAGGGGAGATCCGCTCTTACTTGGGGCTGTTTGGGTTTGCCGGTGAGCTGCAGGTGCAAGTCGTTAAGACATTTTCCAGCGGTCAAAAAGCCCGTTTGGTGCTGGCACTGATCGCAAGGGCCAAACCGCACCTGTTGATCCTTGATGAGCCAACCAACCACTTGGATATAAAAGCCAAAGACGCGCTAGCCCAGTCGCTCGCCGCTTACACCGGCGCGCTCATGGTGGTGTCTCACGACCGTGAGTTTTTAAGCCTGCTCTGTGATGACTTCTACTTGATTCAAGACGGCAGCTTTAGCACCTTCGATGGAACGCTTGAGGACTATGTGACTCAGGTTAAAGGAGCGCGCTCAGGCGGGGCTAAAGAAGATAAGGCGGGTAAAACTGCACAAGACAAGTCGTCCTCAGCCAAAGCGGCTGACGTGGTAAAAACAGAAAAACCAAAGGCGGATCAAGCTGCCGAGTCAGCAGATAGTGGACTCAGCAAAGCTGAAGCACGCAAGCTGGCGGCGGACAAGCGAGCGGCCCTCGCCCCGCTAACTAAGCGCTTGAAGCGCTCAGAGGAAAAACTCACGCAAGCCAACACGCGCTTGAAGCAGATCATCGCGCTGCTTGGAGATGAGGCGCTGTATGAGGAGTCTCGAGGAGATGAGATGCGTGCTTTGGTGTTTGAGCAAAGCGAGGTTCAGGCTGAGATCGATGCGCTGGAGCTAGGTGTGCTTGAGTTGATGGAGCAGATCGAAAGCTCAGAGGCATAAACCGGTGTGTTGTTTCACGTGAAACAACAAACGAGTTAAGACCAACTCAGGGCTAAAGGGTTATAGGAGAGTGACTTCGGGAACCTAAAAACCTTTGGTCTGTGACGGGTATCGTAGTTGTTCATACCTAACTTAACCGTGCACCATCGAGCGTTTGGCGTCTCTATATAAAGGGCTAGGGCTCTCTTAACGTCAAAGTGACGAGTTGGCTGTACGCGATGATGATCAACACCAAACTCTCACGAATCACGCCTGGGCTTTTAGCTCAGAACTAAATCAAAGAGAGTGATTGGCATAGATCCTAATAGTGGGTTTGTTAAGCGACATCATAAATCGCAGCAAGGAGTAACTAGCCATCTGATGGCAGTCTAAGCTTGTATGAAAACGCAGCTTTTTAACTTAAAACAAACCCCTTAATTGTCAGCGGCTTGCTTATGATCCGGTAAGCCGATATCTTAATTTATACCCATAAGTATAGGCCTCAGTACTGAGGAATCGAGTCGCACCCTAACCTTATTTTCGAGTGGCTAGCTAAGTCTCCTCGTAACGCCAAACCGCGCACCCACACTGTATGAGAGAGTCTATGATGACCAGCTTCAAACCGCTGACACTTGCCATCTCCTTGGTGATCCCACTAGGCATCTCAGCCACAGCTATTGCCTCCCCTGCAATCTCAGGCGGTGTGTGGTTCAACTACACCTATGCTGGCGACTCAGATCGAGATGATGAAACCTTTGGTAGCATTGGGAATGAGGCGATCATACTGTATGTCGACGACCAACTTGAAGAAACACCTTGGTCGTACTCAGCTGAGGCCAGGTATGGGCCAGGGTCATTTACTGATCGCTCGAACAACACCAGCGGCGACGATTTCAGTATTCACAAAGCTTGGGTCGGCTATCAATTTGAAGATGATGGCAGTTTAAAAGTAGGTAAAAGCCAGGTGCCCTTTGGCTGGAAAAGTGTCAATTTTTGGCCAGGTGATGCGCTCATGGGTGGTTACGGCGACCAGATGGATGTGGGACTCAAGTACACCTCTACCCTAAACAAGTTCGACTATAACCTGGCTTACTACCATGCAGATGACTGGGGTAAAACCAGCACCGATACTTTGGATGATAACGGCCACTGGGGGTCATCGGACACCTATCGCAAAGTTCAAACCGTCGTCGCTGATGCGGCGATGAATATCGCGCCCAATCAACAAATCGGCGCCTCAATCCAAGCTGGCAGACTGCAAGATTTAACCGGTATCAATCCGGACAATCCAGTTGACGGTGATCACTCAGCCGTTGCCATTTACTATAGGCCAATTTGATGCGCTGGGTGTCAAAGGACTCTATGTGAGCACTGAGCGCTCGCTTCCCGATGATTACGCCCTGAGCGCTGGCTTAGAGGACATCAGCAATGATCGCGCGCTGCTCGAGTTGTCCTACGCCAAAGGTGACTACTTGTTCTATCTCGACAGCACCTTTGCCTTTCCAGATACCGCTGGCAACAGCGCCAGCACCGTGGCCGCGTTTACGCCCGGAGTTAGCTACAATTACGGACCCGGCTGGATCTACCTAGAGTACCTCGCCCAAGACGGCAGGATTGATCGCAACGGCATGGTGACTGAGGGCGACTTCGATACGCTCTATGCCACGATTGATTTCTACTTCTAGGCTTTTAATCCCATCAAGTAGCAAGGCAGCTTAGGCTGCTTTTTTTAATTATTAACGCTCAAGGAGCGCTTAGCTAAGCTGGTATCGCTAAACATGATCATTTAATGGCAGTACAGAATCATACCAACGAAGTTGGCCTTCAGACTTCAGTTCCTCATACGTTATGAAATCTTGAGAGATAGTAAAATGGAATTTGTAGTTGAGCTAAGCAAGTTTAAACAGCGCATGCAGTCGCTATAGTTGAGCTTGGCTTGAGCTGATAACGTCCACCGCGTGTCAGTCGCCCACGAGTACAGTTTCACGTGAAACGTCACGATTAAAAAAACCAGAGCCTGAGCTCTGGTTTTTTTAATCGTACAACGCCTCAATCCAGATCAGATATCCAGATTGGTCACGCTCAGTGCGTTCTCTTGGATAAAGTTGCGCCGTGGCTCAACATCGTCACCCATCAAACAGGTAAACAAGTGGTCAGCAGCGATCGCATCTTCAATCGTCACCCGTAGCATGCTGCGGTTGTCAGGGTCCATGGTGGTTTCCCAAAGCTGATCGGCGTTCATCTCGCCCAGCCCTTTGTAGCGCTGGATCGACATGCCGCGGCGCGCATCACTCATGATCATCTGCCAGAGGTGGCCAAAGGAGCGCAGCGTCGTGACCTTGTCGCCCTTGTGCAGTTCAGCGTCTTCCTCTAGCAGATCCGCCCAGCTCTTCGCTGTGCGCAGCATCCGCGCGTACTCAGCTGAGCTGACAAATGCCCCATGTAGCAAGTAGTGATACGGCAGTTGATGCACGTGGATAGTAATACGCGGCAAGTAGTGCTCTGCCACCGGTGCATCTTGCTCTGAGTCGTCGTCGATACCTTCAATCTGCTTAGGCGTCTCTGCGATGGTGACCACTTCCACTGCGGGTTTGAGGCTTGGGTTTAGGGCTTGAAGCTGCTCAAGCATCTGATCGCAAAACTCTTGCACACGTGCTTTGTCGCTCAAATCATCGGTTTCTAGGCGCGGCGCTTTGAGTAGCGCATCCAGCAGGGAGGCCGGGTAACGCTGCTGCAGGCGAGCACGCACCGTGATGTGCTGCTGATACTCATCCAGCATATCAGCCAAAGCGGGACCTGCGATCGCAGGCGCGCTGGGGTTAACGTGGAGTGAAATATCATCAATGGTGCTTGAGAGCAGATACTGCTGAAGCGCCTTTTCATCCTTAAGATAAGTCTCCTGACGCGACTTTTTCGCTTTATATAAAGGAGGCTGAGCGATATACACATGGCCGCGCTCGATCAGCTCAGGCATTTGACGGAAGAAAAAGGTCAGCAGCAAGGTGCGGATGTGTGATCCATCGACATCAGCATCGGTCATGATGATGATCTTGTGATAGCGCAGTTTGTCAGGGTGATACTCCTCACGCCCGATCCCGCAGCCAAGCGCAGTGATCAGCGTGCCGACCTCCACGCTTGAGAGCATCTTGTCGAACCGTGCGCGCTCCACGTTCAAGATCTTACCCTTGAGCGGCAAGATCGCCTGCATGCGGCGGTTACGTCCCTGCTTAGCAGAGCCGCCCGCCGAGTCCCCTTCCACGATGTAGATCTCGGAGAGCGCTGGATCTTTTTCTTGGCAGTCAGCCAGCTTACCGGGCAGACCCGCAATATCGAGCACGGTTTTACGCCGCGTCATCTCGCGGGCTTTACGCGCCGCATCTCGAGCTCGCGCCGCATCGATGATCTTGCCAGCGATCACCTTAGCGATGCTGGGGTTCTCAATGAGGTAATCATGAAACAACTGATTCATGCTCACTTCAACCGCCGACTTAACCTCGCTCGACACCAATTTTTCTTTGGTTTGCGAGGAAAACTTGGGATCAGGTACTTTTACCGAGATGATCGCGGTCAAACCTTCACGCGCATCATCGCCGGTCACGCTGACCTTTTCTTTTTTGGCGATGCCCTCTTTTTCCATGTAAGAGTTCAGGCAACGCGTCAGCGCCGAGCGAAAGCCGGACAAGTGCGTGCCGCCGTCTTTTTGCGGGATGTTGTTGGTGAAACACAGCACTTTTTCTGAGTAAGCATCGGTCCACTGCAGCGCCACTTCCACACCGATGCCCTGATCGGCGTCGTGATTGAAGTGGAAGATATCGTTGAGCTGAGTTTTACCCTTATTGATAAAGGCCACAAACTCAGACAACCCGCCCTTGTGTTCAAAGACGTGCTGAGCATCCACGCGCTCATCGACGATCTTGATGCGCACGCCTGAGTTTAAAAAAGACAACTCACGCAGGCGGTTCACCAAGATATCCACATCAAAGATCGTACCGGTAAAGGTCAGCGGCGATGGGTAAAAGCGGATCTCAGTGCCCGACTTCTCGGTTGCCTCGCACTGCTCAAGCGGCGCTTGCGGCTCGCCGTGCACGTAAGTCTGGCGATAGATGTGACCTTCACGCCAGATGGTCAGCTCAAGCTTCTCTGACAGCGCGTTGACCACCGATACCCCAACCCCGTGCAAACCGCCTGAGACTTTATAAGAGTTATCGTCAAACTTACCGCCGGCATGTAAGACCGTCATGATGACCTGTGCCGCGGAGACATTTTCCCCTTCATGCAGATCGACCGGTATGCCGCGCCCGTTGTCACGCACGCTCACTGACTCATCGCTATGGATGGTGATCAGAATCTCATCGCAGTGACCGGCCAGCGCCTCATCGATGGAGTTGTCGACCACCTCAAACACCATGTGGTGCAGGCCGGTGCCATCGTCGGTGTCACCAATGTACATGCCTGGACGCACCCGCACCGCCTCAAGTCCTTTGAGGACGCGGATTGAACCGGAGTTATAGGCTATGTTCTCAATCTGATCAGGCTGATCGCCCTGCACTTCAGCGGGCATCTCGGTGGTTAACTCAGTTGCTGATTCCGTCGTTGACTCTAGGATTGGATCGTTTGATGAAGCATCCTGGCTCATGCAAAAACCTCAAGATAAGGCGCTACGCGCTTTTGGGTAAAATGTCACCCGATTCGATCTGGAAGACGCTTAAGTCCGCGCCCCAAATCGAACGAGCAAAATCGCTGATGGATTGATCCAGACTGGTCAAAAAAAGCTGGGCTTCAGAGGCTTTTAGCAGCCTCAGTAAGCGCCGGGTAGCAGCCTGATCCAGCTCAGCGGTCATATCATCCAATAATACCACACAGGGGCGGCCTCGGGCGCTGAGCAGCTCGATCTGTGAGAGTTTGAGCGCGATGATGAGCAGCTTTTTCTCACCTCGCGACAGCACATCGCTGGCTGGCGGATTGAGGGTGCCATCGAAGCGGGTTTGCTTCGCGGTGACTCTGAGATCCGCGCGGTGTGCTCCAAGCCGTGTGGTCCCCTGCTCAAGGTCTCGCGTCAAACGCTCCTCAAGCTGCTCGCCCAGTGCCACTTCCTGATCAAAACCTGAGCGTAGACTCAAGCGCACGCCAGGGTACTGCGGTAGAAAAGTGCGAATCTTGTCTTCAAACAGCGGCTGCCAGCGCTCAATCACCTGCATGCGAATCTGGTTAAGCTCCTCACCGAGCGCCGCCAACTGATCGCTCCAAATCATAAGCTCTTCGCGCTGGTGAACCGTGACGCGGCCGGCTGTTTTGAGGCTTTTGAGCTGACGGTTGCGCTGTTTTAAAACACGGGCGTGTTTGAGCCAGACCGCATGAAACTGGGTCTCGGTGTGAAAACACAGCCAATCCAGCAGCTGACGGCGCGAACCGGTGCCATGATCCAAGAGCTCAAGCTCGCTGGGGTCAACCAGAGTCACCGGCATCAGCCGAGTCAGCTCGCTTTGGTTAAGGTTGCTGCGTCCACTGAGTTTGAGTTTGGTTTTTTGACGGGTTTTGAGGATCGCGAGGTCCTGGCTATCGCTGGTTCGGGCATAGACAAAGCAGCGTTCATGCTCAAAGTGGATAAAACGGCGCGCATCGATGTGGCGAAAGCTCTTGCCACGAAACAAGATGTAGATCGACTCAAGCAGACTCGTCTTACCGGAGCCATTTGGTCCAAAAAACAGGTTGCAGCGGGTTAGGGGTAGATCAATCTTGCCCAGATTGCGCACGCCCTGCACGCTGAGCCTTGTTAACACCGCAGGTCAATCACGTCAGTTCGCCGCAAAAGCAAACTAGATGCGCATCGGCATGATCACGTACTGAAAATCCGCCATCTCGGAGGAGTTGACCAGCACCGAGGCGTTCGGGTCGGTTAAGTTAAGACGCAGCGGGCCATCGAAGACATTGATCACATCGAGCAAGTAGGAGGCGTTGAACTGAACCTCGATCTCATCGCCATTGTAATCCACCTGCAGATCTTCAACTGCCTCGTCTTGTTCAGCATTATTGGCACGCACTTGCAGCTTGCCCTCAGGCTTAAACTCAAAGATTACCCCGCGCGAGCGCTCGTGGGACAGGATCGAGACGCGCTGCAACACTTGCTTGATTTGATCACGATCCACGGTGGCGACTTTGGTGGTGTCCTGCATCATCACCCGCAAGTAGTCAGGGAACTTGCCATCGATCAGGCGAGCGGTGAACTGCGTAACCAAGGTCACACCTTCAGGTGCGCCCTTGATTTGCGGGGTGATGTCGATCACCACTTGTAAAAACTCACGTCCCACCGCGAGCTGCAGATCACCCTGTTCGCTTCCCAGCAGTCGTTGCAGTTCATTGATTGCTTTACGCGGCACCACCGCTTGCAACGTCTCACTTATGTTTTGCGCGGTTTTAGCGCGGCCAAAAGCCAAGCGGTGACCGTCGGTTGCGATGGTGCGGATCTCATCCCCTTCCACCTCAAACAGCATGCCGGTTAAGTAAAACCGCACGTCTTGAACCGCCATGGCAAAACCAGTGCCCGCGATCAGCTGCTTCAGATCGCTACGGGACACCGTCACTTGCTCTGGCTGATCAGGACTGCCTAAAGTGGGGAAATCAGCCGCTGGCAAAGTCCCCATGCTAAAGCGTGAGGAGCCTGCCTTGATGGTGCATTTGTCGGCAGCGCTGAGCGCCAGTTGCACTTGAGCGCCCGGCGGCAGTGATTTGATGATGTCGATCAATTTTTTAGCCGGCATGGTGATGGCACCAGCCTCAATACAGGCACCCTCTGGCAAACTCAGCGTGGTTTTAAGCTCAAGCTCCAAATCAGATGCGGTCAGCACTAACTGCTCAGGGCTTAACTCAAATTTGATGTTCGCGAGCACCGCCATCGGATTTCTGCGCTCAACAGCGCTTGCCACTGAAGAAAGTGACTCAAGCAAAAGTTCACGGTTTACGTTGAGCTGCATGATAGAAACCCTTTTTTATTAAAAATGTCACCGATGGACACCGCTGAGTTTAGCAAAACTACGACCCTCAGGGCACATCGATAAAGTAGCCCATAAATTAACGCATAATTAAATTTAGCGCTCAATAAAACAGGGATCATCAGCGCTCAAGCAAACGCATGATCTGCTGATAATCCTGCTCAACTTGGTGATCATCAACGATCATTTTCTCAATCGTATCGACCGCATGCATCACCGTTGAGTGATCACGCCCGCCAAAGGCGGCGCCGATGTCGGGGTAACTTAAACTGGTGAGTTTTCGAGCGATGTGCATGGCAATTTGACGAGGACGGGCAATTGCTCGGGTGCGCTTTTTACCCAGCATGTCTTTGATGTTTAAACCGAAGTGCTCGCTCACCACCTTTTGGATGTTGGGGAGGCTCGCGGTCTGCTGACGAATCGAGATGATGTCTTTTAGGGCATTTTGTACCAGCGGCAAATCAATCGGGGTGTCTTTAAAGCGCGCGACAGCCACCACCTTGTTGAGCGCTCCCTCAAGCTCACGCACGTTAGCCACCACGTGACGGGCGATGAACTCAGCGCAATCTACCGGCAGCTGCTTAGAAACCCGTTCGGCCTTTTTGGTCAAAATCCCCACCCGGGTATCAAAGTCTGGTGGCTCAACCCCAACCGAGAGTCCCCAAGAAAAGCGTGATTTTAAGCGCTCATCAAAGTCGTTCATGGAGGAGGGGTAGCGATCAGCGGCGAGCACCAACTGTTTGCCGCTTGCGATCAAATCGTTGAACAAGGACAAAAACTCGAGGCTGCTTTTGTCTTTTTTAGCCAGCATGTGGATGTCATCGACTAAGAGCAGATCACAATCACGGGTTTTTTTCTTAAACGCATCGACGTTATCGCCGCGTACGCTTGAGACAAACTGATTGATGAACTGCTCAGAGGTCATGTACAGCACCCGCTTGCCCTCAGCTTGAACTTCATGACCCAACGCGTGCATCAGGTGAGTTTTACCCAAGCCGGTTGAGCCATACAAAAACAAAGGGTTGTGTTCGCTGCTGCCGAGGTTCTCTAGAACATGCCGAGCTGTTTCAAATGCCATGTGATTGGATTCACCGACAAAAAACTGCTCAAAAGTGAATTGGGGGTTAAGCTGCTGCTGTCTGAGCTTTTTTTCTTTGATCGCTGGTGTGTCGCTTGGCACTTGGATCAGTACCTGTTCCGCCTCGCCGCGCGAAGCAAACTTGGCAAAGGACTGAATCTGACCCAAATAGTTCTCGGTGACATGTTTGACAAATTGCTGGTTGGGGGCGTTTAGCGTCAAGCTTCCTTGGGTGGTTTTAGGCGCGACTTTGAGCGGCTCCACCCACAGGGCGTAATCCTTTTCACCAATCTCAGCGCGCAGGGCTTCAGCGCAACGCTTCCACAGGGCATCCATGCTCATAAAAACCTCAAAAACCAATAACAAATGCAAAATTGCTCAAAATCTACTCATATCGCCCGTATTCCCTGAGGGGGTTGGGATGCGATTTAGTCTACCCAAGTTGAGTAGATTACGCCAAAGTTTTTATCAAGGATATGTGGATAATTATGTTTATAGCTTTGCTCATAACTTGGGCAGAATCAGGGGGTTAAAAGCAACCATCAAATTATCCCCTGATCACCTCCCAACCTTAGGATTAAAAAGTAATCAGGTTATACACATGGTAAGATACTGAATCTTATATATTTTTATGATTTATCCTAATTTTCTACTGTCCCTTATCATCTTCAATCTTCTTTTTCTTTAAAAAAACATAAAGAGATGATTGATTGGTTTTCTCAAGATTTTCGGATTGTTAAGTACTTAAATTAAACTGGTTAATTTTTGATCAATAAGCAAATGTCAAGAAATCATCTTTTTTCCAGACCATCTGGTTTTTTTCTTAAAACTATAAAAAATGGGCTTGAGGACAGATCTGTTAAAAGTTGTGGGTAAGTAGTGGATAAGCTGTGTAAAACTGAACAAGCTTAAGATGTTTTACAAAGATAAAGCATAGCTTTAATCTGAGTCAGATCTACTTATTGTTAGAGGTTTGGATCAATTATTGACCTTAGGATGGATTGGGTTAGTTACATACAAGTTGATTGAATCAGTTTTTTAACTGTGGATAGTTTTATCATTCACCTGAAAAGCCCAAATAGATGGGTATTTTAGGGATAAAGTGCGGTTATGGGATTGCGCCTGCGATCAAAAGCGACTAAACTTTCGCCTCTTGTAATTTTGCCGGGGTAGTCCCATGAAACGCACTTTTCAGCCTACAAATCTAAAGCGTAAACGCGTCCATGGTTTCAGAGCACGTATGGCCACCAAAAAAGGTCGTCAGGTTTTGGCGCGTCGCCGCGCTAAAGGCCGTCACAAATTGACGGTGTGACTTTGAAGCACTGATTAAGCGCCTTTTGGCGCTTTTTTTTCGCCTGATTTGCTTGAAAAACAGGAGCGGACGTGGACAACAGCCTGCCAAAAACCGATCGACTGCTCAAGCCAACTGACTTTGCTCAGGTGTTCTCAAACACCCGGCTTAAAGTCCATACCGATCACTTGATTGCACTGATTGGCTTAACTCAGATTGCAGTTGCGGTCGATGAGACTGCTGCTTTGAGCGCGCCTGATCCTAAACCTAACCAGGTGCGATTGGGTCTGGCAGTCAGTAAAAAAAAGCTCAAAAAGGCGGTGGATCGAAATCGGCTCAAGCGACTGATTCGCGAACAGCACCGATTGCAAAAGGATCACTTAGCGCAGATTTTGCGTCAGCATAATTTGGGTGATTTGGATCTGGTGTTGGTATGTAAGCGCACCCCCGTCGATATGCACGGGGCCTTGTTTGCAGAGTCGAGTGAGCTTTACATTAAGCTGGCCAGAAAGTTGGTTCAGATCAACCAGCCAGTGAAACCTGCCCGGCGTGCTCATACTCGATCGGATAAGAAAACCAGTTAAGCGCGATTACTTTACTCACAACAGATGATGCTGCGCTTGATATGATCCCAGTAGGAAGCTCAAACCTTGATTCACTCACGGGGCCTGCGCCAATCAAAACCTTGCTTTTATCGCTGATACAACTCTACCGGCGCTTTTTAAGCCCAGCGCTTGCGCCGCGCTGTCGGTTCTACCCCACTTGTTCGGCTTACTGCGCCGAGGCGATCGCCCTGCATGGAGCTGGCAGGGGCACTTGGCTTGGCCTTAAGCGCATCGCGCGCTGCCACCCCTTTGGCGGATCGGGCGTCGATTTTGTGCCTGGCAGTGTTGGCTATCGAATTGCCCGCCGATCTCACCACTGTGTTTATCTATCCAAACGACAAGCTGATTCATCTAAGGATTGAAGCGCTCCGCCTAGCTAGATGCGAGTACCAAATTGATAAAATGCGCACGCTCTCTGCTTGGTTTGCGGTGTCAAGCGTGGGCATTTTGCTGGGCTTTACTCAGGCTTAAGATCAAAGCGCAGCAGTTGGGAATCTGGCGTAAAAATTTAGTATCATGCACAGCATTTGCCAGCGCTTAAGCTGGCGCAAGCATAGGACAAACATGCAACCAATCAAACTGCTCAGGCTTTTGGTACTGGCCGCGATCTTTGTGGTGGCTTACTTTTTGCTGCAAGCGTGGCGTAGCGACTATGTAATCGGTGCCTCCAGCGCCCCTGCCGCATCTGAACCAGCAGCCAATCTAGCGAGCAATCCTGCAACCATGGCCCCGCCAGCGACTGGCGCTCCGGTTACAGGCGCTCCTGCAAACGATGAAGCCAATCCGCTGGTGCCTGAGGCGTTTAATCCGAGTAGCGCTGCTAGCGGCGACACGGCAGCGAGCGCTCCTAATGCGGTAGTTTCAGGCAGTCTGATCACGGTGAACACGGATCTGTATTTGCTGCAGATTGATCCGGCTGGCGGCGATATCGTGTCGCTCAAATTAAAAAACTACACCACAGAGCTCGATAACAACGTGCCCTTCACGCTGTTTGAAAACGACTCGCGGGTTTATAAAGCGGTCTCCGGCCTAAACGGCACCGACGGTATCGATGTCACCTCGCGCGCACCCTTCACCGCGCCGGCGCAAAACTTTGATATGGGTGAGGCAGGCGAGCTCATCGTGCCGCTCAGCTACACTGACGCGGCGGGCCGTGTGTTCACTAAGCGCTTTAGCTTTAAGCGCGGGGAGTACCCGATTGATGTGTCTTATCAGATCAACAACCAATCAGATACTCCTTGGCAGGGCGGGTTTTATGCGCAATTGGTCCGCGACGCATCATCCGACCCTGGCATGCAGAACAACGGCTTTATGGGCCTCGCGACTTACCTGGGCGCTGCTTGGGGCACTGAAGCTGATCCTTACAACAAGCTTAAGTTTAAAAACTTCGGCGATGACGCGATCAACTTATCCACCGACAGCGGCTGGATCGCCATGCTGCAGCACTACTTCTTAAGCAGTTGGTTGGTACCAAACGATACCCAAGCGCAGCTCTCCTCGAACCAGTCAAATGGCCTCTATGTCATGACCATGACGCTGCCGCAAACCACGGTTGCTCCTGGCACCATCGGTAGCATGGGTGCGACGCTTTACGCCGGTCCTAAGCTTCAGGACACGCTGGATCAGCTCAACCCTACTCTTGATCAGACCGTGGACTACGGTTTCCTTTGGCCAATCGCCAAGGTGATGTTTGAGATCCTGCAAAAGATCCACAGTGTGCTGGGCAATTGGGGTTGGTCGATCATCGTGCTGACCATCTTGATCAAGTTGGCATTTTTGTGGATATCGAACAAAGCCTACCGTTCGATGGCGAAGATGCGCTTGATCGCTCCCAAGATGCAGCGCATGAAAGAAGAGTTTGGCGAGGACCGCATGCGCTTCTCTCAAGAGATGATGAAGCTGTACAAAGAGGAGAAAGTGAACCCGATCTCAGGTTGCTTGCCGCTTTTGATCCAGATGCCATTTTTCTTAGCGTTTTATTGGGTGTTGGTGGAGAGCGTGGAGCTCAGACATGCGCCGTGGATTCTGTGGATTCAGGATCTCTCGAGCATGGACCCTTACTTTATCTTGCCGATCTTCATGGGCGCGAGCATGTACGTGTCGCAGATGTTGAACCCGCAGCCAACCGATCCAACTCAGGCCAAGGTGTTTAAGATCCTGCCGATCATCTTCACTGCGTTCATGTTGTTTTTCCCGGCGGGTCTGGTGCTTTACTGGACGGTCAACAATCTGTTCACCCTGACTCAGCAGTACGTGATCAACAAGCAGATCGAAAAAGAGGCCGCCGCTCGCGAGGCCTGATTTGATGCGCTTTAAGCCGCCCCTTGTGGGCGGTTTTTTTTGTTCTAAGTATTTGCTCAGGCCAGTTTTTAAGGCTTTAAGTAAAATGCCCTCGCTAGTCAGATCGGCGAAGCGTCAAGGCTGAGCTACGAGTTATCCCGAGCTATCCATCAATTAATCACAACTAACCCGCAGAGTTAACCTCAGATTTATCCACAGCTGGGACGGACTAATTTGATGATTGGTCATATGAGCTTAAGTTGTTCTGGTTCAATGCTCAGCTTATCCCGGAGTTATCCGCAGGGTTATACGCGCAAGATTTTAAGTTATCCACAGTCGGTTGAGATATCCACCGAGTATGATCAGCTTATTTACTGCTTATACCTCGGTTATCTATTAGATATACCTAAGTTATCACTGGTTTATCCAGTGCTTATACCCAGATTGTCCTCAATCTAACTTATTAAAAAACAACATAATTATTGGTTTATCCTCAGATAAAAAGACATTTTACTCAATAAATAAACCGCGCTCATAAACGATCTATTTTTAAAAACCAGCATGAGGATAGATTTGCTAGCATGGCGCTATCAAGTGGAGCTATGGATAACTTTGTGAACACTTCTACCATCGCCGCGATCGCAACGGCGCAAGGGGCAGCCGGAGTGGCAATCGTGCGCTTAAGCGGGCCGCGCGCACTGGCGATTGCCTGTGAGCTAAGCGGCAAGGTCGATCTGCAGCCTAGACAGGCGGTGTACGCGCGGGCGCTGGCTAGCGATGGCTCGCTGATTGATCAAGGGGTGCTGATTTACTTTAAAGCGCCAAACTCCTTTACCGGAGAGGAAGTGGTCGAGTTTCAGGGGCATGGCGGGGTGCAGCTCCCAAGACTGGTGCTGGCGCGCTGTTTTGAGCTTGGCGCCGTGCAGGCGGGGCCGGGTGAGTTTTCCGCGCGCGCTTATCTGAACAACAAGATGGACCTGCTGCAGGCAGAGAGCATCGCCGATGCGATCCACGCCAGCTCTGAGGCTGCCGCGCGGGGTGCTGTGCGCTCGCTCTCAGGTGAGTTCTCCTCACGCGTCGATGCGCTGCTCGCGGATCTGATTCACCTCAGGCTTTATGTGGAGTCCTCCATCGATTTTCCTGATGAGGAAGGGGTGGAGTTTTTGGGGGATCAGCAGTTAAGCGGGTTGCTGGGTAAAGTTGAAGTTGATCTTGAGTCGCTTGCGCGTGCGGCCAAACAGGGGCAGCTGCTCAGAGACGGGGCGAATCTGGTGATCGCCGGACTCCCAAACGCCGGTAAATCTAGTCTGCTAAACGCACTGGCCGGAGTCGATCGGGCGATAGTGACCTCTGAGGCTGGTACCACGCGCGACGTGCTGACTGAGCACCTGCTCATCGATGGACTGGCTTTAAATGTCACTGATACCGCAGGGCTGCGCGACACCGACAACTTAGCTGAGCAAATCGGTATCGAGCGCGCTCGCGCGGCGATCCAGGCGGCGGATCTGCTGCTGGTGG
Source organism: uncultured Moraxellaceae bacterium (assembly GCA_913057715.1). Taxonomy (GTDB): domain Bacteria; phylum Pseudomonadota; class Gammaproteobacteria; order Pseudomonadales; family Moraxellaceae; genus CAJXOR01. The sequence goes on from CAJXOR010000001.1 coordinate 25,839, forward strand.
TGTTTGATGTCACCCAGATCAGTGATCCCTTTGCACACGCTCAGGCGCTGCTGCAAACTGATACGGAGACTGAGTTCGATCCCAGCCGCCTGCTGCTCGTAGCCAACAAAGTAGATCTGCTCGAAACCAACCCGCATAACCAAGATCAGAACCTGCTCAGTATCTCAGCCAAACATGGCGCGGGTCTGGATAGACTGAAAAATGCCATCCATGAACGCATCGGTTTTGATCCGCAGCCTGACGCTCTGATCGCGCGCACTCGCCACCTAGATGCGCTGCTCAGAGTCTCTGGGTTTGTGGAGGAGGCGCGGACGCAGCTTAGCATTTACGCCTCAGGTGAGCTTGCTGCTGAAAGCCTGCGCCTTGCTCAAGAAGCGCTCTCAGAGATCACCGGAGAGTTCACCTCAGATGATTTGCTGGGTGAGATCTTTGGCTCGTTTTGTATCGGCAAGTGAATATGAAGTTTAATGAAGCTGAGACAAGAGTAAATTATTTTAAGCTGAGCTATTTTCTAAGTTTGAATTTTAAAAAAGATCACATTATTTGTATAAGATGAAATAGCAAAAATTAATCAAAAGTGAACTTAACCCAGCATTTTTGCTTCAGAGAGTTTGTATATTGAAAATGATCGATAACATCAACTCCCTTTTAGGAGATGACCTGAAAAAAAGTATCAAGCCGGATATTCGCTTGATGATCGCTGCGTCCAGCTTTTCTATTTATGCATTTGAAGCACTTAAAAAAGAGCTATCGAAGGTGGACAGCCTGCAGTTCATATTTACTGCCCCAACCTTTATACCAACCGAAGTGACTGATCGCCCTTACAAAGAACGGCGTGAGTTTTTTATCCCAAAGGCACGTCGTGAAAGTGGCCTATATGGAACCGAGTTTGAAATTAAGCTGCGCAATAAGCTGACGCAACGAGCGGTAGCGCGCGAATGTGCTGATTGGATCCGGAAGAAGGCGAAGTTCAAATCGAATACGTCTAAGGCGCCTATGCAGCAATTCATACATATCGACAGCTCTGCTGAAGGCATCGCCTACATGCCCATCAGTGGCTTCACCGCAGTCGATCTTGGCTACCAAAAGGGCGATGCCGTTTCCAATTTTGTGACGAAGTTTGACGACCCAAACCACGCACAGATATATCTTCAACTTTTTAATCAGATCTGGGCAGACCCAGAGAAGGTCAAAGACGTCACGGACGCGATCTGTGATCATATTGAGTCTGTCTATCAAGAGAATTCACCCGAGCGAATCTATTTCATGATGCTTTACAATATTTTTCAGGATTTTCTGGAAGATATCGACGAAGACGTGTTGCCAAATGATTTGACGGGCTATCAGGATAGCCTCGTCTGGAACAAGTTGTTCAATTTCCAGAAGGATGCGGCAACCGGCATCATCAATAAGCTTGAGACCTACAACGGCTGCATTCTGGCTGACAGCGTTGGCTTGGGGAAAACGTTCACAGCGCTTGCTGTCATCAAGTATTATGAGCTTCGTAACCGTTCTGTCTTGGTACTATGCCCAAAGAAACTCGCAGACAATTGGCTTAACTACAACACCAACCTGACCACGAACATTTTTGCTAAAGATCGTTTTAACTATGATGTCCTCTGCCACACAGACCTATCGAGGACTTCGGGCGAGTCATTTGGGATGCCTTTAAACCGGATAAATTGGGGCAATTACGATCTCGTTGTGATCGACGAGTCCCATAACTTCCGCAACAACGACGTCTACAAGGATCGCGAGACCCGCTACCAGAAGCTGATGAACAAGGTCATTCGCGCTGGCGTGAAAACCAAAGTACTCATGTTGTCGGCCACGCCTGTAAATAACCGTTTCACCGATCTTCGCAACCAGCTTGCCCTCGCATATGAAGGCCAGTCTGAAAGCCTAAGCCGTAACTTGAAGACCGACACGAGCGTTGAAGAGATCTTCAAGCGAGCTCAGAAAGCCTTTAACAGTTGGTCGCTACTGCCCCCGGATGAACGAAACGCTGCGTCGATCCTTAAGGCGCTCGATTTCGACTTCTTCGAGCTTCTCGACGCTGTCACGATTGCCCGCTCGCGCAAGCATATCGAGACCTTCTACGACACCAAGGACATCGGTAAATTCCCTCAACGCCGTAAACCACTGTCCTACCATTGCCCTATTACCCATCGTGACGATGTGATGGGGCTGAACGAGATCTTTGAACAGCTCTCGGTCCTCAAGCTGTCTGTTTACGCACCAATCAGCTACATCCTTCCAAGCCGCCTGCGGAAGTACGAAGAAATCTATGACACCCTAGTCGAAGGGGGACGTGGCAAGCTGCGTCAAGCTGACCGTGAGCGCAGTCTGCAAGCTTTGATGACAACTAACTTACTTAAGCGTTTGGAGAGTTCGGTTGAAGCGTTCCGACTTACTCTGCGCGCCCTCGCTGCAAACATATCACGGACGCTAACAGCGATCGGTGAATTCGAGCGATCCAGCGGCACGCAAAGCGTCAGTGATTACTTGGCTGATGTTGAAACACTGGACGCTGAAGATGACGAACTTGAGGGCTTGAGTGAATTTACGGTTGGCAAGAAGGTTCAGATCAGCCTCGCAGATATGGATTTACCGTCTTGGAAACAGGATCTTCAGGCCGATCTTATTCTGATAGACGATCTGGTCGCTTCTATGGACAAAGTCCGACCCGAGGACGATGCCAAGCTCCAGCACTTACAAGATATTATTACCCGTAAAGTTGGCGCGCCAATTAACCCGGGAAATAAGAAAGTGCTTATCTTTACGGCGTTCGCGGACACGGCAAACTACCTCTTTGCAAACCTTGCCCCTTTCGCAAAGGATCTCGGGCTGCACACCGCAAAGGTAACTGGCTCGGATTCACCGAAGACCACTCTCAAAAAAAGCTATGATTTCCAGGGCGTCTTGACGTTGTTTTCACCTCGCTCGAAGGATAAGGACGTCATCCTGCCGGACGAACCAGCAGAGATTGATATTTTGATTGGCACGGACTGTATCTCAGAAGGCCAAAACCTTCAGGACTGCGACTATCTGATCAACTACGACATCCACTGGAACCCAGTGCGAATCATCCAACGCTATGGGCGCATCGACCGTATTGGCTCACCGAATTCCCAGATCCAACTGGTAAACTACTGGCCTGACATTTCGCTGGACGACTATATCAACCTCAAAGAGCGTGTAGAAAACCGGATGGTGATCGCCGATATGGTGGGTACCGGTGACGACAACGTGCTGACGGCAAAAAGTGGTGACATCGCCTACCGAAGGGATCAGCTCAAGCGCCTGCAGGAAGAGGTCATCGATCTTGAAGACGTCAAGACCGGCGTCTCGATCACTGACCTTGGTCTGAACGATTTCCGGATGGATCTGCTGAACTACGCCAAGCAGCACGGCCAGCTTAACAACCTGCCAAACGGCATGCATGCCGTGGTGCCAGCGCAAGCCCAAATGGGGCTCCGTCCCGGCGTAATCTTCGCGCTGAAAAACATACACGATACCGTGAACATCAACCAGCAAAACCGGCTCCACCCCTTCTATCTGGTCTACATCGCCGACGACGGAGAAATCATCGCAGACCATACCGAGGTCAAGCGCCTGCTCGACCTGATTCGGACCAGCTGCAAGGGCCGTGAGGTCCCTGTCCCCGACGTCTGCCGCACGTTCAACGAGCGCACCGAAGACGGCCGCAAGATGGAGCATTATTCCGGTCTGCTAAGCGCGGCGATCCGCTCCATGATTGAGGTGAAAGAGGAAAAGGATCTCGACAGCCTGTTCAGCGGTGGTCGAACGACCGCGCTGACCCACACCATCGCCGGGCTCGATGACTTCGAGCTGATCGGATTCATAATAATTGAGCCAGCGATCGATGATAGCGTCGCATGACAGGCTTCTTCGACTATCCCAAAAGCGCTGCCTTCGGCCGGGTTCTGCCCAAGAACAAGATCTACGAACACGCAGGCGCAAACACTGCCCTCAAGGATCTGTTCGTGCGTGAGGTCGATCAGATCGTCTGGCGCTACAAGCTCGCGCCAGAAACGATCAACCTGAGCGCTACCAAATCGGTGGCCGAAATTCAGATCTTCAGCATCTCGCTGAAAACCGGCAAGCTGGACGAGACCGTTCTGCGCGCCATAGATAAGGCTATACCGTTTCCCCTGATCTTCGAGTTGAGCCATGGCGGCAAACGCAGGGCCATGGCGGCCTACAAGCGGCCGAGCGAGGCCGACAGCGCGAAGTGGGTGATCAGCGAGTACTTTGCCACCAACTGGGTGGCCGATACCGCCGCCAGGTCGCCCCTGCCGGTCGCGCTCAACCTTGGTGGGCTTTATGACGCGCTTCTGTCCGGCTTGATGCCACAACAGGTTCAGGCGGCACCCGGACAGAGCGCGGAAGACATACAGATCCGTGTCGAGCGGATGGAGGCGATCCGCGCCAAGACGCGAGATGTTGAACGGATCAAGGCGCGGCTGGCGCGCGAGAAGCAATTCAACAAGCGCGTGGCGATTAACGCAGAGCTGCGCGAAGCGAAATTGGAACTAAAACAGCTCACCGGGGCAAAGGCCCCGATGAGCGCACCGAGTGAATAAGAGGACGATGAGCATGGATAAGATGAAACTGCATAGCCCCGACCTGAGCCAGGACAACATCGCCAAGATCCGCGCTCTGTTCCCCGGCTGCGTGACCGAGGCATCCGATGACAATGGCAAGCTGCGGCTGGCAATAGACTTCGATCAGCTGCGCCAAGAGCTAAGCGACCACACCGTCGAAGGTGGGCAGGAGAGGTATCGGCTGGATTGGCCCGGCAAGCGGGAAGCGATGGCGCTTGCGAACGCTCCCATCGCAAAAACGCTTCGCCCCGCACGGGATGAAAGCGTAGCTTTCGACACCACCCAGAACCTCTTTATCGAAGGCGACAACCTTGAGGCCCTGAAACTGCTGCAAGAAACCTATCTTGGCAAGGTCAAGATGATCTATATCGACCCGCCTTATAACACGGGGAATGACTTTGTTTATGATGATGATTTTGCCGAGAGTTCGGCCGAATTTCTAGAACGCTCGAACCAGAAGGATGGTGAAGGCAATCGAATGGTTGCAAACACAACGGCCAATGGGCGCTTTCACTCCGACTGGCTTACGATGATGTTTGCAAGACTGCGACTGGCAAAAAATCTGCTCACGGACGATGGTGCGGTGTTTGTCAGCATAGATGATAACGAGTCTGATAGCTTGATCAAAATAGGTCGAGAGATTTTTGGCGACGAGAACTTCGTCGCGCAATTGGCTGTTCAGCTTAACCCTCGAGGACGACATCTTGATCGTTTCATCGCCAACACTCATGAGTCTGTCGTTGTCTTCGTAAAGGACGGACTTAATTCCAACTGCATTGGCGGGCTGGAAAAAGAAGGAAGAATGGCCGATGAGTACAACAGAAACGACAGTGATGGAGCGTTCAGGCTGCTTGGCCTCAGGAACCGAAACCAAGCCTTCAATCCAACCACTCGGCCGAACCTCTACTATCCCTTATATGTTTGCCCAAAAAATGGGCTGATATCTTTGATCAATGACGAACTGTTTACTGATGAAGTTTGGCCAGATACCCCCGATGGGATTAAGACCTGCTGGACTTGGGGTAGAGAAAAAGTCTCCAAAGAAGGTAGCTTGCTACTTGCAGAAAAATCTGGAGGCGAATGGAGGATATTCCGAAAAGACTATCTTAACAAGAATGGTGAAGTCACTAAGACGATGGCTAAGTCGCTCTGGGCCGAAAAGGAAATTACGAACGACTATGGCCGGTCTTCAGTCAAAGACCTTTTTGGCAAGGCAGTTATGGATTTCCCAAAATCGCCAGCTTTGCTGGAGCGGCTCGTAAAGATAGGTTCCAATGAAAATGACCTTATATTGGATTTTTTCGCAGGCTCATCATCAACGGCACATGCGATACTATCGACTAACGCTCGAGAAGGATGTCATCGCAGATTCATAATGGTTCAATTGCCTGAATCTACGTCAGCAGGCTCAATAGCCCGACAAGAGGGCTATGAAACCATTTCCGAGCTATCCAAGGAACGCATTCGCCGCGCGGGTCAAAAAATCCTTGAATCGGATTGTCACACCGACTGGAACAAGGACGTCGGTTTCCGTGTCCTGAAGATCGACACGTCGAACATGGAGGACGTCTATTACCGTCCTGACGAAGTCAAACAGGCTGACCTGCTTACCGCCGTCGACAATGTCAAACCGGACCGCACGGTCGAAGACCTGCTTTTTCAGGTGCTCGTGGACTGGGGCGTCGACCTGACGCTGCCCATCCGCCGCGAGACCGTCCAGGGCAAGACCGTGTTCTTCGTCGACGACAACGCGCTGGTCGCATGCTTTGACACTGGCATCACCGAGGATCTGGTGAAGGAGCTGGCCGGGCATGAACCGCTGCGCGTCGTCTTCCGCGACAACGGCTTCGTCTCGGATGCGGTGAAGATCAACGTCGAACAGATCTTCCGCCAGCTCTCCCCCACCACCGATGTTAAATCGATCTGAGGGGAACAGCATGTCAGGCGCCATGAAGTTTAAGTTCAAAGTCCAACCCTATCAAACCAATGCTGTCGACGCCGTCGTGGACTGTTTTGCCGGTCAACCTTATGTCAGTGGCATCAACTATCGGATCGACCCCGGCCGCAAGGCACAGACCAGCGCCTTCGAAGAAGGCTTCAAGAACGCCGATATCTCGTTGAGCGAGGCGCAGGTGCTTGCGAACGTCCAGGGTGTGCAGCGAAGCCAGAACCTGCCTTTCAGCGAAAGCCTGACCGACTTCACCGTAATCAATGGGCGTGGCGAGCGGACACCAGCGCCAGCGACCTATATCCGCGACGCGCTGGCGGCGAGCCGCTACCACCTAGACGTCGAGATGGAAACCGGCACTGGCAAGACCTATTGCTACATCAAGACTATCTTTGAGATGAACAAGCGCTTCGGCTGGTCGAAGTTCATCATCATGGTGCCCAGCATCGCCATCCGCGAAGGCGTCTACAAATCGCTTCAGATCACGGCTGACCACTTCACCGAAAGCTACGGCAAGAAGGCACGGTTCTTCATCTACAACTCAAAGCGTCTGCATGAGCTGGAAAGCTTCTCGTCGGACGCTGGCATCAACGTGATGGTCATCAATATTCAGGCCTTTGCTGCCCGCGGTGCGGATAACCGTCGCATCTACGACGAGCTCGACGACTTCCAATCCCGCCGCCCCATCGACGTGATCGCCAGCAACCGGCCGATCCTGATCCTGGACGAGCCGCAAAAGATGCAGGGAAACGCGACGATGGAAGCGCTGCCAAAGTTCAAGCCGCTGATGGTCCTACGCTATTCGGCGACCCACAAAACCCAGCACAACAGGATCCACCGCCTGGACGCCTTGGACGCCTACAACCAGAAGCTAGTGAAGAAGATCGCCGTACGCGGCATTCAAACGCGCGGTCTGGCCGGAACCAATGCTTACCTCTACCTTGAGGGGATCGACATCTCGAAGAAGGCGCCGGTCGCCCGGATTGAGATGGAGGTGAAGCTGAGATCCGGCGAAATCAAACGGCAACTTCGGCGGCTGGAATTTCGCGACGACCTGTTCACGCTTTCCGGGGAGCTGGATCAGTACAAAGGCTTCACGATCTCTCAGATCGACTACAACCACGACACGGTGGAATTCACCAACGGCGAGGTGCTTACGGCTGGCAAGGCCACAGGTGACGTGTCAGAGCACGACATCCGGCGGATCCAGATCCGCGAGACTATCAAAGCTCACTTGGATAAGGAAAAGCAGCTCTTCGCTCAAGGGATCAAGGTCCTTTCGCTATTTTTTATCGATGAGGTGGTTAAGTACCGCGACTACGGCCAGCCGGATGATAATGGAGAGTACGCCCGTGTTTTTGAGGAAGAGTACGAACTTTTAAAGAGCGAGTATCTCTCAGAGCTCGCTATCGACAACGAGGCCTACCGAGCGTATCTCGCGGCGATTGACGCGACAAAGACTCATAATGGCTATTTCTCTATCGACAAAAAAACCAAACAGCTAAAGGATCCCAAAGTCGGTAAGCGAGCTGTCGATTCAGACGACGTAGATGCTTATGACCTTATCTTAAAGGACAAGGAGAGCTTGCTGACGCTACCAATGCCTTCAGACAGTGCCGATCAGCGCGCCAAAAAAGAGGTTCGATTTATCTTTTCCCACTCTGCGCTACGTGAGGGATGGGATAACCCCAATGTCTTTGTTATGTGCATGTTGAAGCACAGCGATAACATGATCTCTAGGCGACAAGAAGTGGGTCGGGGTTTGAGGCTTTCGGTTAACCAGCAGGGTGACAGAATGGATCACTCGGCGACGGTTCATGACATCAATGTTCTCACGGTGATCGCGAGCGAAAGCTATAAGGACTTCGTGGGCGGACTTCAAAAAGAAATTGCAGAGACCTTATCTTCACGACCCCGGCAGGCCACCGAGGCCTACTTTACCGGCAAGACCGTTAACACCAATGCAGGCCCTATTGAAATCACGCCTGCTATGGCGAAGCAGATCTACAGGTACCTCGTTAAAAATGACTACACGGACGACGCTGATCAAATCACTGACGACTATCACAAGGCAAAGGAAGCGGGTACGCTGGCTGAACTGCCAGATGAATTGAGGCCGCATGCCGATCAGGTATTTGAACTTATTGACAGCGTGTTCAGCGATGCACAGCTGCCTAAGGTTGACGATGGGCGAAAACCAAAAACTAATCCTCTTAACGCCAACTTTGAAAAAAAGGAGTTCCAGGAGCTCTGGTCCCGGATCAATCGGAAAGCCGTCTATCGCGTGGACTTCGACTCAGTTGAATTAGTTCGAAAATGTGTCAGCGCTCTCGATAGCCAGCTCCGCGTGACGCCGCTCCAATATACCGTTCAAGCAGGCATTCAGGCAGATGAGATGACTGACGACCAGTTAAAAGCTGGTGACGGTTTCGAGGTGACTACCACTTCCACTCAATACGGTGATTCGGTATTCTCCAGAGTCAAATATGACTTGGTTGGCAAGATCGCAGAAAGCTCTAAACTCACACGCCGATCAACCGCCGAAATCCTTTCGGGCTTACAGGCTGTTGTCTTTGCCCAGTTTCAGCAGAATCCGGAGCACTTCATAGCAGAGGCTATAAGACTTATAGCTGAGCAGAAGGCGACGATGATCATCGAGCGTCTGAGCTATGACGAGATCGACAATCACTACGATGTCGATATCTTCACTGCTAGTCAGACCGGTCAAGATTTTTCACGCGCAAGCGCAAAGTTAAAAAAGCACGTCTATGACTACGTTGTCACCGACTCAAACGTCGAAAAGCGGTTTGTGGCAGAGCTGGATACCAGTTCAGAAGTGGTTGTTTATGCGAAGCTTCCTCGCGGTTTTCTGATCCCAACGCCAGTTGGAGACTACAATCCTGACTGGGCAATCTCTTTTAAGAATGAGGGCGTGAAGCATATCTATTTTGTAGCTGAAACCAAGGGCTCGATGTCAACGATGAAGCTACGTGAGATCGAGAAGACCAAGATTGAGTGCGCCAGAAAGTTTTTTAAAGAAATTGGACGGAAGATCTCGCAAGATAAGGTGAAATATGAGGTGGTCGATAATTACTCTCGTCTTGTCGATATCATCAGATGAAAAAGATCTACTAAAAATTAATTGATTAAACTCCTCGCGTTTTACTCTTTAGGATCTTTGGCTCGTTTTGTATTGGCAAGTAGTAGCTGTGCTTTTGTAGCCGGTAGGTAAGGTGGATGAGCTGCACTTGAATTAAACAGCAAGTCGGCGGATTGAATCTTCAGCTGATTTGATCAGCCAACTGAGTTGATACGCTTTAATTGATAGGACTAAGATCATGAAATTTACCAACACCCCCAACCGCGAAGTGACCACCACGGATGGCGAGCGCCTGCATGTGTCGCGCTCGGTTGCGGTGGTGGCTCAGGTGTTTGTTTTCCATGTTGCCAGTCAAAGTTGGTTGATCTTGCTTGGCGAGCGCGGTCAAGGGGTAGACGATTTTCACGGTCAGTGGTGTTTTCCTTGTGGGTATCTGGACTGGGATGAGACGCTTTATGAAGCCCTGATTCGTGAGGTCTGGGAGGAAACTGGCTTAAGTCTGCCCAAGCTTAGAAACCATGAGCACACCCACCACTGGATCGATGCGGCGCTGGAACCTGAGGGCGGAGTCGCCCCGCGCAAGGTGTCAGCCGAACCCAGCAACAACCGCCAAAATGTCTCGGCCAGCTTTGCCTGCTGGCTCAGCTGGTATGGAGAGGAGCTGCCAACGCTTAGTCTTGATAACATGGAGATGGATGAGGCTACCGATGCCCGCTTCCTGTCTTTAGATGAGGCGCAAAAGCTGGGTCTCGCGTTTAACCACAATCAGGTGCTTCAAGAGCTGCTAACTCATGAGAAGCGGCGCTTTAGGCAGATTGAGGCTAGCGTAGGCATTTGACTGATTAGGTGAGCTAGACAAGGCGCAGGCGGCGAGCTGCAGTTTCACGCCCCAAAGCTCACCAAAACCCCCACAACCTTTACCAGACTCGAGGGTTTTAAGTTTTTTGATTGATTAAGCTTGAGAAAAACCACCCAATCGATCTTCATGAAACTCACCGCTCAAGACAATCCGGTTTTCACCCTGCCAAATGGCGACCCGATCCGCCATACCCGTCATATCGAGGTCATCGCGCAGATCTTTGTTTTTCATGAGCCGGATCAGCAGTGGTTCGTGCTGCTTGAGCAAGACAACCACACCGGTCAGATGAACTTTCCACACGGGGATCTGTGTTGGGATGAAACCCTGCACGAGGCCATGTACCGGGTACTGTGGCTCTCAAGCGGTCTGTACCCGCCCGCGCAGCGCATGGACCCGCGCAGCTCTCACTATCATGATTTTAGTTGCGATCAGCACGGCTGCCCCGATGTTTGGAACATCTGTAGCTCCCCCAGCCAGCCCGATCAAGTGATTAGCCTGAGTTACGGAAACCTCAGTCGCTGGAGCGCCGATCATCTGCCAGCACTCTCAAGTGGCAGCACGCCTGAGCGCCGTGCGCAGTGGGTGAAGCTGTGCCAAAGTAGCGATATGCCGCTGGTGCCGCTGCACGCCAACCTGCTTGAGCTGATCAACTTTCAAAAGTCAGTGATCTTTCACATGGCTGAGCACCCTGAGGATCATGTGGGCGACACCTCGGCTTGTTAGTTGTGCATGGTCCCTACCCTGCCAAATGCCTGCCCTATCTGCTCCCTCGCTAAAATCTGGCCATGAGCGCATCAGTTAAGTCAGTCCTGCCGCTGAGCTGGTTTGAGCGCTCAGCAAGCTGCGTGGCACGTGATTTGATCGGGTCGTATCTGTGTAGCGCTGAGCCCGGCGTGCGGCTCCTCATCACCGAAACCGAGAGCTACCCGGGTCCTCATGAGCAAGCGACTGCGCTGCACCTAACGCGGCGGCGTCACAGCGAGCAGATGAAAAGCCGCGGCGGAGTTTGGTACGTCTATCCGGTTTACGGAGTTCACCTGATGCTGAACCTGGTAACCGGAGCCGCAGGCGAGGCGCAGTCGGTGCTGATCCGCGCAGCTTTTGATCCAGCAGCTGAAGCTCATAAGCTATGTGCGGGCCCTGCCAAGCTCAGTAACTACTTAAGCGTCAGCAAGGGATTGAGTGGTCAGCCGATCACGCCTGAATCAGGCCTGTGGATTGAGCGCGGTGAGCTGATTGGTGATAAAAGCTTGAGCATCGGCAGTCGTATCGGTATCGACTATGCCGGAGCGGACGCGGCGCTGCCGCTGCGCTTTGGACTGAAAAACCACCCCTCGCTGTCTAAAAAGTTCACTTAAAGTGCGTAAGTTTTGAGTTTTGGTTTGGGCAAATCAGTGGGCATTTGACCCTAAGCTCTCTAAAAGCGCTTTAACCGCACTGTCACATAGGTGCTCTAAGGTTAGATCAAATTCCAACCTAGAGCGATCCCATGATCTTGCGATTGACCCCGATTGTTTTGAGCTTAAGCTTGTTGGCCGCTTGCGGCGGTGACTCAAGCAAACCAACCATAGAGCCTGCAGCCAAAAACTTTAACCGCAGCGCGGTGTTTGCCGCTTGCGAGCAGATCAGCGCCACCTGTGACACCGACACAGAAACCTCAGCTGAGATCGTCGATATCACCAAAGACGGCATGACCGCGGTGTATACCGACTCACCCAGAGGCGTGATCGGTTTCACTGACTTGAGCGACCTTGAAAATCCTAAAAAACTGGGTGTGCTGGACGTGGGCGGTGAGCCGACCTCGGTTGCGGTGGTGCAAGGGGCGGCAGGTGAGTACGCGCTTGTCGGGGTGAACACGTCACAGAGCTTCACGAGTCCTTCGGGTTTCCTCTTGGTGGTCAATATCGAGACTCAGCAAGAGGTGCAGCGCTTTGATCTGGCTGGTCAGCCGGACTCGGTGGCGGTCTCTCCAGACGGAAAGTATGCGGCGATCGCAATTGAAAACGAGCGTGACGAAGACTTGGGTGACGGTCAGATCGATATCAATCCGCAAGCGCCGGCTGGCTACTTGGTGACATTTGACTTGGGCGATGCAAACCCCGCTAACTGGACGCAAACTCAAGTCAGCATGACGGGACTTGCGGATATCGCGCCAAGCGACCCTGAGCCTGAGTACGTCGCAATCAACGAGCAAAATGTCGCGGTGGTGACCTTGCAAGAAAACAACCACTTAGTGCTGGTTGATCTGGCTACTAGCACCGTGACCGCTGACTTTAGCGCCGGTTTTGCAGACTTGGATCAAATCGACACGGATGAGGAAGGCGTGATCCGCTTCGATAGCAGCCTGTCCCAAGTCCCCCGCGAGCCAGACGGCGTGGCCTGGATCAACGACACATTGTTTGCCACCGCCGATGAGGGCGATCTAAACGGCGGTTCGCGCGGCTTTACTATCTATAACACCAGCGGAGCGGTGGTCTACACCAGCGGCAGCACGGTTGATCAAATTGCCGCAGCAGCAGGTCACTACCCTGAAGAGCGCTCTAAAAACAAAGGATCAGAGCCTGAGAACCTAACTGTCGCCACCTTCGATGGCACGCATTACTTGTTCTTAAACCTTGAGCGCGCCTCCTTAACGCTGGTATATGATCTGAGCGATCCTGCTGAGCCTAAACTGACCCAAGCGCTGCCTGCGCTGCTGGCACCTGAAGGAGTCAAAGCAGTGCCTGCGCGTAACCTGCTCGTTGTCGCAAGCGAAGCGGATGAGCGCGGAGTATCTCGCGCCGGGCTAAACCTGTATGTCTTTGGGGAAGGCGAGGCTCAGTATCCAAAGCTCGTCTCAGATGAGCGCGCTGACGGCACACCGATTGCATTTTCTGCGCTCTCAGCACTCACAGCTGATGGCAGCGAGGCGGGTTTTTACTTCACTACCGAGGACTCGGCTTTTACTTCAAACCGGATCTTACGGATCGATGCAAACCAAAGCCCGGCTCGTGTGGTGAGTGAGATCACCCTTAAAGACACCAACGACGTACTAGCTAGCACCGCGCTGTTCACTGGCCCGCAAAACCAGAATCCAGAGGTCGACAACAACTTTGACGCGGAGGATCGCGCAGCGCTGATCAACGCCGATAAAACCGTGAATCTCGATCCTGAAGGCTTAGCGGTCGCCAGTGACGGCGGGTTTTGGCTAGCTAACGAGGGCAGCGGCACGATCAACGATCCAGATCGCCCGATCGAGACGCTGAACTGGATCATCAAAACCAACTCAAGCGGCGTGATTGAGCGGGTGATCAGCTTGCCTGAAGAGGTGATTAGCCAGCAGATCCGCTTTGGCTTTGAGGGCGTGAGCGAGTCAGACGGCAAACTGGTGGTTGCTTTCCAGCGCGCTTGGCTGGGTCAAGCCAACCCCTGGATCGGCGTGTATGATCTGACCATAGGCACATGGAGCTTTACCGACTACCCTCTTGACGCTGCTACTTCACAAAACGGTGGCTGGGTTGGCTTGTCTGACATCGCGGCTTTAGGCGCTGGCCGCTTTGCCGTGATCGAGCGTGATAATCAGATGGGCTTTGATGCCAGCATTAAGCGGATCTATGAGTTTGATCTAAACGCCTCGCTGGTAGAAGGCAGTCTTAACAAAACCCTACGGGTTGATTTGCTGGATCAGCTTCGCTCGTTTGGAGGCCTCGTGGTTGAGAAGATCGAGGGACTGGCAGTAGATGCAGCTGGTCAGTTTAAGGTGCTCAGCGACAACGACGGCGTCGATGACAACTCCGGTGAGACGGTGTTCTTTACTGCCGAAGAGCAGTAGCGCCATGAGCCAAATGTCAGTGCGGTAGCCTGCGGCTAAACGTCAAAGCTGCTGCGCTGATTTAGGCCAAATTGAGCAATTAAAACCCTCCACATGGAGGGTTTTTTTGGGTTGGATTGGAGGTTTTGATTTGTGGAAGCCCTGAGAAACGACCTGTCACAGAGCTGTCATGGATCGACAGTAATATGGTGAAAATCGAGATCAAAGCGGTTTTTTAGTCAAGTGCTTCTTAAGGCTTTGCCTAAATACTCAATTGATCCGATCTTGATATAGAAACACTGATTAAGTTTTCAGCGACAAAACCTACAATCAGCTGAACCGATAACAATTCAATCCAACATAATTCGCATCAATAACTTGCCCCCGAAAGGGGGCTTTTTTTGAAGATTAATCTGAGTGGTTTAAGCGAAGTGATTTAACCGATCAGGCTGAGCTAGCCGTGGGTTAAAGAGCTTAGAATTGATCGGCGTTGATCAGGCCGCCACATCCATCGATGACACTGCCTCAGCTTCAAGCTTAAGCAAGTACGCTTTGTGAATCGCGACTTGTTTGGAGTCGTCGTCCTGCCAAGGGTGAAAGGCCGGATCAAAATACTCAAGGATCGCGGGCAGCAGCATCTTCGCCATGCCGCCGGTGCGAGTGAGCTCACGCAAACCCTTTAAGTAAACACTGGGACGGCCCAGCAGCCCGTCTGCTTTTAAAAACTCCTGAGAGTAGATCGCCGTGTAGGTGATCAGCTCGATGACAGCCGCAGGCATGGCCCTGACACGGGTGAGATAGTCCCCGCCGGTGACATTTTGCAGCAGGTCAAACGCCACTGCCTTGTGCTCAGTTTCCTCGATCCCGTGCCACAGCCACAGCGCACGCACGCTTGGGTCCAGACGGCTCAAGGTCTGCTCGGTCATGAGCCAGCGGCCAAGCACAGCGGTGATGTGCTCAAGCGCCGCAGTCGTTGCCAGTTGATCGACCGCCGACTTACGCGCTTGGATGCGCTTGATCATGTAGCGCGCAAGCTTGGTGCCACCTTTGACCGGCTGCTCGTAACCCTGAGTTTTTAAATACTTGTTGAAGTGGTCGTGCTCAAGTGAGTGCATGGCCTCTTGACCGATAAACCCGCGAATGTGCTGCTTTTGGCGCTCATCGGTGTAGTGCTCGCGAAACGCACGAACTGAGTCGACAAAAAACTGCTCGCCGTCGGGAAAGGTCAGCGACATAGCGTTCATGACGTGGGTGATCAGCGGGTTGTTGTCATACCAGTAGCGCGGCACGTCTTCAAAGGTGAAGTTTTTGCGCACCGGTTTGATCTGGATTGCCGCGGGCGTGTCGATGTGGCGCGCTTTAAAGCGTTTGGGCGTGAGTGATTTGAGTGACTTGAGTTGGTTGGCGATCATGTCCGGCTCCTCATAAGTGTTTAAGCTTGGCCACTTCTCATAACCAAAATGGCCACGGATTGACTACTGCTCTCAATTCATACTGGGTTAATCTATAGAAGTTGTCTTATGAGTGAGGGACAAGTTGACATGAGTATCGGCCAAGAGCGCTTAACCGGCGTGTTTCAAGGGATACCGGCGATCTACCTGCTGCTGTTTTGTCAGGCGGTAGAGCAGCTGGGCGTGGACCCTGATTTGATCACCGAGGGGATGGAGCTAAGTGACGATCAACTGCTCAAGCCCGGCGCCCGCATCAGCATGAGGCAGGGTTACATCGCCGCTCAGCGCGGCTCAGCGCTCGCCGGCAGTCTGGGTTTGGGTATGGTCTATGCCAAGACGCTAAAGCCCACCCTGCATGGGCCGGTCGGACTGCTCGCTATGACCAGTGAGAGCGTGGGCGCGGCACTGCACGCCTTAACTCGCTACTTAGCCCTGCGCGCGCCTTTTTTTAAATGCGAGGTCACCGAGACTGAGTCAGAGGCCAGATTTACCTTAGAGCCGCTCTTGTCGATGGATGCGCCGATCAAGACATTTTTGCTTGAGTCGGTGCTGGTGGCAGCGGCGAGTATGATCGATAGCTTGGTTGGCAGTGCGGCTGGCGCTGACAGCGCGGATGAGGCGCTAGGCGCTGAGCTGTCTAAGTTTAAGGTGTGCTTTGATCTACCCAAACCTGACTACTTCGAGCGCTTTGCAAGAGAGGTGAGTTTTGAGCTTGAGTACGGGGCGCCAGTTTCCCAGTTGGTGGTACCGCGCGCGCTGTTTGAGCGCGCGCCGCGTCTTAGCGATCCAGATGCGGCCAAGCTTGCCCGCCAGCAGTGTGAGCTTGAGTACATCGAGCTGTTTCCTGAGCACGAGACACTAGCCGATCAGATCGCTCGCCACTTAAGCCACTGCCAAAGCGGGGTGGCCTTGCCTGACTTAAGCGAGGTGGCGAAGCGCTTTCACTTATCGCCGCGCACCTTGAGGCGTCGCTTGAGTGAGCTGGATACCGGCTTTTCCACCTTAAGTGATCAGGAGCTGCTGAGCCGGGCGCAAAAGCTGCTGCGCCGTTCAAACTTGAGTGTGTCTGAGGTGGCCTATGAGCTGGGCTACCCCAACGTGAGTAACTTCTCCGCCAGCTTTAAGCGCTTGAGCGGAAAAACCCCCAAAGCTTACCGCGATGAGGTTGAGTAGAGTTTGAGTGTGGTTGCGTGAAACCCAGTAGCCTTTTGATCGTTATCGGGGTTTAGGCTTAAATTCTGGGTTGGATTTTGCTGCCGCCTGACAGCGCTTGGAGCAGTAAACCACCTGCTCCCAATCGCGCTCCCACTTTTTGCGCCAGCTAAAGGGTCGCTGGCACACCGGGCAGATCTTGCTGGGAAGCTTGAGTTTGCTGTGAGTCATGGGCTGAGCCTTAACTTCTGGCTTGCAGAGCCACAAAAATGCCCACTAGCCAAGCTTAGGCGAGTGGGTATGATTGTGGACATTTTACTGGTTTAACTAATCAAGCTGACTCGTCCATAAACGGGTAGTCGATGTAACCTGTCGCGTCGGTGGTGTAAAAGGTTTTGGGGTTAGGCTCGTTGAGCGCCGCGCCGGCTTTAAAGCGCTCGGGCAGATCGGGGTTAGCTATGTAGGGTACTCCGTAAGCGATGGCGTCTGCCTTGTCGTTTAGGATCGTATCGTTGCCTTCTTTACCGCCAAAGTCGCAGTTGAGTACCACGTTGCCGGTGTAGTGCTCAGTGAAAGCGGCAACCACGGCTTTTTGATGTTCTTGGCCCTCTGACCCTGCGATGTTGCTTCGGATCACGTGAAGATAGGCAAGATCATGATCACTTAGGGTTTTGGCTAACGTCTGCGACAAGCCCACTGGATCCTCGTCTTTCATGGAGTTAAACGCATTGATCGGGGATAAGCGCAGGCCGGTTTTGCCGCTGCCGATGGCTTGAGTGACGCCTTGGACGACTTCAAGCAAGAAGCGCATGCGGTTTTCTACGCTGCCGCCGTATTCGTCGGTGCGCTGGTTGGCACTGCTGCGCAAAAACTGATCAATCAAGTAGCCGTTTGCGCCGTGGATCTCGACCCCGTCAAAACCGGCCTCCATGGCATTTTTGGCGGCTTGTACATAGGCTTCAACTGCGCCCTTGATCTCATCTACGGTCATGGCACGAGGTACGGTGTACTCAAGGCGACCCATAGGGGTGTGAGCGTCTCCCTCGATACGTAGCGCACTTGATGAGATAGACTCCACTCCGTCGTTCAGCTCCGGGTGAGCGGCGCGGCCTGGGTGCCAGATCTGCATGAAGATCAAACCGCCCTCTGCATGGACGGATTCAGTGATATTTTTCCAAGCAGCGATTTGCTCTTCAGAGTAGATGCCAGGGTCAGTACCAAAAGCCGATGATTTGGGTGCCACCAAGGTGCACTCGGTGATCACAAGACCCGCGCCTGAGCGCTGGGTGTAGTAAGTGTTCATCATCTCGGTTGGTACGTGATCTTTGGTGTTGCGGCAGCGAGTCAGCGGCGCCAAAAACACGCGGTTACGCGCCGTATAGTCACCTAATTTTAACGGGTTGAACAGCGCTGCCACTTCGGGCTTGATCTGCTCGGCTGCTTCACTTGGAGTGGGGTGTGCGCTTGGGTAATCGGTGCTCATACTGGCTGTCCTGTTGATCATTTGATCTTTAAATCTAGGACACCCACTCTACGCGTGACACGTGGCAGCATCAGCCGCTTGGCTGTAGCAGATCCGTGAGAGCGTGTTAAGAGTTGAGCGCGTTTGTGCTGAGGGTGATCACCGCGATAGGCAAAACTGATCAGCGAGCCTGAGTTTAGTCAGATTAAGGTTGTTAAAGCTCAGACCAGCAGTGTCCATAGCATCCCCAAACCGCTCAAAGCCATGAACCCGCCCACCAGCCCAGTAAATCGCTCGCTGCTCATGCCAAGTACCCAGCCTTTAGAAACCCACGAGCCGACGCCAGCGCCCACCCCAAAGGCCAGCCCCAACCACACCCAAGTGTCTGCCTTTACAAAAACCGCGTAGGCGCCGATCTGCGCGACACCCATCACCAAACTACAGGCGGTTTTGGTGGCGATCATCGCCTCTTTGTTGACGTCGGTTTTCACGTACAGCGGGTTCAACACCGGCCCCACCGCGCCGATCAAGGTAGAGATCACTGAAACTACCAGCCCTGCGGGGGCAAATGCCCACCTTGGCAGGCGCTGACCGGTAGCACTTTCACCGCCCTTATAGGAGCTTGATACTGACTGACCCGACTCAGAGTTAGCAGGTCGATCAGCAGATCTAAGCTGTCTAGAGCGGACATTTGACCAAATAAGCTCAAACCCGTTGACCAGCAAAAAGATCGCCACCAAAACCTTTAGCGCGGTCTGTGAGCTACTGGCAAAAGCGAAACCGGCAATTAGCGCGCCCATACTTGCTGCCGGTGCATACCAGGCCACCACCCGCCAATCGATGAACCGCCAAAAGATCACGAGGCGCACCGGACGCGCCACCAGTGCGCCCAAGTTTAAGATCGGGGCGGCAAGGTTTGGCGCCAGCAGGCTAGCGACGGGCAGCGCCAGCATCGCGCCGCCGCCGCCAAACAGGGTGGAGGCAGCAAAGCTGATCGCGCCAAGCGCAAAGAACACCAAGATCAGTAGCTCAAAACTCATGAAACCCCATCAACTTGGCCAGATACGGATTGTTTGGCGTCCGCCGAAAACCAAGCGGGTTTGCCAATCAGGTTGCCAGATCAGTTTGCACCAAAACCTGAAAAACTGCCGCCAAGTTTTGGGTTTTTGCACCTAAGTTGGGTGTCCGCTGCACCGTCTTAAACCGTCAGTGTATCGGCTGCCAAGAGGGCTGCCGATCAGTTACTGGCAGTTCTGTGATAATCGTGACAGCCCGTTTCAAACAAGGTAGAGTCATAACAATTCAACACAAAAAAGTAACCTTCATGCACGGTATTCAGCGCGCTAAACCTGCTTCGGATCGGGCGTTAGATTCAGATCCTAAGCTAACTCAGTCCCTAAGTTCTCGCTATGCCCAGCTGCTTACCATGCTGGCTGCGCTCATGTCGGTCTTGCTGCCAAGTGCCGCGCAGGCAGCTGAATCAGCCTCGCCGGTGGTTGATCAGATTAACTCCATACTGGCGCCGGTTGCCGATGCGGTGAACGCGGTGGTTTTCTGGTCGCTGCCGGGCACTCAGATCGAGCTGATCGTGGTGTGGCTCGCAGTCGCCTCGTTTATCTTTACGATTTACTTTGGTTTTATCCAGTTTCGTAAGCTTAATTTATCGGTGCGGGTGATCAAGGGTCACTTCACTAAGCCAACCGATCCGGGTCAGTTAACCGCCTTTCAAGCGCTCTCAACAGCGTTGTCCGGTACCGTGGGGCTCGGCAACATCGCAGGGGTGGCGGTTGCGATCACCATCGGCGGTCCGGGTGCCATGATCTGGATGATCCTCATGGGGCTTATGGGCATGGCCACCAAGTTTGTTGAGTGTACTTTGGGTGTTAAGTACCGCGAGATCGACGAGCATGGACAAGTGTCCGGCGGTCCTATGTATTACCTGACCAAGGGCTTAAAAGAGCGCGGTTTCCCCGTGTTTGGCAAGATCATGGGACTAGCAGCCGGGGTCATGATTGTGCTGGCAGCGCTGGGCGCGGGCAACTTGTTTCAGGCGAACCAAGCCACCAGCCAGGTGATGAGTTTGTTCGGTTTGCAGGGGTCATCGATGCTGGGCGTGTCAGCGGCAGTGTGGATCGGCCTTGTGTTCGCACTCACTGTGTTTGCGGTGATCATCGGGGGGATCACCTCGATCGCCAAGGTGACCTCAAAACTGGTGCCATTTATGGGGATTGGTTACTTGCTCGCCGGTTTTTTGATCATCGCTATGAACATCACCTCCCTGCCAGCAGCGCTCGCCACCATCTTTGCCTCGGCCTTTAGTTTGGAGTCGGGGATTGGCGGGTTGATCGGCGCCATGGTGCAGGGTTTTCGCCGCGCCTCGTTTTCCTCTGAAGCTGGTTTTGGTACCGCCTCAATCGCACACAGTGCGGTCAAAACCAGTGAGCCGACCACCGAGGGGTTGGTGGCGCTGCTTGAACCTTTTATCGACACCGTGATCATCTGTACCACCACGGCGCTGGTCATCGTGATCACTGGCTCTTATCTGATCCCTGAGCTGCAAGGGGTCAACATGACCTCGCACGCCTTCGATGTGAACTTGCCTGGCTTTAGTGTGGTGTTGACCGTGGCGGTGGTGCTGTTTGCCTTTTCTACCATGATCAGCTGGAGTTACTACGGTGAGATTGGCTGGAAGTTCCTGTTTGGCGACTCAACCTTACTGCTTTACAAAATTCTTTTTTGCGGTATGTGCGTGATGGGAGCTGCGATCCAGCTCGATCAGGCGGTCGCTTTGTCCGACGCCGGTGTGTTTGCGCTCGCGTTTATCAACATATTGGGATTATACTTTTTGCTACCCATCGTCAAACGCGAGGTCGCGCAGTTTTTCAAGAAAGTGGAAAATGGCGACCTGAGCTGAGTTTCCCCGGACGTTACGTTCGCGGGATTGTGTGACTGTTTTACTTAACTGGCCCTAGTGGCCAGTTTTTTTGGTGTTGGTTTTACGATTAACCGCTTTGCGGAGCGAGCGTTTGAGAGATTGATCAACACGGAAGACACTTAAACTTTAAGGGTGAGCCTTGAGTAGTGGTGGTTGCGGCTTGGTAAGGGTTCTGGTTTTTGGTTGATCTGGACGTGGTGGTGAGGCCGGATCGGGTGGGCATTTGGTTAATCAGCCTGATTGAGTGAGCTGTCTGGTGCAGATTGAGGGGCGGGTTGCTTAGGGAGAACTCGCCATATCGCGGCGTTTACTTAACTTGTGTGCAAATCTTACAACGTACTTTTCGGGTAAACTCTGTAGCGCTTTACTGGCAAGGGCTGCGCCCACTTGGTAGGCTGTCCAGCTGTCTAAAAGTATAAGCGACTGCCATGAACCAAGCGATGACCCCCACAAGCTCTGCCCCTCTAAGCGATATCAGAACGCAGATCCGAGCACATTTGCTGGTGAGTGACGAGGCAGCGCTCAAGGAACTCATGGCAAGCGGTGCCCCAAGCGCACATGAGCGTGCGGCCATGGTGGAGCTGGCGACCAAGCTGATTAAGCAAGTGCGAGAGGGTTTTAAGCCGGGTCTCATGGATGCCTTTTTGGCTGAGTATGGGCTTGAGACCAACGAAGGCATCGCCCTCATGACCTTGGCTGAGAGTTTGCTGCGAGTGCCAGACGCCTCAACCGTCGATGAGCTGATCGAAGATAAGATCGTCTCGGGCCAGTGGCGCTCACACTTAGGGCGCTCCTCTTCAGCTTTGGTTAACTCATCTACCGTGGCGCTCTTGATCACCGGCCAACTGCTTGCCCCGCCCAAATCGGGCGGCACCGGCGCGATGCTGAAAAATATGTTTAAAAACCTAGGCGAGCCGGTGGTTCGTATGGGTGCGGGCAACGCCATGCGTGAGATGGGTCGCCAGTTTGTACTCGGCACCAACATCGATAAAGCGATGTCGCGGGCCAAGGCCCAGCAAGACAAAGGCTACACCTACTCCTACGATATGCTGGGTGAGGCGGCGCGTACGCACGGTGACGCCATGGATTACCTCGAATCCTACGAGCGGGCGATCGATGAGCTCGCCACCAGCGTCAAAAACGCTAAAAAGGGCGGCGGCTCAAACCAAAACCCTGACGCCCAAAAACAAGCGGGTTCGGTCAGAGACAACCCAGGTATCTCGGTTAAGTTATCTGCCCTGCACCCGCGCTATGAATTTGCTAAGCGCGAAGAAGTGCTGCCGGTGCTGGTGCAGCGCACGCTCAAGCTGGCGCTGATGGCGCGCGAAGCCAACCTGGGTTTCAACATCGATGCCGAGGAAGCGGATCGTCTGGACTTCTCGCTCGACATCATCGAGCAGGTGTTAAGCGATGAGCGTCTGGCCGGCTGGGAGGGCTTTGGTATCGTGGTTCAAGCCTTTAGTCAGCGCGCCCCCTATGTGCTGGATTGGCTCCACGCACTCAGCACCAAACTCTATCGCCGCATCATGGTGCGTCTGGTTAAAGGCGCTTACTGGGACACCGAGATCAAGCGCGCTCAGGTGATGGGCCTCTCCGGCTTTCCGGTTTACACCCAAAAGCACCACACCGACGTCTCCTATCTGTGTTGCGTGAAAAAACTACTGACGCTGACCGACCGGATTTACCCGCAGTTCGCCACCCACAACGCCAACACCATCGCAGCGGTGATCACCATGGCGGACTCGCTAGGTGTGTCCAAAGACGCGTTTGAGTTTCAGCGTCTTCACGGCATGGGCGAGGCCATGCACTATCTGGTACACCGCGAGCATGGCACACGCTGCCGCATCTATGCGCCGGTTGGCACCCACAAAGAGCTTTTAGCTTATCTGGTGCGCCGATTACTGGAAAACGGCGCGAACTCTTCTTTTGTGAACCAGCTCTTTGATGAGTCGGTGAGCGCCAGCGAGCTGTCCGCCGATCCCTTTGAGGAGATCGAGGCTCACGGTGCTCCCATCGGGGAGTCGACCGTGCTCGCCAAAAACATTTATGCGCCGACGCGCGGCAACTCGACCGGTTATGACTTAAGCGATCCGGTCACGGTCGATCAGCTCTTAAGTGAGCGCAGCCAGTTTGCCCAAACCCAGTGGCAGGCTGGTCCGCTGGTTGCTGGTAGGTCAAATGCCGCCGCTGGACACTCAAGCGATGCTTCAGGCTCAAAGCTCCAAGCCGAGTCTGATACTGATCTGAACAAAGAGCCCGTGACCAACCCAACCGATCCATCTGACACTGTGGGCTATGTGATTCAATCCAGCTCTCAGATCGTCACCGATGCGATCGGCGCAGCCGAAGCCGCCTTTGTAGACTGGTCACAAACCAGCCCTGAGCACCGCGCTGATCTGCTCGATAAAGCTGCCGATTTGTTTGAGACGCACACCGCTGAGTTTTTTGCGCTCGCCGCACGTGAAGCCGGTAAGACTCTGGCAGACGCGGTCGCTGAAGTTCGCGAGGCAGTCGATTTTGCGCGTTACTACGCTGAGCAGATCCGAGACTTTGATGAATCAACCGATTTCCCGCTCAACATAGAGGGCATGAACTTAAGCCCTCGCGGGGTGATCGTGTGTATCTCGCCGTGGAATTTTCCACTCGCGATCTTTGCTGGGCAGATATTTGCCGCGCTCGCTTCAGGCAACACCGTGGTCGCGAAACCCGCTGAGCAAACCCCACTGATTGCCCACAAAGCCGCGCAGCTCATGCTTGAGGCCGGTTTCCCAAGTGACGTGCTGCAGTTCGTGCCTGGCACGGGTAAAACCGTGGGGGCGGCGCTGAGCGCTGACTCGCGCGTGGCTGGGGTTTGCTTTACCGGCTCGCTTCCCACCGCTCGGGCGATTGAGCAGTCCATGGGCGAGCACATGGCGCCAAACGCGGCGCTGATTGCGGAGACTGGCGGGCTAAATGCCATGATCGTCGACTCTACCGCGCTGCCAGAGCAAGTGGTGCGTGACGTGGTCGCGAGTGCCTTTCAAAGTGCCGGTCAGCGCTGCAGTGCGCTGCGCATGCTCTACGTCCAAGAAGACATCTATAAGCACCTCTTAGCGATGCTGATTGGCGCCATGGATGAGCTCAAGCTCGGCGATCCGCTGGATCTATCGACCGACGTTGGGCCAGTGATCGACGCGGCGGCGCTTAAAAAGATTGAGGGCCATATCGATGAGTTTGATGAAAAGGGGCAACTGCTGAAGTCCCTTGAGGTGCCTAAAAGTGGACATTTTGCACGGCCGTCTTTGATCCGAGTTTCAGGGATCGAGGAGCTCGCCGAGGAGATCTTTGGGCCCGTGCTGCACATCGCGACCTTTAAAGCAGGCGCCGGGCCTAAGGTGATCGAGGCGATCAACGCCAAAGGATACGGCTTAACCTTTGGGCTGCACTCGCGCATGGAGAGCGCGCAGGGTTACGCCGCTCACCACATCCACGCGGGCAACGTGTACATCAACCGCAACCAGATCGGCGCGATCGTAGGCTCTCAGCCCTTTGGCGGCGAAGGTTTGTCTGGTACTGGCCCCAAAGCGGGCGGCCCGCTGTACTTAAAGCGCCTCATGTCGAGCGGTGACTCAGAATCGCACAGTTTGTCCGACTTAAGCTTGGGCGAGCAGCGCGAGGGGGCTAAAAGAATTAGCTCGGAGGCGCTCGCCAAAGCGATCGTCGATATCAAGCCTGAGCGTAAGCAAAAACCCAAGGCCAGTGTGCCGCTGAGTCTGGGCGACTTTTATGAAGCCTGTGGCTACCGCACTCCAAGCCTCATGAAGCAGGTGCGCTTGCTTCCAGGACCGACTGGTGAAACCAATCGCTGGAGTCTGCACCCGCGCGGTCTGATCCTGTGCCTCGGACCCGACGCCAAAAGCGCTTACCGTCAGGCGGCGCTGGCGCTCTCCACCAGTAACTCGGTGCTGATCGTCGCTCCAGACGCTTCAAGCCACCCTGCTTATAAACTGAGCGAAGGCTTGCCGCTGCAAGTGCTCGACGGTTGGCTAGAACCCGATGCGCTCAAGAACATGCAGGGCGTCGCGGCGGTCAGTTGTAACTCCTCGGGCGATCTACAGCAGGCGTATCGCCGTGCACTCGGCGCTCGCGATGGGGCGATCATCCCGCTGATTCATGAGGTCTCTCAGCCCGACCGCTATCAGGTAGAAAAACACCTGTGCGTTGACACCACGGCCGCTGGCGGTAACACCAGCCTAATCGCGCAAAGCTGATTTTGCTTGTGGTTATGACCGCCCGCTTGGGCGGTTTTTTTATGCAAAATGTCTTCCATAGACGCATCTGCTTTGGGTTTTAAGGTTTGGCTGGTCATGGTGGGCAACTCACGAAGGCGATCACTTATAAGCCTCGCAGATAAGTGCAGGCGAAAATTGGTCACCCCCGCAGTGCAGATGCTTCACTCACGACTACAAAGGCAAACCACACAGAGCTGCAAGGCAGGGCGCTTTGAGCTGCAAGGCGTACCACTTTGAGCTGCAAGGCGTACCCTTTTGAGCTGCAAGGCGTACCCAGCTTGCGCTAGTATTGATCCCAATCAAATCTTTAGATGACCCAAGCTATGAAGCACTCAGATATCTCAGCTCTACCTAACCGCCAGCACGCTACCCTATCAACTGGCGCGAACTCAGCTGCTGTCCAGACGTCACGTCCCAAAGCGGGAGCGCTGGTAAGCGCCCTGTGCGGAGCGTTGCTGCTGGCGGGTTGCTCGGGCAAACCGGAGACAGTACGTGCGCCGCAGGTGGCTGGCAGCCCGTTGCCACCATCGCAGTCATTTGACCCGAAAACCGATCCAGCGGACCCAGTTTATGAAGATCCGCGCGGCATGAGCAAAAGCTGGCGCGCCTATGCGGCCAAAGGTGATTTGTACTTTGATCGCAGCCTGACCCAGCAGGTGAGTCAGATTAATCAGCAGGCGATGAGCGCCAAGCTTGGCAAGGCGGATCGCGCTGAGCTTTCGCGCCTGATCGCGCGATTGGGTGAGCCGAGTCAGTATATTGGGGTGGGCGCGCTTAAGGGCGACTGGGTGTGCCGCGCCAGTGTGGTCAGCGCAAGTGGCCTAAAGCAAACACCGGATCAAGCCTGCGATATGTTCACCAGCCCCGGCGCACTGTACTTTGAGAAAACCAGCGGAGAGGCGCGCCGCGCTGGCTACCTGTTCCCAGATCGTGTGTCAGAGAACTTTGACAAATGGGTTTTCTTGGGCACCACCAGCACGGGGGATGCGCCGCAAACCCTTTACAGTGGCCTTGGCACTGGAGACACCAGCCGCGACTCGGTGGGCCTGTTCATGCTCAAGCCCAGCGGGCTGATCGCGGTGTTTGCGGGGGATGCTGGGAGTTATACGGTTTATGAGCTCAAGCGTTGATCAAACGAGTGACAGTAAAAAGGACAATAAAAAGTGAAAAAAATATCAGCAACTGCACTGAGTAAAGCACGTGGGATTACATCAAAGGAAGTCTATGCAGCGCTGACTGATCGCGGTTGGGTTGAGAAAACCGATGACGGCTGGGAGCTCACCGGTTTAGGTGAGAGTGTTGGCGGCGACCACAAGGAGTCAGCTAAGTTTGGTCGCTACATCGTCTGGCCGGAAGATTTGGATTTGGGCGTGGATAATCAGCAGCCAGTAGCCTCAAAACCCGCAGAGTCAAGCGGGTCGGTTAAGCCGACTGAGCTCTTAACTGCCTCGGCATTGGGCGAAGAGTTTGGCATCTCCGCCACCAAGGTCAACTACGTGCTGTCTGAGCTAGGCTGGGTCAAGAAAGGATTAAAGGGTTGGCTGGTCACGGATCAAGGCCTAAAACTTGGCGGAGTTCAAGCCGAGGTTTACTCATCAGGCGTGCCATACGTTCGCTGGCCGACAACTGTTATAAAGCTCAAATCTCTCAAAGAGAGTATCGGTCAGCTTAAGGGTGAGGAGCCAGCACCGGATTCGGATAAACCGGCAGCTGCTGAGGTAGTCGAGTTTCGCGATAAATTCCCAGCTGGATTTCGCACGACCGATGGACACATGGTTCGCTCTAAAGCTGAGATGTTGATTGATAATTGGCTGTATATGGCTGAGATCGTTCACGCTTATGAGCGTAAGCTTCCAATTGAAGAAGACGTCTACTGTGACTTCTATATACCAACCGGCAAGGTATATATCGAATACTGGGGTTATGAAAATGAGCCTAAGTACTTAGCACGCAAGCAACAGAAAAAAGAGATTTATGAAAAATACGGCTTTAACCTAATTGAGCTAAATGACAAAGAGGTTCAAAATCTTGACGATCATTTGCCTAAGTTTTTGCTCAGATTTGGCGTGCAGGCTTATTAGTATCGTGAAGGTTCATGTATCCACTAAATGTCAGCTCATTAAATCAACGAACCTCTTTTTTACTAGGCACTGGAGCGAAGAGATTAGTACGCCAATTTGGGACTTTAGCTGGAGATTTCAAGGAGCGATTCCTAATTACCTCCTTGGTGGGGTTTACGCGCTGCTTCGAGAAGAGGAGGTTGTCTATCTGGGTCTTGGCATCAGTAAAGGTGGCGGGATTTATAAAGATAGAGGTATTAGTCGCAGACTTCAGAGCCACGTATATAAAAGAGATGATACCCCGACCGGATATATCTTAAGACCTCATTGGAGGGATAAAGGCATAACTACTGTAGCGACACTTGGTTTTGATAAGGATCGATGCTATTTGGCTCCAGCACTTGAAAACTTTTTAATTGCCAGCCTTCGCCCTTCTTCAAATATGATGAATAAGTGAGCTAAAGAGAAAACTTCAGGCAATATGCGGGCTAGTGAGAGCTATGCCGATAGTGAATTTGCGGAGCTAATTCAATCTTGGCGAAAGCACGGCATAGAGATAAAGGTTTGTGACAAGACCAATCAAGGTTGGGAATTAACTTTGAAAGATATACCCACAAAAGAGAGTGGCTAGATAGACCTAAAGATACGCTCTCTATGATAAGCCATGAGTTTTTTATCAAATTTGTGATTGACTCCAATTTGAATTGCTTTGTTCTCATAAGGCATAAAGTGATTCAGCAGCGCTTTTGATTGAGACGACTTGAGTGTCTTGCTAAGCATGACCTCTGCTTGCTCATTTAGAGTGATAAAGCCCTGATCAAATGCTTTATCAAATAAAGAAGATAGGCAAAGCCCGTTGGCAGGGTTCAATCGGTTTTGGAAATCCAATGACCATGGTGCAATATGACTGGCGACTAAGAAGCCAGGCATATCTATTCCTGTGATACAGCACCTGTTTTCATAATTATCCAAAACCATCTGACGAAACAGACTTTGACCTATTCGAGCAGTGATGGTTGCTGATCGTTGGGTGACCAGTTCTTCAGGTGGCTTGGTTAAATTAGCGTAACTAAGTTGAGTGCTGATCTCGCCAAGTGAGGCATTTTCAAATTGGAGAAATATAGATTCTGATTGTGATTGAAACTCAACTGGGTGGTTAATATGCCAATCCCAGATTTGCCTGTCTTTGTTAGATACGTTGGGTAGACCCCTGCGACCAGATTCTATGATGACTGGGTCTAAACTGGCAAAGTTACACAGTTTCATCGATACCGAGCTAGGAGTTCGATTCATGATCCTAGCCAGCTCTATAATCTCAGGAGTGTTGCGATCAAGTCTCCCAAAGGGAATTAAGTGGTATAAATTAAGCGCCAGTATTTGCTCTTGCTCGCTCCAGATTTTAGCCATTGGCTGAACTCCAAATTCCTTTAGGTTACTTTAACCGCACCAATTAAATATCACACAAATAAAAAACCCCGCTTTCGCGGGGTTTCTTTTAACAAGACAACCTTACTTTTTGTCGTCTTCAACCTCAGTAAAGTCAGCATCAACCACCGAGTCATCGTCTGACTCAGGAGCTTGCTCGCCCTCGCCGCCCTGAGGAGCTTCCTGCGCATGAACCTTTTGCAGGATTGGCATCGCGATGTTTTGCAGTGCCTCAACCTTGGCCTTGATCTCGTCTGAGTCGTCTTGCTTGACCGCAGTTTCTACCGCATCGATCGCGTCAGAGACTTGCTGCTTCTCATCGTCCGAGATCTTATCCGCGTGCTCATCTAGTGTTTTGCGCATGCTGTGCGTCACGGCGTCGGCTTCGTTACGAGCGGCAGCCAGATCAGCGAACTTTTTGTCCTCTTCGGCATTTGCCTCGGCCTCAGCCACCATGCGATCGATCTCTTCATCCGACAAACCAGAGTCCGCCTTGATCTGGATGCTCTGCGCTTTACCGGTGCCTTTATCAGTCGCCGAGATATTCATGATCCCGTTCGCATCGATGTCAAATGTCACTTCGATCTGCGGCACGCCGCGTGGGGCTGGCGGGATCTCAGCCAGATTGAACTGACCTAGCATCTTGTTTTGCGCCGCTTGCTTACGCTCACCCTGATACACCTGGATCGTAACCGCAGGTTGGTTATCTTCAGCAGTTGAGAACACCTGTGACTTTTTAGTCGGGATCATGGTGTTTTTCTCGATCACTGGCGTCATCACACCGCCCATGGTCTCGATACCCAGAGTCAGCGGAGTCACGTCAAGTAGCAGTACGTCAGACTTATCACCTGAGAGTACCGCGCCCTGGATCGCAGCACCCATCGCAACTGCTTCGTCTGGGTTCACGTCTTTACGCGGCTCTTTACCAAAGAACTCCTGAACTTTTTGCTGTACCAGCGGCATACGCGATTGACCGCCGACCAAGATCACGTCCGAGATATCAGCGGCTTTGAGGCCAGCGTCCTCAAGCGCGATACGGCAAGGCTCGATCGTACGCTTAACCAGATCTTCAACCAACCCTTCAAGTTTAGAGCGGCTGATCGTGGTTACTAAGTGCTTGGGCCCTGTGGCGTCTGCAGTGATGTAGGGCAGATTCACCTCAGTGCTCTGGCTACCAGACAGCTCGATCTTGGCTTTCTCAGCAGCTTCCTTAAGACGCTGCATCGCCAGTGGGTCGCCTTTAAGATCGAAGTTGTTCTCGTCTTTAAAGGTTTTAACCAAGTACTCGATCAGTGCGTTATCGAAGTCTTCACCGCCCAGGAAGGTATCGCCGTTGGTGGCCAGTACTTCAAACTGCTGCTCACCGTCGACGTCGGCGATCTCGATGATCGACACGTCAAAGGTACCGCCGCCCAAGTCATAGACCGCGATGGTTGAGTCGCCTTTTTTGTCCATGCCGTAAGCTAGGGCTGCGGCTGTCGGCTCGTTGATGATCCGCTTAACATCCAGTCCTGCGATCCTGCCGGCGTCTTTAGTGGCTTGGCGCTGAGCATCGTTAAAGTAAGCAGGCACGGTCACAACTGCTTCGGTGACTTTTTCACCCAAGTAGTCTTCAGCGGTTTGCTTCATCTTTTTTAAGATCTCAGCAGAAACCTGAGGTGCGGCCATCTTTTTGCCGCCGGCTTCAACCCAAGCGTCGCCGTTTTCAGCTTTGACGATCTTGTAGGGCACCATGCCGATGTCTTTTTGCACGACTTTGTCTTCAAAGCGGCGACCGATCAGACGCTTGATGGCGAACAGGGTGTTTTTCGGGTTGGTGACCGCTTGACGCTTGGCACTTTGTCCGACCAGTGTCTCGCCGTCTTTGTAGGCGACGATCGAGGGGGTGGTGCGCGCGCCTTCTGCGTTTTCGATCACTTTAACTTTGTCGCCTTCCATCACGGCAACACATGAGTTGGTGGTTCCTAAATCAATACCAATAATCTTGGCCATTTTTAATCTCCAGTTAGTTTTGCTTACTTAATTAGTGCGGGCCAGTTGCCCGCGAACTTGCTAAAGCGTTGTGTGTTTGGGTCACTATCTATATGGGGGAGCGACTTCGGTTTTCAAGTGGGCGGTGTTTCGCCGGCTTAAACCAATTGAGCCAAATGCCAACGGATGTCCCATCCCGCCGCACTCAAGCTCAGCGCTCCGCTCTTACTGCCCGACCCGAACCATCGCGGGTCTAAGCAGACGCTCCTCTAAGCGATAGCCTTTTTGCAGCACCTGAGCAACTTTGCCCGCCTCTGCCTCAGGATCGACGCCGACCGCTTCATGAAAATCAGCGTTGAAGTCCTGCCCCACCGGATCGATCACCTCGATCTTGTGGCGCTCTAAAGTTGAGAGCATCGCTTTATAAGTGATGCGCACGCCGTCTAGCAGTGCGTCTGAGTCTTTAGAGTCGGCGGCTTCAGCGGCGGTGATGGCGCGCTCTAAGTTATCGACGATCTCAAGCAGATCGCGCGCTAAGCGCTCGTTGGCAAACTTGCGCGCGCTTGCGGTTTCACGCTCTACGCGCTTTTGAAAGTTGTACATATCAGCGTTGGCGCGGGCTTTGGTTTCAGTCAGCTGCTTTTCCAGCTCTTCAACTCGTGCGTAGTGATCAATCACCGGATCATGCTCGTCAGTTTGCTGATCTGGGTTTTCGCTAGGCTCAGTGCCCGCCTCAAAATCAGCGTCTTGGCTCATCTGCTCAAGCTCATCTAGCGGATTGGTGTCGGGTTTGGGGGTATTTGCATCGCTCACGGAGTGCTCCTTATTTGTGTTGCTTGTCTCTTAGGTGGGATCGATTGTGCGCTTTTCAAGGGCGCAGCTGTAAATTCATCTCAAATCCCCAAATTTAGTGGGGTTTCATATGATTTTGAGCGGGGAGTGAGCGCTATGCCTCAAGTTTTGACTGCGGGTGTTTTTCTGAGACCTCAAAAGAGATTGAGCTGAGAGATGGGCAAACAAAAGTGGTCAAACGCCGCCAAGTTAACTTGGCGATGACGGATCAAGCGCGGCGGTTTTTTACGCGTGAGGGCGGCCAGCAGTGACATTTGACTAAAGATTTGGCTTTGCGTCGTTATGTTAGCCGCGTCCTATCTGGGTGATTAAATTGAGGTACTATAAAGGCAAAATTGACGTCAGCTCAGGCTGATTTGCAGGAGTGAACATGCCACGCAAGCTATCGATCGCGCTGTATAAAGCGCAAAAATTTGTTGCCGTCTCGGCGGCTAAACTGCCAGCCCCGCTGCTCGGCGCGATGGGGCGTGCGCTGGATCCTAACCTCGCGAACGCTGACTCGCACATGCGTGTGCTGCTGGGCGCAAGCCGAGCATCTGGCCACAAACTGATCACGCCCAACGTTAAAAAATCACGTAAAAACTACGAGGCGATCTGTATCGGCTCGCGCGATGCAACGATCGAGATGCATGAAGTTGAGACGCTCACTTTGGATCACCCTGAAGTTAAGCGCGGGCTTAAGATGCGCCGCTATGTGCCCAACAAGCCAAGCGGTACAGATGCGATGCTGGTGTTTTTTCACGGCGGCGGCTTCGTGCTGGGATCGCTTGAAACCCACGATGAGTTTTGCAGACTGTTTGCGCGAGAATCGGGTATGCAGGTGCTGGCGCTGGATTATCGCTTAGCGCCTGAGCATGTGGCGCCTGCGGCGATCTTGGATTGTGAGCTGTGTTTGAGCTTTGCTTTCAAGTCGGCTGCACGCTTCGGGGTATCGACAGACCGCATCGCGGTGGGCGGGGACAGCGCCGGGGGCAACTTAGCTGCCGTAATCACCCAGCAAACACGCGGCAGTGACATCCAAAGCTGTGCTCAACTGCTCATCTACCCGACCGCCGATACGGTTAAGCCCTACCCCAGCCACGATCGTTGGGGCACCGGCTATACGCTGAGTTTTGAGGACATGTCGGTTTTTGAGTCGATCTACATGGGTAAAAACAACGCCTTGGATCTGACCGATCCACTCATAGCGCCGATTCGCGGCGATCTTAAAAAACTGCCGCCCGCCCTGGTGGTGATCGCTGAGATTGATGTGTTGAGCGACGAAGGCGTCGCCTATGCGCAGAAGCTTGAAAGTGCTGGCGTTAAGGCCCAGACCCAGCAGTGTTTTGGTCTGCCGCACGGCTTTATCCACATGATCGGTTTGCATGAGGGTTCGAAGCAGGCGTGCATCAAGATGGCCAAAAACTTCGCCAAGATGGTCTAAGCGCTTTAGTTTTTGAAACTTCAGCTGTCGTGTCGTTCTATCGCGCCAGCTGAACATAGGGCTTATCTTAGCGTTAGATTATGAGTTTCAAATGCGGCAACACTCAGCGAAGCTGTTTTCCGCTGTGCAGATCGATCAGGCGACTGGGTTTCTCAAACCCCAAGGTATTTCCCTCAAAGTAAGTCACTGCGCTACCAAATATGTCCATCGCCTCTTCTAAACTTCGCGCGGTGGGCTCGCCGCTTAAGTTGCAGCTGGTTGAGATGATCGGCGCTCCGAAAGCAGCAATCAGTTGAGAGATCTGCCAGTGAGGTGTGACCCTGAGCGCGACCGTCTCATGACTGCCCATGATCCACTGGGGTATGCTGTCAGGTGCGGGTTTCACCAGAAAACTGGTGGCACGGCTTTTTTGATTGAGCCAGCCACTTTTGAGTTTGGCCAAATCCGCGGAACTTAGGTGCTTAGTGCAGTGAGCAAAGCGCGCCGGCGTATCAGCAAGTAGGATCACGCCCTTGTCAGCGGGACGGTTTTTTACTTCCAAGAGTGCTTCAAACGCGCGCTGGCTAAACGGGTCGCAGCCGATCCCCCAGACACTTTCGGTTGGATAAACCAGCAGCTCTCCTCGCTTGAGGCTCCTTGCGGCTTGCTGCGGAGTAGTAAAAAGCCTCAATGCGTCCACCCGCTGCGCTGATAGCGCCCGGCTTGCTGAGTGATCTGCCCGCTGATCTCAAGCAACGTGAGCTGCTCTATGATCTGTGGAATTGGTTGAGAGAGCTGGTTCACCAATTCATCCAAGCTCATGGCTTGGCTACTGAGCGCCTCCAGTAATGGGGTATCCGCTGGGCCTTGCTGGGTGCGGCGCGGCTCACGTGCACTGTGATCGGATTTTGTTTGCATGAAGGGGTCAGCTTGAGCTCTCTCGTGCAACTGATTTGATGCAGCCCTGACTAATTGGTGTTCTGTGGAGCTTCCGGCGCTGGCAGAGTTTGCTCGCTGATCGGCAATCAGCACTTTGATCTGAGAACTCAGATCCTCAAGCACCTGCTCTGGCTGGTAGCATAGAGTAGCCCCGCCGCGGATCAGGTCATGACAGCCGACCGCTTTTTGGTTACCGATGAATCCGGGCACCGCAAAGACGCTGCGTCCGAACTCAGCTGCCATGCTGGCGGTGATGAGCGATCCGCTTCTTTGCGCTGCCTCTATCACTAGTGTGCCCATACTCATACCGCTGATGATCCGATTGCGTCTGGGAAAGTGGTGTTTGAGTGCTCGAGTCCCAGGCAGATACTCACTGATAACGGCGCCTCCTTGATCCAACACATCTTCAAGTAGTTTTTGATTGCTGGGTGGGTAGCACAGATCGACCCCGCAGCCCATCACCGCGACGGTTTGTGCGCCGCTGGTTTCTGGGGCTGCCTTGAGCGCTGCTGCGTGTGCGACTGCATCGATACCGGCAGCCAAGCCGCTCACGATGCTCAGGCCTGAGCGGCTGAGCATCTGCACAAACTGCTCGGTGGTGGCTCTGGCACTGGGAGTGGGAGATCGAGTGCCTACTACCGCTAAGTGCGGGTCAGCAAGCAGCGCTTGACGACCTCGCCCAAAGAGCACTGCGGGGGCGTCGTCGACTTCACAAAGCAAGGCAGGATAATCTGGGTCGCCGTGATAACTGACCCAAAAACGCTGATCCCTCAATTGTGAGAGCGTTTGCTCAAGCTGCTTGAGTGAGCTTTGGGGTTCAGACAGCCGCTTGATGTGGGTGCCGTGCACGCCTGCCCCCGACCATGCGCTGATCGGCTCTCGGAGCGCTGCTTCAGCAGAGCCAAAGGCGCCTGTCAGCTTGGCGTAGGCCGCGCTACTGGCTTGAACTAAGCACCACAAGATCAGTCTTGGATCAGACCCGCCAAACTGAGTTTGATCGATAAGCATGTGATCAGATCAAAAGGCCAGCGGAGAAAGCAGTTGATCCCCTGGACGAACGATCTCGTCTGCCTCAAGCACATAAGCGTAGCTGACTTTGTCAAAGGTCTTAAAGATCATCAGCATGCCGCTGCGCTCGCTCGGCAGCTCAACCAATTCACCTTGAGCACGTCGATCTAGGACGGTTGCGCCATCGCGGTAGATGGTAAAGACATCTCCGGCCTTAGCGCCATCGAGGCGACCCATATCGACGCTGACGACTGAGTTTGCTGTTGCAGATCCCAGTGAGCCCAGTACCTTAAGTACCTCTCCTGAGAGGTTGGCATTGGCGGCGTTTGGATAGAAAATTGGCTGATAAGCGTCGTCCAGATCGATAAAGACTCGGTCACCCTCGCGCACTTCTTCACGCATGGATTGGGTGATCTCAAGAGTGGTGATGTCTTTACCTGAGGTCGATACCGCTAACGCTTTACCAATCTGCTGAACTTCTTGCCCTAAGGTCTTGCCAGTGTCTGGATCGTAGTAAAAGTCTCCAGCACGGTAGATCCCGTAGTCTTCACCTAAGATAAGCTTGGCGCCGCGCGCGTAGACCGTGTTACCTGCTCCAGTGATGATGCTGCCGGATTTAGACGCCAGGATATAAGGCGTGCCCTTGAGGGCAACTGGATCAACCACTTGGGCGAAGTACAAGAAGGATTTGATGTCAGAGAGCGGGATCGCAGAGATCGCGCTCGATAGCGGCTCATAGCGTGCGATTGCAGCTTTTTGGCCGGTCATACGCGCTTCTAAACCCGCACAGCCTTCACCGTCATCGATACCAATCAAGCGCTCGCCAGCGATGATGCACAAAATCAGGCGATCCCCAGGATAAATCAGGTTGGGGTTTCTGATCTGTGGATTGGTGCGGTAAATCTCAGGCCAGCGCCATGGCTCGCTCAGGTATTGACCTGAGATATCCCAGAGTGTGTCGCCTTTTTGGACGACGTACACGTTGGGCGCTTCGACTTTGATCGCTGGAGGCGGGTTGTTTGCATGGGTGAGACCACTCAGCGTCAATCCGGTGACTAAAGTGGTGGCAGCTAAAAATCCTGTCTTGAAACAAACCGGTAAACTTGGGCGCATGGGCCATCCTTTTTAGAGGCTGTAGCCAGCAAAGAGACTTCACCAAACCACGGCAGTCGCTGTACTTGTGGGCATTTTTCTTAGGTTAATCTGAGTTACAATAATCCTTTAAGCGGCTCAAGTCCAGTCACTAACCGCTCGGTATCCTCTAAGGGTTTTTGACTGGCAAGACTAAGCAAAGCAAGGAGTTTTGTATGACGGTACGAGACATACTGACCTATCCAGACCCACGTCTGCGCACCTTGGCCAAACCGGTCGAGCAAGTTGACGACACGATCAAAATCTTGATCGAGGATATGATCGAGACCATGTACGCCGCCGACGGTATCGGCCTTGCGGCAAGCCAAGTCGATGAGCACCTGCAGCTAGTGGTCATGGATTTAAGTAAAGAGCGCGATGCGCCAAGGGTGTTTATCAACCCTAAGATCACGGTGCTTGATGAGGAAAAACTTCCCTACGAGGAGGGTTGCTTGTCGGTACCGGGGATTTACGATGAGGTTGAGCGCCCGCGCGAGATCAAGATTGAGGCGCTGGATCGGGAGGGCAACCCCTTTACCGAGATCGCCTCCGGATTGCTTGCGGTGTGTATCCAGCACGAGATGGACCACCTAAACGGTAAGCTGTTTGTGGATTACCTATCTAAGCTCAAGCAAGACCGTGCCCGCACCAAGGTCACCAAGCTGGTGAAAGCGCAAAAAGCTTAAGCAAAATGCCCACGCGGCTTAACCCCTCGCTAGCCACCGAATCCGGTGGCATTTTTATGGGTAAAAACACTGGGCTTAGCTTCGCCGCTTTGTAAGCTTGTGTTAAGATGCGCGCAGCGTTTGAGGTCGCTCAGATCACGGTCTGAGATGAAATGGGAAGCCGGTGCAAAACCGGCGCTGCCCCTGCAACGGTCAAGTGAAAACTTAAGCCCGACACCAGCCTCAAATTCACTCACTAAACTGGCGCAGCGGGCGCGTGGTTTCGGAAAAAAATCCCTCTCATGAAAAAAACTGTCCTGTTTGCAGCGATCTGCGCTGCTTCGTTTTCCTCTGTCTCAAGTTTCGCAGCCGAATCGGCTACCGATAAAAAACCCATCGCGCTAGATGAAATCGTGATCAGCGGATCAGCCGGTTCTGCGGTCATGCCCGATCCGATCATCGAGACTTACGTGATCGGCGAGCGTGAGTTAAGCCAAGTGATTGGCGGCACGATCTTTGATGCGCTGCGGTTTGCCCCTGGTATCGACGTCAACCAAAACGGTGGGATCGGCCAAAACTCAAGTATCTTCATCCGTGGCAACCGCTCCGAATCGACCTTGGTGTTGGTCGATGGCATGCGCTACGGCCAGATCAGCTCCGGCAGCGCGCAGCTGGGTTTTATCCCAGTGGATACGATTGATCGGATTGAGGTTTACTACGGTGCAGCGGCTGCGGCGCGCTATGGCTCAGACGCCACCGGCGGGGTGATCCAAGTGTTCACCAAGACCGCCAACAAACCCGGTTTTTCAGGCGACCTGCGAGGCAGTTTCGGCTCAGGCGATACCTTTAGCAGTAGCGTGAGCGGGGGCTACCAGTCTGACGCTTTTGACATAAATGTCACCGGCGGCACCCTGCGCGACGAGGGCATCAGCTCAGTGGTCGATGAAAACAACTTCCGGTTTGAGTCCGACAAAGACGGTTATAAAAGCGACTTTGCTTCGCTTGCTTTGCGCGGGCGGTTGAGCGATAAATCCATGCTGCGCTTCAGCGGTGTCGCTGCCAGTTCAAACGCCGAATACGACTCCGGCGATCCAGCGCAGGGCACCAACGTCGACCTGCTCAACCAATCGGGTAACCTTGAATTTACTCACCGGGAAGCGGGCTACTTGCTCAGCGCCTCTCACGGCATAAGCGTCGATAAAGCGATCAACAACACGCTTTTCCCCTCGGATTTTAAAACCCGTCAGGATTTGTCGAAGCTCTACCTGCATAAGGACACGGACCTTGCGCTTTTAAGCATAGGGGTCGAGCGCTTAAAGCAGGACCTCGTGTCGACATCAAACGGGATTGATCGCGACCGCACTCTAAACAGCGCGGTGCTGGGCGCACTGCATGAAGGCACGGGGTTTGAGGCCAGCATCACTGGACGCTTAGATCATGTTGAGGGCGGCGATACCAAACAAAACGGCTCAGTAGGCGCCGCTGTGTATCTGACTCCAGAGATCAAGACCGGTGTTCAAGCGGCACGAAGCTACCGCCTGCCGACATTTAACGATTTGTTTTTCCCTTTTGGCGCTAACCCCGATCTAAAGGCTGAGCAGTCGCGCTACTACGAGGTGTTCGGTGAGTACGCCGCGGGCAACCAAAGCCTGCGCTTGTCGGGCTACCGCACCGAGGTTGACGATTTTATCTTGCTGGATCAAAGCTTTATACCGCAAAACATCGCAAATGCCCGCCTGCTTGGGGCCAGTATCAGCGGTAAAGCGGCGCTTGGCTGGGCAGATCTGGGCGCAGGCTACGACTACCTAGACGCCACTGACACCGAAACAGGGCAGGATTTACCCTACCGCTCTAACCATAAAGCCAACGCCTCAATCGGCGCGGGCGGCGCGGGCGGCTACGGACTGCTTCAGGCCAAGTGGACTGACCACCGCCCCTCTTCAAACCGCGTGGATCTTGACTCCTACTGGTTGGTTGACGCCAGTTTCCGCCAAAGCTTAAGCGACTGGGCGGCGGTGACCTACCGCATCGACAACTTACTCGATGAGGACTATCAGCTGGTAGACGGCTTTGGCACGTCCGGGATTGAGGCAAGTCTCGCGCTCGATTTGAACTGGTAAGTTTTTACCCAGGCTTAAAGCCAAGTCATAAAATGCCCCACATAAAAAACCCCGCGTGATGCGGGGTTTTTTATGGCGCTGAGCTTAGGCGTAAACCGACTCTTTACCAAAGTGCTTGGTTAGCAAGTAGTAAACCACCACGCGATACTTGGTTGGCTTGCTGCGGCCGTATTTGTCGATCACCGCTTGGATCGCCCCGTCCAGATCTTCAGACTCAGAGACACCCAGTTTTTTGATCAGGAAGCTGTTTTTGACGGTGTCGAGCTCTTTTTGATCACTGCCAGCGACGGTGGCTGAGTCGCGGTTGTAGATCGAGGGACCCAGACCTTTGGCGACGGCGTGGAGTAAGTCAGCGTCGACAGACTCCCCGATCGCCTCTAGATCTGCGGTGTACTTAACTTTTAATTCGTCCAATTGGCTCATCGTTTTTCCTTTAATTACTTTTTAGGTTAGCTAACAGTTGCCCATCAAACATAGCACCAGATGGGTTGGCTGACAAACCTGAAAGTTGGACGTTTAGAGCCAATCAGTACTCAAACAATTAACCGGCCGGAGCGGCCTCAGCGGGAGCCTCTGCTGGAGCGGCCTCAGCAGTGGTATCGACTACCGCCACTTCAGACGCTGGATCGGCTGCAGTTTCTCCGCCAGCGCCTGCTTCAGCAGCTGTCTCGGCAGCCTCACCGACTGGCTCATCGACAGGAATCACGCCGGTTGCCTCTTGAGCGTACTCAGCTGCTCGCGCGCGAAGATCGGCGTCAATTTGCTCCTGCCCCTCAACCACATAGGGTTCAGCTACCGGACGAAAGTAGCCAGAGAGGCCGATCAGCGCGGCAATGGCGATGAAAAAGCCCAGTCCACACAGCGTGATCAAAAGTTCTTTTTTGGGTGAGTTGTTGCTTGCATCTGCCATGAATTGAGCCTTGTTAAATAGTAAAATGCCACCGGGGCATGCAAGCGGATTTTAGCAAACTTTGGCCTGAGTGACAGCGCGAGTTTGCAGTGGTCTGATGCGGCTCACCGCCGAGAAACCCTATCAGCAAGTCTAAAGCCAATCACCCGCTAGTCTATGCTAGTCGCAGATTAGAGTTGAGATTAGTCTCTATCGGCAATCCGAGCGATATACTATAAAGCACCACTCATACAGGATGTAGAGAC
Source organism: uncultured Moraxellaceae bacterium (assembly GCA_913057715.1). Taxonomy (GTDB): domain Bacteria; phylum Pseudomonadota; class Gammaproteobacteria; order Pseudomonadales; family Moraxellaceae; genus CAJXOR01. Next base: position 66,163 of record CAJXOR010000001.1, read on the forward strand.
AGACATATGGCAAAGGTAAATCGGCGGACATTTTTGGCGGGCTCGCTCGCAAGCGGCCTTGCAATCAACACGCAAGCTCAGGCGGGCTTGTTTTCTAAGTCGTACCGCTCGCGTACTAAAGCGCTGGTGCTGGGTTCGGGGTTTGGCGGCTCGGTAGCCGCTTTGCGCTTAACTGAAGCGGGTATCGATACCGTCATGATCGAGCGCGGCAAGTTCTGGAAATACAGCGGTGAGGATACCTACCCTAAAGTCAGCAATATTTTTGGAGAGCTGAGTGACAGCGCCCTGTGGCGAGAGCCCAGCAAGTGGCTGGGCGGCTCGGTGGGCATGATCCAGTATATAGTCAACAATGGCATCAATATCGGGGTGGGTGCTTGCCTTGGTGGTGGCTCGCTGGTCTATGGCGGGGTGCTCTTGCAACCGCGCCGCGAGATCTTTGAGACGGCACTCAGTGGATTGAACTACACCCAGATGGACCGCGAGTACTACCCAAGGGTGCTCGCGCGCATCAGCGGGGGCCCCATACCGGACGACATACTGGGTTCCCCTAATTACGCAGGCATGCGCGATTACATACGGGTGGCCGAGGCAGCAGGTCATGAGATTGTGCGCTCAGAGGTCGGCTTTGACTGGAACATCATCCGTGAGGAGATACAAGGCAAGCGCGCGCCAGCCGCCTCGATTGGTGAGTATGTGTTTGGCTGCAACAGCGGCGCCAAAAATTCGCTCGATCGCAACTATATAAAAGACGCCGCTCGCACCGGGAAGCTCAAGATTCACGTCCTGCACAACGTACAGCACATCGTTAAAAAGCGCACTGGCGGCTATGAGATCTTCTGCGACTTGCTCTCCAAGCAGGGCTCGATCATTGGTGAGCATGTTATAGAGTGTGAGTACCTGTTCATGGGCGCAGGTTCCGTCAACACCACGCGCTTGCTCTTGAAGTCTCAGGCAAATGGCGACTTGCCCGGCATCACTTCTGATTTGGGCGATAAGTGGGCCACTAACGGCGATCTTATCTATGCCAGATACGGCCTCGGCGAGGTCAACGGTGAGTATCAGGCGGGGCCTGCCTGTATCGCCTCTTTTGATACCAACAATCCGATCAAGCCCACCGGCTTCATGCATTCGCCAGGCCCTGTTGGCAAATCAACCCAACTGCAGATGGGTATGCTCGTGCCTGAAGTCACCAGTAAAGCGACCTATAACCGCTTTTTAGACAAGATGAGTCTGAACTGGGATAAGTCGCTCGACACCCGCTCCACCGAGGCTTTAGATAGCACGACTCAGGACATGATAGATGCCGGCGGCGGCAAATTCTCATCCATCCCGGCATTTGGCACTTGGCACCCACTGGGCGGCGCGGCCATGGGCTCTACATGTGACTACAGCGGCCGCGTTTATGGTATCGATAATCTGTTTATCGTCGATGGTGCTGCGATACCCGGCGCGGTTGGTGCGGCTAACCCCTCGCTCACGATCGCGGCTAACGCCGAGCGCATGATGGAGCAGATCATACCTACCTTAAGTTGATCGCACAGCAGCAAATGCAACGGTGCTTAGTATTGATGCATAAAAAAACCGGCCACTCTGGTGGCCGGTTTTTTTGGTTTTAAGTTTGAGCAGGTGCTTAGCTTTAGCTCGATCAAATGAGCTCAACCAATCGGCGCTAAGCCAACAAGTTTGAGCGCTTAGTATCGATATCGAGGACGACCACGGCGCAAGTAGCTTGCCACCAAGATAACCAGACAGATCGCGAGCAGCGGCCAGAAACCAAGGCGCATGAACGGGGTCTCACCCACCATACCAGGGACGCTGACTGGTAGCACACCGCGCTTAAACTGAGGGGCGCGATCAGTGATCTCCCCACTCGGTGCAATCAAGGCGGTCACGCCCGTGTTGGTGGCACGCACAAACCAGCGACCGGTTTCCCGCGCGCGCATCTGCACCATCTGTAAGTGCTGCAGCGGCCCAGCTGAGGTGCCGAACCAAGCATCGTTTGAGATGGTGAGCATAAAGTCGGTGTTTTTGGCGTTGTTTGCGGTGGTGGCAGGATAAGCGGCCTCATAACACAGAGCGCTGCCCATGAGCCTGCCTTGCACCGAGAGTGGCCGCTGATCTTTTGCGCCAGCTGAAAAGCTAAGCAGCTCAGAGCCCTCCGATACGCCGGGGATCACCCAGTCGAGCCAGCCGCCAAGCGGAACATATTCGCCAAAGGGCACCAGGTTCTGTTTTCGATACAGATCGGAGGTGTATTGCTGCCCAACCTCGGTTGGCAGAGGATTGGCCGGATCAAAGGCGATGATTGAGTTGTAGTAGCGTGCATCGGGACCGATACCAGCTGAGTAGTCGGCATAGGGTACGCCGGTTACCCAGGTGGTGCCTGTGTCTTCAGCGGTGCGAGCGACTGGACCCATGAAGTCAGCTACCTGAGTTTGGAACAGCGGGATCGCTGACTCTGGCCAGATTACCGCGTCATAGTTGCCCCAAAGCGGCTCACTTAACTGGTAGTAGATCCTTAAAGTCTCGACTTGAAAACTCTCAAGCCACTTAAGATCTTGCGGGATATTGCCTTGAACCAGCGCCGCTTTGAGCGGCGGCTTGCCGTTAGTTTCGGTAAAGCTGATTTGGTTGACCCCTGCGCTGACCCCGATCGTAACCAAGATCACCGCGAGCATGAGCAGACGGCGGCGGGTAAAAAGCAGCTCCCAGAGTGCCGCACAAATCAGCACCAGCACGAAGCTCACTCCCAGCACGCTGAACACGGGCGCCAGACCCGCCACCGCTGAATCAGTGAGTGCGTAGCCGGCAAAGAGCCAAGGAAAACCGGTTAACAACCAAGTTTTGGCCCACTCCTGGATCACCCAGATGGCGGCAAAACTAAAGACATTTAGTCCTAAGTTTTTCACGGTTTTAAAGGCAAAAGCGTGAAACAGGCTCATGACCAGCGCGCACAGAAACACCAGCAACACCGCAAGTGCCGCAGGCGTGCCGCCAAAGTCGTGGATCGAGGTGTAGATCCAAAAACTGCCGGTGAACCAAAGCCCGGTGCCGTAGCAAAGGCCGATCCAAAAAGGGTGGTCAGTTTGGCGCACCAGACCATACACGCCGCCTAAGGAGATCACCGCGATCCATAGCTGGTTATAGGGCGCAAGCGATAAGCAAAAGATCGCACCCAGTACAAAAGCAATCAGTCCGCAGATCCAGCCACTCAAACCTAAGCGGTTGCGGTAAGCAGATTTTAGGCTGGGGATGTAGGAGGTGAAGCGATGATCAGGACTCATGGCGAGGTCTCAAGATGTTGACTCAGGTGTGGGCTTAGGCGTTGACTAAAGCTAGCTGCATGGCATCATAGCACCATGACTCAAAACCCCACCAGCAGCGCCGCTGTGCTGTTAGACACCACCGGACTGATTTGCCCTGAGCCGATCATGCTGCTGCACCGCGCGATCCGTAAGCTTGCGAGCGGTGAACAGGTGCGTCTGGTGGCCACCGACCCCTCAACCCAGCGTGACGTGCCCAAGTTTTGCACGCACTTGGGTCATACCTTGATCGAGGCTGAGCGCACTGAAACCAGCGGAGATGAGGCGTTTTATTTTGTGATTGAAAAGGGCTAATTTTGCTGTCATGGTCAAGCTAAGCCGTCTCGGCAAGATCAATCTGAGTGCCATTCATGAACGCAAACGCCCCTAGCCAGACCGATACCGCTCCACTCGCTGACGCCAAACACAAGCCAACGACTCAAGCAGGTATCGTGCACGAGCGGCGGCAGTACCAGATTCAAGGCCGCACGATGACGCTTGACGTGTATCGTCCAGACAACCAAAAGCTAGTACCTGGGATCTTGTACCTGCACGATATCTTTGGTTTGCTTGAGGTGTGTCACACCGACGCGCGCGAGCTGGCAAGTTTGGGTTATGCGGTGTACTTGCCGGATCTGTTTAGTGGGCAGGCCATACGCTACTGTATCCGCTCGGTGGTGATCAGCAGCGCGCGCAACAACGCCGCAGACAGCCCGCTGCTAGCTGAAGTCTTTGAGCTGCTCGACCAACTAAAAGCCGAAACCTACTGCAACGGCCGCCTGGGCATGCTGGGTCAGTGCTTAAGCGGCGGTTTTGTGATCCAAAGCGCACTTCGTAAGGAAGTCGATGCGCCGGTTATTTATCACCACTCCTTTGGGCAGCAGGGCGCCGGCATACCGCTGGTTGAGGAGAGCAACTTATCGGGTATAGAGTCGGTCCAGGGCCACTGGAGCAGTCTGCCCGACCCTTTTTGTCCCGCCAAGCGCCGCGACAAACTCAAATCCTTGCTTGGCGATCGCCTCGATGATCACACCTACCCGATCCCGCACGGCTTTCGCACCAGCTCTCGCTCCACCGACTCAGCTAAGCTTGCTTGGAAGCGCACGCTTGAGTATTTTGATGAGCAGCTAAAGCCTGCCTCTTAGTCAAATGCCTACGGTAGCCGCCAAAGACTCTATGTATGGTGGCCGCCCTTTTTTAAGTCTGTAAGGGGCACTCATGACCACGACACAGTTGCCGATCTATGTGGTGGAGGCATTTTCCTCTGGCTCCTTTGGCGGCAACCCCGCTGCGGTGGTGCCACTTGAGCGCTGGCTCAGCGATGCGCTCATGCAGTCGATCGCCGCGCAAAACAACTTATCTGAAACTGCCTTTTTCGTCGCGACTGATGCTGGTTTTCACATCCGCTGGTTTACCCCGACGCGCGAGGTGAGCCTGTGCGGGCACGCGACCCTAGCAAGCGCTTACGTCTTGTTTGAGCACTTGGGGTTTGAGGGCGAGCGGATCAGTTTTGAGTCGCTCTCGGGCGAGCTGTCAGTGACACGGCTTTTAACTTTGGGCGCTGAGCAGGCTGGGACTGATTTGCCTCTTCTTGCGCTAAACTTCCCCGCGCAGATGCCGGCCAGCTGCGCTGCTCCTGTCGGCCTCGCGCAAGCGCTGGGTTTAGTTAGTGAGTCGAGCGTGCTTGAGTGCTTTAAGGGGGAGGACTTGGTGGTGGTGTTTGAAAGCGCGGCTGATCTCGCCGCGTTGAGTCCTAACTTTGCTGAGCTTAAGGCGCTTGATGTGCGCGCCGTGATCGTCACCGCGGCAGGCTCACCTGAAACTTATGACTTTGTCGCACGCGTGTTTGCTCCCAGTGTCGGTATCGATGAAGATCCGGTCACTGGTTCGGCCTACACCAAACTGGCTCCGATTTGGGCGGCCAAGCTGGGTAAAACCAAATTGTCCGCGCGACAGTTATCGGCGCGCGGTGGGGACGTGTTTTGCGAGTTGATCGGGGATCGGGTGCAGATCGCAGGGAGCTGTATGAGCTACCTCAAGGGTGAGATCGAGGTTAGTGAGCCGTGAATGGGTTAAGGCTTATGGGTGGATAGTCTTATCTACTGAAACCTGCGAGTGCACCAAGTGCGTAGCTGTCGGCAGTTTTACCCCAAGACCTCTTAATCAAGGCCTCTAAAACAAGACCTCTCGTCAAAGACACGCTAGGTCTGAGTGTTACCTGATCCAGAAGCTTCTTACTGAACCACCAATCAACCGGCATAGAGCCCACACGGCTTTTGACAGCCAGACTCGATAGGGTATTAACACACTCTAAAAAAAGCCGAGACGACTATGAGCTTATTTATGCCCACCCAATTGATCAGCAATCACCTAGATAAGGTTTATCAAGTGACCCAGCGCGATATCGGGCAGCTTGCCTCGGCCAAGTCGCTTGCTGAACAAGCCAAAAAGCACTCCGACAACTTGGATGAGCAAATCGACTGGCTCATCAAGACCGAGGGTCGTAAAGCAGGCGTATCGGGTTTTATCTCTGGGTTCAGCGGCGTTTCGCTCTCAGTTGTCACGCTGCCCGCTAACTTTGCTAGCGTCACCTACCTGCAGATGCGTCTGGCGGCAGCGATCGCTCACTTAAAAGGCGTGGATCTAGACGACAAGGCGACATGCGATAGCCTATGCAATCTGGTGGCGGGAACTTCGGTCGATGTCCCGCGCGGCGGCGCAGTGCAGGCTGGTAAATTGATCACCTCACGCTTGCTTGGTGCGGTGCCTAAAAAAGCCCTCAAAAAAGTAAACGATAAAGCGGGCAAAAAAGTGCTGCAAAAAGGAAAAGCGGAAGCCAAAGGGGAAAATGCCCTTGATGCCACCAGCAGCGCCGCTTCAGACTCAGCGGCTGAGCTAAGCTTGAAAAAACCCGCTAAGAAAACCCGCGCCCAGAAAAAGGCCGATAAAAAAGAGGCTAAAGTTCAAGCTAAGGCCGACAAAAAACAAGCCAAGCAAGAGCAAAAGACTGGCCTGCTCGACATCACGCGTCTGGTCCCACTGGTGGGCGGGGCAGTAGGCGCTGTGCTCGATGCTAAAAGCACCCAAAAAGTAGGTGCAAAAGTTCGCAACAAGTTAGCTGATGCCCCAAGAGGCTGGGCGGTGCCAGTCGAACAAAACTGATCGTTTGCCAGTATGCCGCTCATAAATTGGGCGGCTTTGAGTGCTCAATTGATTTGAGCGCGATCCCAAAACCAGCTAATCGGCTGGTTTTTTGATGTTAAATCTCATGCAAGCTCAGGTTAAGAGAGCGCATCAGCCGCGCCCCATGTTCACCTGCGCAGCCCAAGGATTCATGCTAAAGCGTAGCAGTACCAGGCTGAACTTGGGCAGATCTTGGCGTCGCTAAAGTTAAGTCACTCAGCGCAAGCGGCTGATTGTGCGTGTCGGCGAGGTTGAGGCCAGCTAGCGGCGGGATTTTGCCGGGCAGCTTAAAGTTTAGTCCGCCAAGTAGTACTGCACCGTCGACACCACGCGCACCTTTTTGATGTGCGGGTTGTTCTGGTCACGATCCTCAATGCTGAACTGACCCTGAGAGGCAGTTTTGATCTTGCCTAAGCGCGAGTCTGAGTCGGCGGCGAACTTGCCTGCGACTTCGCGCGCGTTTTGGGTGGACTCCTCGATCATGGCCGGTTTTATGTCAGATAAGCCGGTGTAGAGATAATCAGGTTTTGAGTCATAGTCACCGGAGAGCACGATCCCCTGTTTGCCGATCTCGGAGAGCTCACTCATGACCGCGCGCACGGCCTTGATGTCTTTTGAATACACGGTCACGCTTTGGTTTGCTGCATAGCGAAACTCAGCCCCTGCGCCGCTTTGGTAGGCCTGCGCGAAGCGGTCGGTGATCTCCGGCGCTGACACGCTCACGTCGGTTGCGGCCACGCCCTTGGTGGTTAAAAACTGCTTGATCGTGGCGGTGTTGGTCTCGATCGAGCGGTACAGCGCCTCTATGTCGTTGCCCGCGACGGTGAACTTGATCGGCCAGATCACGATATCGGCGGGGACTTCACGCTCCGATAACCCCTTTGCGGTGACGGTGCGCTCGAGTTGCTTCACGCTTTTGGCGCCCATACCCAAGATCACGCCGAAGAGCGCGAGTGCGGCGATGAGGCAGACGCCGAGGATGAGAGAGTTTTTGGTGGTTAGGGTCACGGGCGGGCTCCTTGGGGTTGTTAGGTGGGGGTGAAATGTCAGCGGTGGCAGCTGCTTGAAAGTGACCAGCTATGTTCACAAGCTGAGAACCATGGCCTATAAGCTAAAGCCAAGCGTATTAGTTGGTAGCTGACAAGTAGACTGAATTAAATGAATTAAAAGAATCACTCACTGAAAAGTTTACTCCCAATCCAAGCGCCTTAAAGTGCTCTTTGCCGCAGTCGATTCTAGCTTTTTCCTCAGGACGAAGTGCGCTGCTAAGCAAGGTGCTCTTGGTCTCTACTACAAAGTAAAGCTTTTGCTTACCGTCCACTTCAATCAGAACAGCCCAGTCTGGGTTGTAACCTCCAAGGGGGGTGTCGATCTTGAACCAGTCGGGTAATTTGGCATAGACCTTTACGTCTTCGCTAAGCTCGAAGCTCTTGGCAAATTTCAGCTCGACTTCGGAGTCGTATACGACGTGGTTGAATACAGATTTATTGCTTTCAACCATGTTTTTACTTAAATAACCAAATAACTCCTTATCGCTAAAGAGTTCTTGTGCATAGTATTGATCATCACCAATCTTTTGATATTTGATTCCATCAACTATAAATAAGCGCATTTGAGATTTTATGATGTTCGACACTTGCTCTATGAACTTTTGCGGATTTAGCTTAAAGGTGCTTAGACGACCACTTTTAGAGATGATAGATACGATACTTACGCGAGTCAGTTGGGTTTGATCAACTAGATAGCTAATCAGATCAGGCAGCTCGAAAGAATTTGATGAATATAAAATACTACTCTGTTCGGACTCTTCAGCATGAACACCGCCCCGATCTATCTCTGTTTTGGCTTTGCGATAGATAAAACGTGCTTTTCCAACTTGAAGATTGTTTCGTATCTCATCAGCGCACTTATCAATCAATTGGCTGCTGTCAAAGTCTACTCTAAATGATGTTTTGTATTTTATATGATTCCATAGCTCCTTGAACTCAGGACTCAGAATCACACCTTTGTTTAGGGATATTTTTTGTTTGTCATTATGATTTTTGATATGAAGGCTGCCTGATACCTTTTTCAGAAGTGCGACAATCTGAGCGTTATGCTCATTGAACTCCTCTAGTAAGTTCAAATTTCCAGTGCTCAAAGCAAGTTTGAGGCTGTCTTGGATCTTACCCTGGGTATCGATATAATCTAAAGTTCTGAGTTCTTCCCAAAGCTTCTCAGAAGATTCAACCCCCAGATACTCCTGATTTATGGTACCTGTTGATACTAATATGCTGGCAAATAAGTGCGGCTCAACCACTCCAAACTTTATACCTTCCTCTTCTTCGATTTCCTTTTGTAGTTGCTCAGCAAACTCCTCATAAGACTCATTTGCCATGACGGTGAGAGTATTGACCTCAAAACCGTGTACTCTTTGACCTTGTTGATTGACACAGATACGCAGACCACGACCGATCTCTTGACGCTTTTTCATCACAGAGCTGGTTTCGTTCAGAGTGCAGATCTGAAAGACGTTTGGGTTATCCCAACCTTCTTTTAGGGCTGAGTGTGAAAAGATAAACTTGAGCGTGGACTCAAAGCTCAACAGCTTCTCTTTATCTCTCATGATCAAGTGGTAAGCACTTTCATCGGCGGCTGATGTTTTCTTGCCAGCAGAAGAATCTTTTAGTTTTTCGTTGCCAGAAGTGTCTTTGCCTTTATCTACTGCAAAATACCCGTTATGCACACTGCTGACATATTGATCAAGATCCTGACCTTGGGTCAGATTGCTGTATTTGGGCTTACTCAAAGCTTTCTTGAGTTCTTCCTCAAACATCTGAGCAAACTTACCTTTTTGAGCGCGACCACTTTCGTCATACCAGCGGTAATTAGCAACCTTGTCGATGAAAAATAGACTCAGCACTTTGATACCTTGGTTTTTTAATCTGATTTCTTTTTCTAAGTGCTCATCTATAGTTTTGCGAATTTGCAGCCGCTTTAGCTCGTTTGAGTCGATCCCACCCGAAGCCTGACCAAGCCTCAATATATCGGCTTTACTGGTGAAGCTGACATACTCGTTTCCAGGTTCGCAGTAGATATCATCAACGATATAGCCATCGTATAAGTCCCTACCTCCGCTAAATTTAGCACCGTGCAGATCCACACCACTTTTGACTGTGACGATTTTTCTCTTGATGCTGCCGCCTTTGAGGCTAGCGTCTATCTCAATTTTTGCACTTATTGGGGTTTTTTTATTGTTGACGCTAAGTAGTTTGATATAAGCCGAGTTATGGTTGTCTTGGACTTCGATGCCAGCGACCTCAATCTGCTTTACCAGTTTTTGCTCATAAGCATCGACCGAATCAAGCTTGTATAGCATGTGGTGCTTTTCAAGGTGAGTAGCAGAGTATCGCAAAGTGCACATTGGGTTAAGTGAGGCGATGGCCTCTCTACTTGTGTCAGTACTATCTACGCTTTGAGGTTCATCGATGATGACGATAGGGTTAGTTTGCTGCAAGTAGTTGATCAGCGGCAGTCCATCTGGACCTTTTTCTGTGCCTACCCTATTCATGACGTTATCGTCTCTGTTGAAGGCGTGGATGGTGGTAATCAGTATGGTTAACTCTGTATTTTCTGCAAAAGACCTTAGGGTTGTGGGATTTAGTTTTGCTTTTTGCCCTGTCTGATAAAGATACGACTCAAACGGGGTGTTGTTATAAAGTTGTCTGAAGTGTTCTGTTGTCATCTGTATCGACTTGATGACACCCTCTTTAATTGCCACAGATGGCACTACGATGATGAATTTGTTAAAGCCGTAAAGGTGGTTCATCTCAAATATCGTGCGCAGATATACATAGGTCTTGCCTGTGCCAGTTTCCATCTCGACGGTCAGGTGGATACCTTTTTTAGAATCAAACGACTTGGATGGAGCTAAGCCGTTTTTGAGCTGGATCTCACGGATGTTGGCATGTAATGTTTCGTCCTGCAGGATCAATTGGTTGCCTAAAGCTGAGTCAATGTGGTTTGTAGGCTTTAAGGATAAATCTTGATTTCTTGATATGAACGGGGCTTCGGTAAAACCGCTCTTACAGATCTCTTGACCAGAAAACACAGCAGTCACAGAAGCTATGGCTTGCTGTTGATAGTCCAGATTGGCGTCAAACTCAATCTTCATATCATAGACTCCAGATGCTTTTGATACCAGCTTGTTTGAGTATCTGCATGGCGTTGGTCTTAACCACGTCTCCAGCAAATCCCGTATCTTTAAAGACCACACTCATGGATGCTTGCTTTAACTGGTCTTTGAGTTTAGCGATTCCTTCGACTACCTCCAAAGTGATGTTATCGCTCACGCAAACAACCAGCTTACCTGAGTCGATTTCATAAACTTTTTGCCCGTCAGCACTGTGCTCGATAATGGGTAGTGTCAGCTCAAATCCTGACTTAATTATTACCTCATAGAGCAGGTCAGTATCGGTTCGATCGGTTTTTATGTTTGAGATTTGGTCTACTAAATCTTGTTCACTCAAGTCAAAGTCTGCTTCCCAGGACTTAATATTGGTGGAATCAAGTTTAAACACTTTAAGTCCCAGGTCACCCTCGTAGTCTGGATTTTCTTCTTTAAATTTAGATATGGTTAGTAGAATTCTTTTTTTAAAGACACCGCAAACATTTTCAATAGAAGAAAGTCCGTCTTTTGAAAAATAATCTTTTTTATCTTTATCTTTTAGATTTTCAGGTAGTTGAACAGAAATTGACTGTATATATGAACCTCTATCTATATTTTTTGAAAAACAGGCATGTGCGGTGCTTCCTGATCCAGAAAAAAATCTAGTACTATTCCTTTTTCTCCACCCTTAAAGCAGAGCTCAATAAGCCTTTCTATAAATTTAATTGGTTTCTTTCCATTCGGGTAAGGAACACTTCCTTCTAAAGCAACACTACTCCATGAGAGATCATTCCATAATGTCCCGATCTTATCTTTTTTGATAATCCCTTCGCTTGATTTTTCACACACCCCACTGAGGTAACTAATTAATCTTTTTGTTTTACCGATAAACGAAACTTTAGTTCGCTTTCCTTTATTTTTTCCTGAAATTGGTTTGTAATATATATTTATTAATCCATCATAGTTAGGGGCAGCATTTTTAACGCGCTCTCTTATAGATGTTTGAGCATTTTCTGTAGTTAGTATTTGGTCAAAATATTTTTCATAAATTTTATTAATGTCGATATTCTCTTCTTTTGATAATTGAGAAACACTTTTAAGCTCGAAATCTTTTACTGTGAATACATCTATGTCATTATTTGAGCCATCTTTGATTGTTTTCAGAAAGCTCTCTGTACCATTTTTTACCATTACTTTAGTGTAAGCAAAAGTTTTACCCTCTAGTTTCCGATCACTAATGTATTTTTCTAAATTTTCTTTCTTATAGACTTGATTAAACTTTTTAAATAATTCTCCACCAGAGTAGCAAATAAGATATTCTATATTTTTCTTTAATCGTTTATCTTCTCCACCACCACTTGCTCCAGAACTATCCTTAGATTTTACGCTAACTAAATTAATAAAATTTTCCTCTCCAAATATTTCATCACAAATCTTCCGAAGATTTGCCACTTCATTATCATCAATACTGATGAATATAACTCCGTCTTCTTTAAGTAGATTTCTAGCAAGCTTTAATCGCGGATACATCATATTTAGCCAGTTGGTATGGTATCGACCACTGGTTTCTGGATTGTCTGAGTAGGGGCGACCGCCTTCACCGACTTGACCGGTGATCTCTTTGTAATTTTTAATATTGTCCGAGAAGTCGTCTTCATATACAAAATCGTTCCCCGTGTTGTAGGGTGGATCGATATAGATCATCTTCACTTTTTTGTGGTAGCTCTTTTGAAGCAGTTTTAGCACCTCTAAGTTGTCGCCTTCTATAAACAAGTTTCCGGTGGAATCCCAGTCAACAGACTCCTCCTCGCACGGCCGAAGGGTTCCTGTGCTTGGAGTTTGGGCGAGTCTGCGCGCTTGGTTCTTGCCGTTCCAAGTAAAACTGTAGCGCTCCTCCCGATCCTCGACATGTTCACCCAACACTTCTCGAAGCGTGTCGAAATCTACCTTGCCCTCGGTAAAGGCTTCTGGGAAAAGCTGCTTGAGCTGGGATATGTTGTCTGCAACGATATCTTGGGTTGCGCTGTCCATGCTGGGTATGACTTTACTCACTAGAGATCCTTTAACTGCTTTGGGCGCTGAGCCTAACGATAGATCGCAGGCAAAACGAGTCTTTGTTATGTCTACTAACTTTTAGACTTTGAAAATCTTGATAAATTTAACCACAAAAAAGCCCCCGAATCGGAGGCCATTTTGCTGCCTTTTCCCCTAGGCAGACAAAATTGGGCTAGTGCTAACAGGTGCCACGGGCGTCTCCAAACTCCACTCTAGGAACTGCTTGAGCGCCATGGGCCTGGCGATCCCGTAACCCTGAGCATAGGTTGCGCCATATCCGGTGACGATGCTAAGCGCCTCGGCGTCTTCCACCCCTTCGACCACCGTGGCAATCTGCAAGCGCTGGCACAGCTCGATCATCGATAAAACCAGCGCTTGATAGTGGCTACTGGTGCTGATGGTGCGCACAAAACTTTGGTCGATCTTGATCTCGCTGAACTGGATGTTGTGAAATGACTGCAAGGACGACTCACCGGTACCAAAGTCATCTAGCGAGATGGTGAAACCCAAGTCTTGTAAGCGCTTGATGTTGGCGGTGGCTTCTTCTGAGTTGTAGATCCAAAAGCGTTCGGTGATTTCGATGATGATCTTTGAGGCGCTGATCTGGTGTTCTGCGAGTTTTGACTCCAAGAAGTCGATCATCTGGGGGTTGGTGTCTTTAAAAGAAAAATTGATCGCAATCGAGATATCGTGCCCCAGTAACTCAAGCTGGCGGGCATCGGCAAACGCGCGCTCAATCACCCACGCGGTAATTCGGTTGATCAAACCGATCTCCTCCGACAGGGGGATGAACTCGTCTGGCGGGATATTGCCAAGTTTTGGGTCTGTCCAGCGAATCAGTGCTTCCAGTGATCGGGTCTCACCGGTTTTCAGATCAATCTTGGGTTGGTAGGCCAGGTGGAAGTGATCGTCGTGCAAGGCATCGTTGATCTTGTGGGCGATGTTGCGCTTATCAAGCGCGCGTATGTGCTGATAGCGCACTACCCCGCTGTAGCCGTACACCACGACCCCGTAGCTGACGCAAAAGCAGCTGATCGTGTAGTAGAGGTTCAGGATCAGCAGCCACGGCTCCCCCCAAGGAATCAGCCCTTGGTTGAAGTACCAGCCAGTGATCGCGATCAGGGTGCAGATCAGTAGCAGCGAACCGGCGGTGAACCAGCGAATTCGTGCGCCATCAAAAAAGTGGTAGGTCAGCACTGCGTAGGTCAGCGTATAGGGTAAAAATGTCCAGTGGCCAATCAGCTCAGCGGTGCGCTGGTTCGGCGCCAAGACGATCGCCATAAACGAAGCAGCAGCCAGCGCGTATAGCAAGGTTGGTGCCCAGGCGTTATCACGGATAAAACTATAGGCTTTAAACGAGGTGATCAGTGTGGACTTGAGGATGATCAGGGTCAGCAGAGCCAAACTGATCGGAGACGCCAGAGGCAGCACTCGCTTGATGGCGTCTGGTAGCAAAGCGGCAATTGGTGAGCCGGTCAGCGACTGAAAGCTTAAGTTATACAGGCAGTAAGAGAAAAACCCGATGGCGCCGATGGCCAGCATCATCGAGGCTTGCTTGTTTTGGTTATGAAACCAGTGCAGCAAACTGGTCATGGCGACCAGTATGGCGCTCGCCAGACAAAAACAGCTCACGAACCCGTAAAAGTAAATCAGCCAGTCTGTACTTTGCCAAAGCACGCTCATATAACCCAACTCTAGTCTTTATACTTTTAGGTGAGTGTAGATTATGGTTTACCTAGCGTACTGTCCGGTGTGAATTGATCAGCGGACAAAAAAAACCCCCTAAACGGGGGTTTTAACTTATCTGACAGAATCTGACAGATAGGTATCACATGTTCGGGTAGTTCGGTCCACCGCCGCCCTCTGGCGTGACCCAAGTGATGTTCTGCGAGGGGTCTTTGATGTCGCAGGTTTTGCAGTGCACGCAGTTTTGCGCGTTGATCACAAACTTGTTCTCCCCTGCTTCCTCGACCACCTCATAGACGCCCGCTGGGCAGTAACGCTGCGCTGGCTCGTCAAACAGCGGCAAGTTGTGCTTGATGGGCACCTTAGGATCGGTGAGTTTCAAGTGAACCGGGATATCTTCTGGGTGCGTGGTGTTGGACACAAACACACTTGAGAGCTTATCAAAGGTTAGCTTGCCGTCAGGCTTTGGATACTCCGGCTTCACGTGCAGCGCTGCACGCTCAAGCTCTTTGTAATCCGGCGTGGTTTCGCGCACGTTGAAAGGGATCTTGAACAGTTTTTGGTCGATGAAGTTAAACGCGCCGCCCATGTATTTGCCCATGCGGTGCATCGCAGGGCCAAAGGTGCGGTAGCGCTCCATCTCCTCACCTAGCCACGAGTTCTCGTAGTGGGTTTGGTGCGCGGTGATCTCATCGTTAGCGTGACCTTTAGCGATCGCTTCATAGATCGCTTCAGCCGCGAGCATGCCCGACTTCATGGCAGTGTGGTTGCCTTTGATCTTCGCGATATTCAAGAAACCCGCGTCATCGCCAACGAGCAAGCCGCCTGGGAACTGCATCTTAGGCAGTGAGTTAGCGCCGCCTTTACAAGCAGCACGTGCGCCATAAACCAAGCGCTTACCGCCTTCTAAAAAGTCTTTGATGATCGGGTGAGTTTTCCAGCGCTGCATCTCATCAAACGCAGAGACGTGTGGGTTTTTGTAGTTGAGGTCCAAAAATGTCCCCAAGGTAACCTGATTGTCTTGGTCGTGGTACAACCACCAGCCGCCGTCTGAGCCGGTTTCGCTATACGGCCAGCCAGTACCATGCAAGATCAAGCCAGGCTGATGCTTGGCTGGGTCAATCTCCCACAGCTCTTTGATGCCGAGCGCATACTTTTGTGGGTCAGAGTTCTCATCTAACTTAAAGCGGCTGATCAGGCGCTTGCCTAAGTGACCACGGCAACCCTCAGCAAACACCGTGTACTTGGCCATGAGGTCGTAGCCAGGCATGAAGCCGCCTTTGTGCGAGCCGTCTTTAGCCACGCCCATGTCACCAGTACGGATACCCGCTACGGCGCCTTGTTCGTTGTAGAGGATCTCGTCAGCTGCAAAGCCAGGGAAGATCATCACTTCTAGTTCTTCGGCTTTAGCACCCAGCCAGCGGCAGACGTTGGCCATGGACACAACATAGTTGCCGTCGTTGTGCATGGTGTCTGGCACCGCCCAGTTGGGGAATTTGTAGCCGCCGGTAGGAGAAGTCAGCATATACACGCGGTCTTCAGAAGCTTCTACTGAGATCGGGCAAGTTTCGTCTTCTTTCCAGCCAGGCAAGAGCTCATCGATCGCGCGGGTTTCAATCACCGCACCGGACAAGATATGCGCGCCGATCTCGGAGCCTTTTTCAACCAGACACACGGTGAAGTCGCTGTTGTCGTTTTCCAGTGCCAGCTGGCGCAGACGGATCGCCGCACACAGACCCGCAGGGCCTCCGCCGACTACTACTGCGTCAAACTCCATCGATTCGCGTTCTATGTTTTCCATCGTTACTCCTGAAAAGTCGTGGCTGGCTAAAGACGCCAGTGCCCTTGATGGGACTTAAAATCACTCAACGCAAGCTCACAAACCGATAACTCATGTAAGCCGCCAAATACCGCATTATAAGCAATCTACGCACAAACACCAATGATACGGGTGCGCTGATCGACAGTTTTTGGGGACTTATCCCCAAGCAAAAAGCCAGCTAGCCGGTTCATTTTGCCACCAAAAAAGCGAGACAATATGAGTAACACATCAGACGATATCCTCTCCCGATTGCAGCAAAGCGCACAAAAGGGCGCGAGTGCCTCAGAGCAAAATGCGCACGATGGCAGCCCCTTTACCCAGACTCGGCCGATCCCGCCGCTGGCTAAGTGGAATCCTGAGCACTGCGGGGAGATGGATCTGACCATACGGGCGAACGGGGAGTGGTGGCATGAAGGCGGGCGCATGACCCGCCAAAAGATGGTCGATCTGTTCTCCTCAGTGCTGTGGACCGAAGAGGTTGACGGGCAGACGCAGTACTTTTTAAAGACGCCGGTTGAGAAGATCGGGATCCAGGTGGAAGACGCGCCGCTGATAGCGGTGGAGGCCGAGGAGATCGAGTATCAGGGCAAGCTCTACCTCGAGCTGAAAACCGAAAACGGCGACTATGTGGTGGCAAGTGAGGATCACCCGATCGTGATGCGTGAGTATGAAGGCGAGATGCGCCCCTACGTGCTGGTACGCGGCGGGCTATGGGCGCTGATCCACCGCAACACCTTTTTCCACTTGGTGGGCATGGGTGAGCTGACCACGACTAAAGAGACGACCTTGCTTGAGCTTAAAAGTGGGGAGGCCAGCTTTGTGCTGGAGCAAAAGGGTTAGATTCAGAGGTTGATCTGGTTTTGATCAATCGGCTGAGCTTGATTTTTTAGCACTCCCTGTTTTCTGGCTGTGCTCACCCTGATCTTTGCTGTGCGTAGACTGCGTGAGATCTGCGCAGTTTAGATGCGATCTTTTAAGAGTTGGTGATCGCTGGGCTTATGTTGATAAGCCTGGATTCATAAACCTGGTTTCATAAGCGTGGGTTTGGCACTTAAGTGTTAGCTACGTCCGACCAATCGCGCAGGGCTTAAGCTTGAGGGCCAAACCGGTTATGCTAGGTTTTTGGTTTTATAGATGCCGCGTTGACTTATCTGAGAGACTCGACTTATCTCAACCTTGATCTAGGCGATGCTGCTGATCCCGCCTCTGATCAGGGTTCTGATCTGCACGCCCCGTTTGACGGGGTGCGCCGAGTGGCCAGCTATGAGTCAACACCCAGCGGATCACTCAAGCTGCTCAGCACTTATGCTCCTACCGATTGCTCGCAGCTCAGCTTGCTGCGCCCCGGACGCCCGCTGATTGGTGTCTTTGACTCGGGCATGGGCGGATTGTCGGTGCTGGCTCACCTCATGCACGAGCTGACCCACTGCGACTTTGTCTACTTAGCGGACACGCTTCGGGTGCCCTACGGATCTCGCAGTAGCGATGAGATCAGGTGCTTGAGTTTGGCCGCCGCCGATTGGCTCAAAGCCTGCGGGGCGAGTTTGGAGGTGATCGCTTGCAACTCTGCTTCCGCACATAGCTTGAGCCAGATCCGTACTCACCACGGTGATCTCACCGTGGTGGGCTTGGTGCCAGCGATTAAGCCAGCGGCAGCGCGCTCCGAATCCGGTTTGATCGGGCTCTTGGCTACCCAAGCCACGCTTGAGGGGGAGCTACTCAAGCAGGTAGTGCAAGCCCACGCCGCGCCCTTAGGGGTTGAGGTGCTGACTGCGCACTTGCCGGAGCTGGTGCCTTGGGTTGAGTCGGGGCTTTCCAGCACCGATCCGGCGCTCGATCAGCTGCTACTCAAGGTGCGCCAGTGGCAGCGCATGGGAGTAGATCAGTTGGTGCTGGGCTGCACGCACTACCCCTTTTTCAAAGAACACTTGGCCACGGTTTTTACTGAGAGTTGTATCCATGATTCGGGTGCGGCGGTGGCAAGGAGGGTCAGCTCACTCTTAGGTGCTGACTCACTTCAGGCGGACATTTTTACCGCACAGCGGCTCAACGTATATTCGAGCGGTGACAGCGGGCAAGATCAACTTAAATTAAGCCGATTGCTTGAGTGCACTGCGCTGTCTGAACTGTAATCGGTTAAGATCGGGTGAATCAGAGCAGGACGCTGTGATCGGTATGATTCCCAAGGATTAAGGAGCAAGGTTTGTTTCAGTCGTCTGCCCATGCGCCGCAGGTCCGCCACCATGTTCACGTCTGTTATGTGCCAGGCGATGTCGAGCACGAGTGCGCCGCTATCCGCCAACACCTAAGTGATCGGGCATTTTTAACCTGGTCGCAGTCCAATACCGATCCGGTTCAACTGGGTCTGATCAAAAAAAACATCGATCACAGCGATTATGTACTGATCTTGGTGGGCGAGCAGTACGGTGCGCTCTCAAGTTCTGGGGCAAGTTTTCTGCATCTGGATTTTATCTATGCGATGAACCAGTCCAAACCAATGCTGGTGTGCAATCTGGTGGTGCCTGAATCTAAGACTGTCGACTACGATCGACGCAAGCTGCTGGAGTTTAAGCAGCAAGTGGTGCGCTGCGGCAAGCCGCTGATCAACTACGGCAACTCTGCTGAACTGCATGCCAAGATCTTAACCAGTTACTCAGCGCTGCTCAGCCGGTATCCATGCGCTGGTTGGATCAGGCAGCCGGTTGAGGAGAGCAAGAAACCCGCGCTCAGTGACCGCACACAAGAGATCCGCGCGATTAGTCGCTCTGAAAGCAGCATGCCGGTTGAAGCGATGGAAGATCAGTATCAGGTGAGCCTGCAAGATGAGGTGGAGCTGATTTACGCGGTTCACGCTTATCAGGGTGGTAACTTGAAGGATCTGCGGGTCAAAAAGCGCTTAATTTGGGGCGATATCTTGACTTGGGTTGGCGAGGAAACTCGCATGCCAGTGCTTGAGGATGTGTTTGCCAAGATACTAAATGACCACCTGCAGCTCTCATCACTGAGCGATGTGCAGCGCAAATTGCCTGAAGTTCACGCCACCGCCAAAGTGCGGATTGAGGCTGAGGATTTAAACCGGATACGCAATCAGTTTTTGTTCAACGACTGGCTCAAGCATACGCACCAAGCGACCGATGAGCATAAAAAGTTCATGCTGACGCCATACGGCGCTCGTCAAATGGCTCAGTGGAAAAACATCAAAGCCAGACAGATCGTCTGAGTTTTGGCCGCCGCCCCTATGCCTCGCACTTCAAAAATAGCGATCATTGGGATCGTGGCGGTTCTGCACCTTTGGGTTTTTGCTGCTCTGGCGCTGATGAAACCGGTGCAACCTGAGCCCAAACCCATGAGTGTTAGTTTTGTGAGTCGTCCAGCTGATGCTGCCGTGGGTGCTAGCGCGGCTCAGCAAAATCAATCGGAGCAAGCTTCAAAGAGCCAAGCGCAAGCTACCGACAAGGCAAGCTTGCCAGCTGAGTCGCCAAGCCCAAACGAGCCAGCAGTAAGCCCAGATCAACCTGATATGGCTGCGCTTGATCAGCAGCCAGTAAATCAGCAAGTGTTCACAGCAGATCAGGCGTCGTCTGCATCAAGCGCGGCAGATTTGGCGGCGCAGACTTCGCCAAGTACTCAGCCGCCAGCCATGGCGGAGAGTGACGAGCAGCTGATCAACTTAGACGTGCTTGCTGCGGTCAACAGCACCTTGCAAAAACAAAGCGGCGCACAGACAAAAGTTGATCGCGCGCTTGAGCAAATCAGTTCAACTGGGTCAAAAAAACCAGCACAAAGTGATCTGGCCACCAGGGCAGGCAAAGATGATGAGCAGCAGCCAGCTGAGTCAAGTGGGCAGATAGCCAGCAAAAACAGCAATCCTTTTCCTGGAATTGACACGGCCTGCCCGGCTTTTTTGCACCAGCTGCCAGCGGGCGAGCAGTTTGCGTTGGTTGGGAACGGCTGCACCTTGGGTCAGGTTCAAGGCTGTGAGCTCAAGTTTGATCAGGTGGGAGTGAAAAACTACCCTGCGCTTGATGCGCAGGCTGGTATCTATCAAGGTGAGGCGGTTCTTAGCTTCACCGTAAACGCTAAGGGCGACCCGACGGAGGTTGAGTTGCTGGCAGCGACCACCCGCGGTATGGCCAGATCTGCGCTCAAGTTTTTATCCACCAGCCAGTTTGCGCCGCTCAAGGACTCATCCCGCTGTGGTCCCTATGCGCTGCCCGTGCGCTTCTCCCTGTATGATTAACCCGATTGCGCTGATAGCGCTCAATTTAGCCTGAGCAACCCCAAAGGAGACGCCTGCTGATGATCCAAGAGTACTTTGCCGCCGCCGATGCGGTGATCTATGCGCTGTTTGCGCTGTTGATTGTCTTATCTGTCATGAGCTGGAGTGCAGGCGTGCTCAGGATAGTGCTGTCTCTTATACACATCTGACGCTGCCGACGAAGAGGATAGTGTAGA
>CAJXOR010000002.1 GCA_913057715.1 uncultured Moraxellaceae bacterium
GAGATCATGCCTAGTCTCGTGGGCTCGGAGATGTGTATAAGAGACAGTCACTGAGCAGATTGATGCAAAACCCGCTGCCACCAAAGTAACCGTCCAGGGACAAAAGCAATCCGCCGGCTGGCAACTTCCCCAGCTGCTCGGCCTGAAACTGCTCAACCACCCAAACACGACTTAAAAACCCCAAAAGCGGAGGATCGATCCAGTCACTAATCGGACGAGCCCCTGCAGGCCACTGATCTGCTGTTGACTCAAATGTCTCATCAGCATGCCATACGCTGCGGCCAGAAACAGGGACACCGGCTTGCTCGCCTACTTCGGCGCTCAACCAATCACTAAGCAGCCTATCGATCAGTTTGGCATGCTCGCTGCCTTGATCGGTGAGTGAAATCTGCTTAGCCAGTGGTTTCTTCGAGACAATCTGTGCTTGGGCTTTTTGCTCAAGACTCTCAAGGGTGCTCAGCTCGGTCTGCCACTGAGTGAGCTTTTTCTCCTCAATTTTAAGTAGCGCCGCCTGATCCGATCGCCCCTTAGCAGCAGAGCTAGCCTCCAGTTTCAAACGCTCAATCAGCGCCTGCTGATTAGCTTGGCGCGCGGCTAACTCATCAACGCTCACGTGTAAGGCGTTAAGCTCAGCATCCCCCATGCCTTCAAGCTGACTCGGTTCACTGGCTAACTGCTCTAAGCGCTGCAAACTTTGTTCAAGCGCGCGCTGGGATCGCTCAAGCTCACGCTCGTGGCTTTCAAGTTCAAAACCCGCCTGAGTAAGTTTGCGCTCAAACTCATAGGCACGCTGCTGCTGATCGCTGATACTCACGCGCGGTTTATCCAAACTTAATGAATCAAGCTCGAGCTTAAGCTCATCTAACCGTCCAGTTTGGTCAAGTTTGTGAGTGCTAAGCTCACTCTGTGTCAGCTGAAGATTGGTTTTTTGTTGAGCCAACTCACCCAATTGTCGATCCAAATCACTTAGGCGCCTTTGCACTGTAGACATTTGCTGTTCACGGCTTTTCTCGCTCGCTTCAAGTCGTATCAAAGTCTCCTTGAGACTATAGTGCTCAACGCTCAGCGTCTCACGGGCTTGTTGCTGCTCAGCCTGAGCGCGCGCTATCACTTTTAGCTCAATCTCGCTCAGCTCACGCGCGCGGTACACTTGATCCAAATCAAGGCTCGCGCTTTTTTGCTGGTCGATCAGCGCCTGAGTTTCCAGCCAGTGCTTTGCTTCAAGCCCCCGGGTGTGGCGAAGGGTTAGCGTGTGTTTTTCGCTCTGTAACTTTTTTGCCTGCGCCGCTTTATCGGCCTGACGCTCAAGCGCACGAATCTGACGGGTGAGCTCAGACTCGATGTCGCGCAGACGCTCCAAATTTTCGCTGGCGCGAGTTAAGTGCTGCTCAGTTTCACGGCGCTTAGCCTGATACTTAGAAACCCCAGCCGCCTCCTCGATGTGAGCACGCATCTCATCGGGCCGCGCATCAACTAAGCGGGAGATCATGCCCTGCTCGATCACCGCGTAGGAGCGCGCACCCAGACCCGTCCCCAGAAAAACCTGAACAATGTCTTTTTTTCGGCACCGCGTGCCGTTTAAAAAGTAATCCGATTTGCCATCGCGGCTAATCTTGCGCTTAACCGAGAGCTCCTGATACAGATTGAACTCGTTTTTAAGCTGAGCCGATACGCCGTCCTCAATCTGCTCAAAGGTAAGCTCGACGCTTGCGTAACTCATGGGACGGCGAGCCGATGACCCGGCAAAGATCACATCACTCATCGCGCCGCCGCGCAGCTGTTTGGCTGAGGATTCGCCCATGACCCAGCGGATCGCATCGATGACGTTGGATTTACCGCAGCCATTTGGTCCGACGATCGCAGTGCGTGCATCGGTAAATTTAAGCGTACTGCTCTCAGCAAACGACTTAAAACCGGCGAGCCTCAGCTGCTTTAAGCGCATATCAAATTAGCCCAGCGCGCTGATGATTAGCTGCACACCCACACAGAACAGCAGCACCGCAAAAGCTTTTTTGAGTTTCGCCTGCGGGATCGCGTGCGCCACTCTGGCACCAAGACGCGCCGTAAACACGCTCATGACGCTGATCGCAGCAAAAGCAGGCAAGTAAACAAATCCCAGCGAGTGATCGGGTAGCTGCGCGCCTGAGCCTGCCGCAAACAGCGCAAATCCAGCGGCGCCTGCCACCGCGATCGGGAGCCCGCAGGCCGCAGAAGTCCCCACCGCATCGCGCATACTTTGCCCGTAGTGCGCCAAGATCGGCACCGTGAGCGAGCCGCCGCCGATCCCAAACAGCGCCGAGACAAACCCAATCCCGCCGCCGATTGAGGTCTGCGCAAGCTTTGGCGGAAGTAAACTGGGATCACTAAGCTGGCGCGCCGCGACCGAGAAAAAGGCCATCTTGAGGGCGATCAGAGCTGCCGCGGTGCCGATGATCAACTGCAAGGTGGTGCCATCGACTCGGGTCGCCACAAAGGCACCAGAAAGCGATCCGATCACCAAGCCCGGCGCCAGTCGCCAAAACAGCGAGACATTGACCGCGCCCCGTTTGTGGTGCGCTTGCAAGGAACTGATCGAGGTGCAGATGATGGTGGCAAGCGCCGTGCCGACCGCCAATTGCGGTATAAACTCAGCATCAAATCCTTGCAGGGTGAAGATCCACACCAGCGCTGAGACGATCACTAGCCCACCGCCGATCCCAAACAAACCGGCTAAAAACCCAGCCCCAACTCCCGTCAGGGCATATATGATTAAATCCAACTTAAGTTTTCCTGTTGTGCTGCTCGTGCCATGACCGATTATAACCACAAGCTAGGCCCCCGCCCTAAGCCGCTCGGCGATCCTTTGACTGATCAGGCTGACCAGCTTAAAAGTGACGTAGCAAAATGGCTCCGCTCAGCCGGCACCCCGCTTGAGCTCAGCAAAGTCGTCCTAAAGGAAACCCTATCCAGCACCCAAGACCACTTACTAGACCAGCTAAACTCTTCACTTCGCGGACTAGCAGTAGTCAGCGCCTTGAATCAGACTCACGCACGCGGTCAACACCAGCGCCGCTGGCAAACCCGCACAGGCGATCTGGCGCTATCCGCCGCGATCCCCATCCGCCGCGATCACATCGCGCACTTGCCAAAGCTGCCGCTTTGGATCGCACTTGAGGTCGCACGAGAGCTCAACTTACATGCACCTGCCAATTCGCGGATCTGGCTCAAGTGGCCAAACGATCTGGTGACCCAGCTGGTGCACTCAGATCAGCCCTTCCTGAAACTTGGCGGAATCCTGTGTCAGTTTGTGCCCCTAGCTAAACCCGATCATGATCATGATCCAGACCGTGATCCAGAACATGATCCAGACCATAGCCACGATGCAGACCAGCGCCCAACCCAAGATTTAGCTTTAGCCGCCACAAATCCCATCGCGGGTCACGTGATCATGGGTGTTGGCATCAATCGGTTGCGCTCGCCAAATCCAATCGATACAACCGCTGATCTGCAGCAACTCGGCATACAGCTTGAGCTGGCTGAGCTGCGCGCCATCACGGTTAAAGCGCTGATCCGCGCTTGCGTTAACACGGGCCTGATTTCAAGCAACCACCCAGCGCAACCAGCGAACCTTGCAGAGCACTACAACCCCAAACACCTGCTAAGCGGCCACCGAGTGACGCTAAAAGACTCAAGAAATGGCCAACTTCTATCAACAGGTGTCTGCCAAGGCGTCGATGCTGGGGGCGCCCTACTCATCAAAGATAAGCATTCGTCATCGACTCAGCGTTTTTTAAGTGGCCAGTTGCGGTTAGCTGACTCTGCTGAAACCAGATCCAGCTCTGACTAACAAACTAAGTGCACTAAGAACCATCGATAAATACACCCGGATTTGAGTGTTTAACCGCTGACGCAGCTCGATTGGTGACATTTTAAGTCTGCCTTGTTTTAGCTGTGAAACTTAAGCGCATGTCCGGCTTTGAATCGGTGAGTTAATTATCAGCCAATTTGACTTTGGGTCATGACGCGCAGGCGGCTTATGTCTAAACTCACTGAAAGCTTGAGGGTACAGTGATACTGTCAAACACGTGTCGATGGAGCAGCAATTGAAAACCGTACTGATCACCGGCGCCTCTGGCGGCATCGGCCAAGCGATGGCAATTTGTTTCTTAAAGGCCGGCTACCACGTTGGATTATGTGATCTGGTCGCGCCCAACACCGAGCACTTAAAAGCGCCAGCCGATCGGTTGTTTAGCGCCGCGCTGGATGTAACCAAGGCTGACGCTTGGGATCAGCTGCTGCGCGACTTTGATCAGCGTTTTGGGCGATTAGATGTGCTGATTAACAACGCAGGCTTGCTTGAGTCAGGCGCGTTTGAGCAGATCGATAGCGCAAAACAAGAGCGCATGATCCAAGTCAACACTCAAGGGGTCATGCTTGGTTGCCACCGTAGTTTTGAGTACCTCAAAAAAACCCAGGGGGCAAAAGTGATCAATCTGTCCTCTGCCTCGGCAATCTACGGTCAAGCGTCGCTTGCGGTTTATTCAGCCACTAAGTTTTTTGTGCGTGGTTTGACTGAGGCACTGAATCTTGAGTGGGAGTCGCATCAAATCAGCGTCCATGATCTCATGCCACTTTTTGTGAAGACCCACATGGTCGATGGCATGGATGCCAAATCGATCGGAAGGTTAGGCGTCAAACTGACTGCTACAGACGTCGCCGAAGTTGCCTTAAAGGTCGCCGAGCACTCAAGTCCTACCCAAGTGCACTTTCCCGTGGGTATCAACACCAAGCTCAGCTTAACCTTAAGTAAACTCAGCCCCGATCGCTTAAATCGCTGGGTCAATAAGCTCATCGCTACCTGATGCGCACGCTTTATATTGACCTGGGTAACACCCGCCTGAAGTACTGGTTAATCGAGGGTGATCAGATCCTCGCAAGCGAGGCCAAAGAACACCTGCAAGCGCCAAGCGAACTGTTGATGGGCTTAGGTCACGATCTCAAGCAACTGAATGCTGCGCGGATCTGCGTGTCATCGGTTCTGGGCCCTCAAAGTCGAGAGGAGATTGCTGCAGTGTTAAGCCAGCTAGAGGCGCCATTTGAGTTTGCACAAGTGCTGGCCAAACACCCAAGGCTCACCACAGAGTATGATCCGGCTCAGTTGGGAGTAGATCGCTGGCTGCAACTTTTGGGCGCAAGCTGTGATCAGCCCCAGATCGTCGCTGGCGCAGGAACCGCGCTGACCATCGACATCCTCGATAAGCGCCATCACTCAGGTGGTTTCATCACCAGCGGTATCCGCCTGACTCAGCAGGCGCTTAGACGCGGCACTCGCCAGATCCGCACGCTGACCGAACTACCCAATTTACCCTTGGTTCAGGCCACCTCAACCTCTCAAGCGGTGGCAAGCGGGGCGCTGCTGAGCGCGGCAGGCGCGATCAGTTTTTGTGCTGCCAGCAACCCCGATCACCGGATCGTGTTGACCGGCGGGGACGCGCCTATCCTTAAGCAAGTTCTGAGAGATCACGGTTTAAACGCTGAGGTCGAGCCCGATTTAATGCTGCAGGGCCTAAAGATCTACTTCAGCGCGCCCTAACCAAACTCACAGCGCGTGTTTGCGGGTTCGTGTTTGAGCAGGGATCGACAACTCAGCTGCTCGAAACCCCCGCGATCAACCAAGGTTAATTTGATCAAAGATCCCTCTATCGCCCGATTGAAGTAAAATGGCACCTGATCCACCCTCGCCTCGACCAGACACTCATCCCCTGGCGTTCTAATTAAAGTCACGCTTGAGTCCATCAATGTCACTTGCCTCTGCTCTGGACTGCAATCCGTTTGCATGAGCAAATCTGCGCCCGCCTCACTGGCTTGCAGTAGCATCTCGTTTTGCCAAGGGGAGACAACCATGGGCCAGACTTGCTCACGAAAACCCACCAGTGCAGCCGCATAAAGCACCAAGGCACCTATGAGTGCGATGTTACTGGTGGATCCCAAGCGCCGGAGTTGCGCCTTGATCTGATCGGGATCAGATTGTTCTGCCACCACATCAGCAATCTCGCGCCGAGCCACTCGGTAGAGGTAAGCGTCGGCAAAGAGTGCAGGTACTGCGCTGAACAAAAAGATCCAAAGGGCACTGAAAACCAACTGCAGGATTAGTGCGCTCTCACCGAACAAAAAACCGATCAACACCCAACCCAGCACCAACACCAGCTGGAAAAACGACCAGCCCACCATCACATATACCAGCGCATCGAGGTAGCGCCTGCGGTACCAAAGCCAAGGCAGCGTCATCACCCAAGCAGCCCAGTGCCAACTGACGCCCATGCGCTGCTGCTCATCGAAGCGCTCAAAAACTTTTAGGTATCGCGCGGCCGAGCGCTCCGAGATAAAAGCCAAATCATAGGCTCGGCGCTCAGCTTTACTGAGTCTTTGAATATAAAAAGGAGGCGGGCTATCCAGCTCCAAAAATAAAAAGCGCTTGATCGGCATAGGCTGCTTGTTGAGCTCCTGCTTGAGAGAACCATATTAACCCAAGCCGATACCGCATAGGTTTCCCAAGCGGACGCCTTCACGCCTATAATACTACTGTGTCACTCAGCAGCCAGTTTATGTCTCCTCAAAACCCATCAGATCCAAATCAGTCAAATCCGGACCCAGCACCCTCAGATTCAGATCAATCTGAACAGGGCTCAGTATTTTATCGCTGGGCGCCAACCTTCATGCGTCGCAGCACTCACATGAACACATCAGCCAAGCTGGGTTTAACTGAGCCTTACCAGCACTGGTACGCTCCCATCACCAGCACCAACCTTCGCGAATTATTTGCTGAGCCTGAGCATCCGCTGACGGTTGAGATTGGCTTTGGCATGGGTCACACCCTGATCCAGATGGCTCAGAGCGAACCCACTCGCAACTTTGTTGGGATTGAGGTGCATGAGCCTGGTCTAGGTCTGACTGCTTTTGAAGCAGATCGGCTGAAGCTCACCAACTTAAGACTCATCAAAGGCGATGCGCTCAAGCTACTCGAAAATCTGCCCGAGGGTCACCTAGATACCGTACAGCTCTACTTCCCAGATCCTTGGCAGAAGAAGCGGCACTATAAGCGGCGTTTTGTGAGCCCCGAGCGCATGGAGCTCGTCATATACGCACTCAAAACGGGCGGGATTTTTCACACCGCAACCGACTGGGAGCATTATGCTTTTTGGATGATTGAGGTGTTAGACAGTTTAGCGCCGCTGCAAAATGTCGCCGGTAGCGGCAACTTTCACCCAAGACCCGATTTTCGACCACTGACCAAGTTTGAGAAGCGCGGCATCAACTCAGGTCACGGGGTGTGGGATCTGATCTACCGCAAGCTCTGATTCAATCAGAGCACGACCACCAGCAAGATGCCCACCCCAAACAAAAAGATCACCGCCAAAAAACTCAGCAGATATAAGGTGGTGTGACTCTGGGCGGTCCGATGGGCGTGCTTATTATTTGCACCCTTTTTTGAACTCACAGAACCACTGGGGTCTGCCTGCTGCCTGATAACTGCATCAGGTATTGCGCCAAGCTCAGCCAAGGTCACCGACTTGATCGGCTGATTACCGCTACCCCTCATCAAATCCTGATCCAAGCCATCTGGCAGCATGTCCCGGTCCAAGTCGGCATCTTCATCGGCCTTGCTCAGCATGTCAGGGGTGATCGCCGCGCGAAACTGGGTTCGATCCTGCTCGGGATCTTTTAGGGCATTTTTGGGTTTACCGACCGCAACCACAAACTCACTGGAGTCAAAGCGCAGCTTGTCACCTAAGAAGATCGAGCGCTCTTTAACTCGCTCCCCGTTCACATAAGTGCCATTAGAAGAATCAAGATCCTGGATGTGCAACTGGCCATTTTCAATAAAAAAGCGCGCATGACGACGAGAGATATGATTGCCTTGAACCACCAAATCGTTACTGGGATCACGTCCAATCGACAATTGACCCTCAACCGTCACCAATTGAGACACCAGTTTGTCGAGCGGCTTGATCTTCCAAACTTGTTCCGCGCGGGTTTGCTCCGGCAACAGTGAAGCTACTTTAGGGTCAGAGAACAACTGAGGCACCGCTTCACGCTGTTTAAGCGCCGGATCGTTAACGCGAATTTCAACTTCACCCAGCGTGACATGATCACCGATCGTAAGGTTTGATTCCCCTTCAATCGGCTCGCCATTTAGGAGCACCAGAGACTCACCGATCCGATTGACACTCAGCATGGCACCGCTGAGTTTAAAAGTAGCATGACGCGCGCTAAGAGAAGGATGCTCAATTTTCAGGCCATTTTTGACCGTACTGCCCGCTTCAAACAGCTCATCAACGACCCAATAGGAGGGCTGCTTAAAATTAGTAAACTCCAGCTTTAACATACAATGTCCCTTTGCCCGGATTCTCAGTAATTATTAGGGATAGATAGAACTTTTAGGATCCAACACCCGGTTGAAGTTACCACCTTCATCCATCTCCAGCTGCATGATGCGCATGTGTTCATAGCGGCGCTGAGTCATGCCATCGATTTCAGCAGAATCGTTAAGGATAGTAGGTTGCAGAAACACAATCAGGTTGGTTTTACTGCCATTGTTTTGGCGAGCGCGGAACAGCGAACCAATGAGAGGTAAATCACCAATCAATGGAACCTTGTTGACGGTCTGGGTTGCCCGATCAGAGATCAAGCCGCCGAGCGCGATGGTTTGTTTGTTGTCGGCTAAGATCGTGGTTTTAATCGAGCGCTTGTTGGTCACAATATCGGCGGTTTGGATGTTGGCTGAGGTTGGCACTACGTCAGAGACTTCCTGCACCACTTCTAAGCGGATTTGCCCACCGTCACCAATGTGCGGAATCACGGTTAAGTTAATCCCGACATCTTGTCGCTCAATTGTCTGAAACGGGTTTTGGGTGGCTGCTGTAGTGGTTGAGCCGGTGATAAAGGGGACATTTTGCCCAACCAATATGCTGGCCTCTTCGTTATCGAGCGTGAGGATGGAAGGCATGGAGAGCAGATTGGCGTTACTGGTGGTCTGGATCGCCTGGATCACCGCGCCATAAAACTCATTGTCGCCGCGAGTCGTTCCTGCCGCAAACACGCCGCCGCTGATGGTTTGCGCTGCGTTTGCAATCGCCAAGTTTGAGCCACTAAGCGCCGCCGTAGCAAGGGAGGCCAAAGAGGCGCCGCCGGTACCAAAGTTAGTGATGCCGATACCGCTATCGGGGCCGCCAACGGCCCATTGCACGCCCAACTGATCGACACTATCACCGGAAACTTCAACGATCGCCGCTTGAATCAAAACCTGAGCTCGGCGAACATCGAGCGCTGCAATCGCCTCCTCCACGTCAATCATGATCTCGGGATTAGCGTTAACCACGATCGCGTTTTGGGTTTCATCAGCGATGATGCTGAACTCAGCAGCACCGCCGCCAACCGAGCGTGAGGAGCTTTGCGACTGAGCGGGAGCAGCGTTGCGGTTTAGGCCAGCCCGAAGAGATGAATTGGTGCTGGACTGGGCTTGATTAATCGTTGACTGCTCAAGGCCTGACTGGCCCAGTTGCAGCTGATTGGCTTCAGAAGATGAATCGAGCGATTCGTTGTTCAGTAAACCGCGCAGCATGTTAGCGATGTGACGCGCATCGGCAAATTTGAGTTTAAAAACACGCAGGCCACTCAATCGGCGAGAGGGCTTTTCGTCCAGCTCAGCAACCAAATCGCGAATCTGAGCACGCGCCTCAGCTGAACCTCTGACGATCAAACGTGAGTTGTTAACATCGGCGATCAGTTTAAGTCGTGAACCACCGCTGGTGCTGGTACTGACGCCAGTCAATGTCTCTAGTATCTGCAGCATGGTTTCAGGATCGGTAAAGATTAGGCTGATCACCTCGACCTTGTCTGTTCCATCCCCGTCCAGAGCGCGAATCAGCTCCTCGACCTGATTTAAGCTGCTGGCACGATCAGAAACCACCAAGGCGTTTAAGCTTGGAACCGCCGCAATCTGCGCGTAAGTGGGCAGAAGCGGTCTGACAGCAGGCAAAACGTCTGCTACGTTTGCGTTTCTGAGCGTAATCACTCGGGTCACCAGCGTTTGGCCGCTTGCCGTGCCCCTAAGATCAACCGGCGCACCGATACCAGCGTCTTTTTGCGGCACTAGTTTCACCGAGTTGCCGCTTGGCACGGCGCTGATTCCGTTTACGTCAAGCACGCTTAAAAAGAGTTCGTAAACCTCATCGCTGTTCAGAGGTCGTTCAGAGATGACATTTACCTTGCCGCGGATACTGGGATCGAGCACAAAGGATCGACCCGTGATGTTAGCCACTTCGCTCACAAAGTTGGTGACGTCAGCATCTTGCAGGTTAATTTGCCAGGTCTGGGCCAGAGCTGCGGGACTCAGCAGGATCAGCGTCAGGCTTAAAAGCGCTCGTTGAAACACAAACTTCACTAAACAAATCCTTTTAGGTGGTAGCTGAGCACGAGCAGGTCGCCTTTTGCACTCAGAACTGCCAGACAAATATAACAAAACTCAACCAAAACGGGTTAAACCGCGATCAACATAGTGTATCCAGCAGACCAACTGCCTTTAAAGCCTCATGGTAGGTGATGAGGCTAGAACCTTGGATTCAGCGTGATCTGCTGAGCACCTCGCTGAATCTGAATTCTGGCTTGCCCCGCCATCTCAATTTGCTCGACTGCTGCCGGGTTGTTGGCAACCTGGGTAGCGGGCTGTTCATTGATGCTGAGCACTTGATCACCAGGCATCAGCCCCAGCGCACTTCGAAGCTGCGGCGATACCGCTGAAGTGATCTCAAGCGCACCGCCGTTTTGCGCCACACCGATCTCGCTCAAGTATTGATCTGGCGCTGCCTTAAAGCGCGCCAGTTGCTCTTGTACCTGACCCATGGTTGGATTGGCAGCTTTGGGTTCCCCGCGATCTCTTGAGGCTCGGTTAAAGCGGTTTTGTAGCTGAGAGTTAAACGAGGACGCAGCACTGGCTGGCGTGGGACTGGATAAGTTAGTGCTGGCTCTGGGTTGGTTCAGCTCCATGCGAGTTCGGGTCAGATCCAGCCAATTAGAAGCCCCTGTTTGACTGAGTACCTCAGCACGCTCCCACTCAACTTGCCCAACCAAAAACTCGGTTGAACCAATCATGCTGCCTTGGGCGACTCGCATGGTCTCACCGCCACTGCGAAAAACAGCAGAGGAGCTACCGGACTCAGAAGATAAAAACACGCCAATCAGCTGCAAATCAGCTGGCAGGCGCGCCGCTCGCTTGGTTGGCCCATTCATAAATGCCAGCAAGTCACTGTTGGTGCTGACTTGACGATTAACCAGCGGTTGAGGATCAAGATTGATGGGCCTTGGCGCAGCAATCACGCTCCAGAAAAGCCGAGACAAACTAATCGCCAGTAAAAAGATCAACACCAACATGAGCATGCGACTCAAACGCACTTGCCACTCCGGCGGCAAATCAAACGCTGAGTATTTTTGTAGGAAAACTCTCATCAGGAGGAACCTAGCGCAAAAATGGGCAAGGCCGTACTGATGAGTGTTTCATCCATGCTACCAGGACCCGAAAGCGTGGGATTTGAAGCCAGCATGCGCCGTTTCATGGCGGCTTGCAGCATCCCATCATCAGCAAGCGTGACTTTGGCCAGCTCGTTTGAGTTGGGATCGAGCACCAACAGCTCAAGCTGAGGTGCCTCGCCGTCAGTCAAGCTCAGCGGCGCGTATATCGCAGGCACGCTGACGGTTTGTCCTTGGTCGGCAAACAAAACAGGGCCACCAGCCCAGTTGAGTTCACCTGCGCCTTGCTTCCAGCCGCCCCGATAGCTGAGGGAGGCAAATACCCAAGCAACCACTTAGCAGGCGTCATCAGCAGGCCAATCACTAAGGTCAACACCACAAGCAGTATCCACCACCAGCGGCTTGGCGATTGTTGCAGTTGGGAGGAGGCAGCTGGCATAACCACTCAAAAATCCATTTGGTCTGATTATGCCACCTAAGTGCGTGAGGTAACAGCCAGAACACTCAGCCAAATGCCCACTCTTGCCAGCATCGCCCTGACTTTTAACCCTTTTGCCAGACAACCAACTCAATTAACGCGCACAAAGCACCAGCCTATCGTGGCAACCACACATTTTGAGTTTGCACGCGAGGGCGTAGATGCCTGCTAGCGCAGACATTTGGCATAAAAAACCCAGCCTGGGAGGCTGGGTTCACCCATCGGAGTTGACGCAGCGTTAGGCGGCTGAGTCGTCCCACTCGGGTGCAAAGTCAGGGTCAATCTTACGACCCGATGAGCTTCTAAGCGCGCTGATCTGATCGATCTGCTCGTCAGTGAGTTTTAGATCACGCGACTTTAGGTTATCGGCGATGTGATCTTTGGAGGTCGCTTTGGGGATACAAATATGCCCGCGTGCCATGATCCAAGCTAGAGTCACCTGAGAAACCGAAGAACCTGTTTCGTCAGCAATTTTTTTCAGCACATCGCTGTCAAAAGCATCGCCGCGAGCCAGCGGAGAGTAAGCAGTGAGCGCCATCTTGTGCTCTCGCATGAAACTCTCAAGCTTGCTCTGATCGATAAAGGGGTGGTACTCCACTTGGTTGCACACGATCTCTGGCTCATAGGCCAAGGCGCGCTTGAGATACTCAATAGTAAAGTTCGACACACCGATATGCTTGGTCAACCCCATCTGGCGTACCTTTTGCGCCGCATCGAGTGTTCTTTCAAGCGCGACATCAGGGTCTGGCCAGTGAAGAAGCAAAAGATCCGGCGTGGTGCCCAAGCGATCCTGGCTGATCTTGGCTTGCTCGATGAACTTCTCAGGCTCAAAGTGGCCGTCTTCTGGAAAGATCTTGGCGGTTAAGAAAAACTTGTCGCGATCAACTCCCGACTCTTTGATCCCCTCAGCAACTTTTTCCTCATTGTGATAAGCCTGAGCAGTATCGATGTGCTCATAACCCATGTTCAGCGCCGTGGCTACGCCCTCTA
Organism: uncultured Moraxellaceae bacterium; assembly: GCA_913057715.1. Classification (GTDB taxonomy): domain Bacteria; phylum Pseudomonadota; class Gammaproteobacteria; order Pseudomonadales; family Moraxellaceae; genus CAJXOR01. The sequence continues at coordinate 12,974 of CAJXOR010000002.1, forward strand.
CGCCATCACTACCCTTAAGCTCCCAAGTGCCAAAACCTAAGGCTGGTATACCTGCCGATCCAACCAACGGTGTAGTAAAGTTTTTAGTGTGATCCATGCATGAACTCCTTGTTTTGCTTGCCGCAAAGTACGCTGCGGCGATCGTGGTTAAACCTTAACAAGTCAGTAAAACTCACGCTGTGACAAATCTAAGCGGATCTGATGGCTGGCCGTCACTTAAGGTAAAGCTGTGTTGCGCGTACGAATCACTTTACGATTGACATGAAAAAAGGCACCTAAAGTGCCTTATTTATCGCTTATCGATCCAAAGCCTGTTACTGCAAAATGCCAACCATTGCTGGCATTTTGCCAGTGCTTAGCCTTTGGCCTGATTGGCCACTGCTTCAGCCGCCGCCTTGATCGCGTCCTGATCACCCAAGTAGTAGTGCTTGATGGGTTTGCAGTTTTCATCCAGCTCGTAAACCAACGGCGTACCGGTTGGGACATTGACCTTGAGGATCTCATCAATCCCCATGCCCTCTAACTGCATGATAATCGCACGCAGCGAGTTACCGTGGGCAGCCACCACGACCTGCTTACCTGCTTTCACATCGGCCAAGATCTCAGCCAGGACTGGCTCAGTGCGCTCAACCGTGTCTTTTAAGCTCTCACCGCCGGTCATCTGTTCATCGGTGAGCTCAGCATAGCGACGATCACCGCCGGGGTGATACTCATGTCCCGGCTCTACTTGAGGCGGACGCGTATCAAAAGAGCGGCGCCACATGAGCACCTGATCGGCGCCGTACTTCTCGGCGGTTTCTGCTTTGTTGAGTCCGGCGAGCGCACCATAGCTTTTCTCGTTCAAGCGCCAAGACTTTTTGACTGGCACAAAGCTTTGGTCCATGCCTTTAAGCGCGATATTTAGCGTATGTATCGCCCGCTTGAGTACCGAGGTGTAGGCGACATCAAACTCATATCCCGCTTCTTTTAACAGCTCACCTGCTTCAGCAGCCTCAGCTTCACCCTTTGGCGTCAAATCAACATCCACCCAACCGGTGAACCAGTTTTTCTCGTTCCACTGACTTTGTCCGTGGCGAACCAACACAAGTTTATACATAAGGGAGTTTTCCACTAAATTTGCGCGTATTTTACCAAGCTTCGCTAATGCTCGCTTGCGGTAAGTTAATTTAGTGGGCCAGAACAACCGCGATCCAGATCAACTGGGATTGCCAGGGCTTTGTGTCGCTTAGACTTTAGAGTAATTCGCTGCGAACAAATGATATGACCTGAGTTTGGTCGATCAGCACTGCAGGGTTTCACCGCTCCCCGCCGCGTTTTAACAAATCGCAAGAAACCACCAGCGCAAGCGTTGTGTGCGGCCCATGACACGCAGTTTTGAGGGCACCGCCCTTGCCTGCAGATAAACCACAGCAAAGCCCTAAGTATCAGATACTCAGAGAAGAGCGGTGAGTTTTATGCTTGAGGTAACCCCTCAAGCGCTGGCATTTGAATTCATGGCAACAGGCGCTCCAGCACGTACCCTTGTTCACTTAAGGTATAGACCAGTCGGTCGTGCATGCGGCTATCACGGCCTTGCCAAAACTCGATCTGCTCAAGCTCAATCTGGTAACCGCCCCACCACTCAGGGCACTCAGGATCAATATGAGCATACTGATCTTCAAGCTCTGCGTAGCGCGCCTCCATCAGATCACGGGAGGCAACCGATCCGCTTTGCGGAGTGCTCACCAGCGCCGCGAGCTGACTTTTTTTGGGTCGCTTGGCAAAGTACGCTGCACTGTCCGCGTGATCTATCTGGCTCACCGCACCATAGACCCTCACCTGTCGCTCCTGCTCTGCCCAAAAAAACAACACCTCAGCCTGTGGATTGGCGGCCAGATCGGCGCCTTTATGACTTAGGTAGTTGGTATAAAAAGTGATCCCATCAGCCCCGTAACCGCGCATCAACACCGTGCGGGCACTTGGGCGACCCGTCAGCGAGCTGGTGGCAAGCGTCATGGCGTATGGCTCAATCACCTGTTGATCCAGCGCTTCATGAAACCAGCGATCAAACAGCACCAGCGGGTCCGCCGGCGCCTCAGCCTCACTCAGCGCACCCTGCGTATAGTCAAGGCGCTGATCACTTAGGTCTTTTTGAGTTTTGAGAGGCTTATCGTCTTGATTCATGAAACTTCCTTTAAAAAGTAGATTAGCGCTTGTTTGCCTTATATCAATCATGGCCATCTCATCGGCTGGATCGAGATCTGTGCACTGAACTAAAACTTAGTTACGGCACTGAGCGTTCAATCTGAATCTGAGCTCTGGCTATATGCTCAAGATGAAGCACTCCGCTCTATCACCTCGGCCAGCGATTTAGCCAGCTCTTGCCCGCGCTTGGCATCGACGCACTCAACCATCACGCGCACCACTGGCTCAGTTCCTGAAGGTCGCACCAGTAAGCGGCCTTGGCCAACAAGTTTCGATTCGATCTGCGCGATCTGCTGGCTAACGGCGGCATATTGCAGCGTGTTTTTGTCAGCGCGCACGTTAATCAGAGTTTGCGGCATGAGCTGAAGCCCACTGCACAGCTCGCTTAGCGGCTTGCCGGTTTGCACCATGAGCGCCAAAACCTGAAGGCCCGCGATCATCGCATCTCCAGTGGTTGACTTATCTAGGGTGAGTATGTGGCCCGAGGGCTCGCCGCCCAGCATCCAGCCGCGGCTGGTCAGCTCGCTCATCACATAGCGGTCGCCAACTTTGGCACGCACCAGCTTAATACCGGATTGCTCTAGCGCAAGCTCAAGCGCTGCGTTACTCATGAGCGTGCCCACCACACCCGTGGCTTTTGTCTCACCTTGAGTCGCCAAGATATACAGCATGTGATCGCCGTCGATCAGCGCGCCGGTCTCATCGACCAGTTGGATTCGATCACCATCACCATCAAGCGCCATGCCCAGATCAGCCTTGTTTGCTAGTACGGCTGCCTGCAGGCTCTCAGGGTGGGTTGAGCCACAATTTTCGTTGATGTTGCGCCCGTTTGGTGTGTTATGGATCGCGATCACTGTCGCACCCAACTCCTTGAGTGTCCTAGGTGCTACGCTGTAACCTGCGCCGTTTGCGCAATCGATCACAATCTTGAGCCCCTTGAGTGAGGAGCGGTAGGGAAATGTCGACTTGCAAAACTCAACATAGCGTCCCTTGGCATCGTCCACTCGGAAGCTTTTACCCGCCTGCTCAGGCTCATGGATCTCAAAAGGATCATCAATCGCCTGCTCAATCGCTGCCTGCACCTCATCGCTGAGTTTTGCGCCTTGGCTAGAAAAAAACTTGATCCCATTATCGGAAAAGGGGTTGTGCGATGCTGATATCACCACCCCTGCGTCCGCATGGAAACTGCGTGTTAAGTGCGCGATGGCTGGTGTGGGAATCGGACCCAGCATATAGACATCAACCCCTGCCGCGTTAAAACCGGACTGCAAAGCGGACTCAAGCACATAGCCAGAAAGTCTGGTGTCTTTACCGATCAGCACGCTACTTTTGGTGCCACTGGAGCTGAGCACGCGGCCAGCTGCAAATCCAAGCTTCATCACCGCATCTGGAGTGATGGGGTAATCACCAAAGCGTCCGCGTATTCCGTCGGTTCCAAACTTAGCCATGCGTATCCCAATAGGTATCTTTAGGGCATTGTAAGACAAACCATCAACAAACACTCGATTGCAGCTAACGCTGTGCCCGAGGTATGGCCCACACGTTCAATATAAAATTTTCGAAACCGCTTAAGCTCAGCCAATAAGAGGGCGGCCAAACCTTGAAAAAAGGTAAATGGTTTACGCCTGACGTTGGTGCGCCTAGATAAGTTTCAATAATTTACGGCGTGAGACAGAGTACTGATCCGCCCCTATAAACCACTATGGGGCACTTTTATCCACCAATCTCATGCACAGTTTCACCCCGAGCAAGCCTATCAACACTGAAGTAATTACTCAGCGATGAGTTTGGGCATAGTCATTAGCGAGATCACTCAAAAATAAGCTGACTAGATCTAGCGAATTTTGTATGTAAACCACTGATGCAAGTTCGAGTTTTTGGCAAAAAAGTCACACTGTGATCTTGGCTGCCACTAACTGTTAACCAACCAAAGTCCCAAGCTGACAAATGTCAGCCAAACAAAAACCCCTAATAAGGGGCCATTTGAACTACTGCCAGTATTGCTCAATCCTGACGGTAGTTAGGCGCCTCTTTGGTGATCGTCACGTCATGCACGTGAGACTCTTTGATGCCAGCAGATGAGATCTTGACGAACTCAGTTTTGGTGCGCATATCCTCAATCGTGGCTGATCCGGTATAGCCCATCGAGCTTCTAAGGCCGCCAATCAACTGTTGCACGATTCCCGCCATCGGTCCTTTATAAGGGACGCGGCCCTCGATTCCTTCGGGCACCAGTTTTTCCACGCCGTCTTTAGCTGACTGAAAGTAACGATCAGAGGATCCGTTGGAGCCACTCATGGCGCCAAGAGATCCCATGCCGCGGTAAGCTTTGTAGTAGCGGCCGCCATAAAGCTCGACTTCACCCGGTGCTTCTTCGGTTCCAGCCAAGAGTGATCCGATCATGATACAACTGGCACCCGCCGCGATCGCTTTAGCCATGTCACCTGAATAGCGGATTCCGCCATCAGCGATGATGGGAATCTGACCATTGATCGCACTGGCTGCGCTATCGATGGCGGTTAATTGAGGCACGCCGATCCCCGCGATGATCCGCGTGGTGCAGATAGACCCTGGACCAATCCCAACTTTGACAGCATCAGCGCCAGCATCCATAAGCGCGCGAGCCGCATCTCCGGTGGCGATGTTGCCGCCAATCACATCTAGGTTGGGATAGCGTTTCTTGATTTGCGCAACTCGGTCGATCACAAACTTAGAGTGGCCATGTGCTGTATCCACCACGATCACGTCCACACCCGCTTCAATCAACGCCTCGACGCGTGCCTCCGTATCCGCACCTGTGCCAACCGCAGCACCCACCCTAAGACGACCGTGGTCATCTTTACAGGCGTTTGGGTGATCCTCACTTTTTTTGAAGTCATTGACCGTGATCAAGCCCTCTAATTCAAATCGATCGTTGACCACCAACACCTTTTCAATTCGGTGTTGTTGTAGCAACGCTTTGATGCGCTCACTAGACTCACCAGGCTTAACGGTAACCAGTCGTTCTTTTGGCGTCATGACATTTGACACCGGTTGTTCAAAGTTGGTTTCAAAGCGCACATCGCGAGAAGTCACTATCCCAACTAGGTCTTTAGATCCACGCGCCGCAACAACCGGCACACCAGATATGCGGTGGCGGGCGGTCAGATCGGCAAGCTCAGCCACAGTGGTGTCAGGGGTTACCGTGATCGGATCATAGACAATCCCAGTTTCAAACTTTTTAACCGCGCGAACTTCAGCAGCCTGCGCCTCAATCGGCATGTTTTTGTGTAAAACACCAAGCCCGCCTTCAGTGGCGATTGATATGGCCATCTTGGATTCGGTGACGGTATCCATAGCGCTTGAGATAATCGGTATGTTCAAACTGATGTTGCGGGTCAAGCGAGTGCTGAGAGAGACGTCCTTCGGAAGCGATTCGGAGTAAGCCGGCAGCAGTAGGACATCGTCAAAAGTGATCGCGTTATCTATGATGCGCAGCATGGGCTCGGCTCCAAAATTCAATGCGGTATTATAGCAGAAGCCGCCCAATTTGGCTTTTGACAAGACAAATACTTTGTCATCAATCCAGCCTGAGCAGCTTGAGTGACTCCCAGCAGGAACTCAGGAACTACTTAATCGGCACACCACAGGATTTGGAACAGAGCAGTTGACGCGTGAACTAAGGATTTGCGCGAATCTCAACCTGCTCATCGGTTCCCTCTTTTTTATAATCAGAGAATCGATTGCCTTCACGAAACATAGTCTCATCGCTCGTCGCGCTTGGCTCAGGAGTCTGAACAGCTGCCAGTTCAGCGTATTGATCCGAAGTGCTGTCCTGAGGACCCAGCCCACCAAAAAACTCAGTGATTTCATAACTCATCACCGCTTTGGCTAGGGTGACATCACCGCCCGCTTTATAGAGGTAGTAGCCGCATAACAAAACCACCAACAACAAGACACCTATTAAAGCTTTGACTGCGCTGCTCATTTATTAATTTCCCTTTAAGCCCATATTGATCAAATGACTTGTGTAGCCGTTAATTTCTAAATTAACATAAACACTCTTAAGTTCACATTAACGTCTGTTCCGATGACCTGCCAGATATAGACCACCAAAGGTGAAGTTCTTGCATAAACTTGCAAAACTACGCAACATCCACCATAAATCGACTATAGAAACCACTGATACCAAATTCTATGATTAACCTAGTTTGATTAGAGAAAAAAGTAATCCTGCGATTGATAACCCCTTGATCGCGGCGATCCAGTCAACAAAATGTCCACTTTCGTGAAGCTTGATTCATGAATCAATTTTAAAGGAAGGTATTTTGACTTTATCTAAATTAACTCTCTGCGCCTTAGCGGCTGCCTCAATCAGTTTCACACTGGTCGGCTGTTCAGATGAACCCACTGCCATGCCAGCCTCTGAAGCTAGCACCGCACCAAGTGCTGACGTAGGTGCCGAACAAAGCTCAGACATGATGACGGCCGATCCGATGGACGACGAGTCAACTCAGAACTCAGTCACGGTGACAGGAGAAGGCCCTGAAACCGACGGCGTAATCATCAATGATGATTTGATGGTCGAGAAAGGTTACGCTCAAGCCAATCCATAATTCAGTTTTTTTTGATGTAAACCAAGAGGAAGTACCATGAAACAGAGTAAATTAGTCGCCAGTATATTTGCCTTAGGTCTTGCTACTGCACTGAGTGCTTGTAGTGAGCCAGAAACCACAACTGACGAAGTGGTTGTTGTTGAACCGGCCATGACTGAAGATCCGATGATGGCAACCATGGAAGCTGACACAGCTGCTATGGAAGCTGATACAGCCGCTATGGAAGCTGACACCGCTGCCATGGAATCTGATGCAATGGCTATGGAATCTGAGATGCAGGCCGACATGATCGCTAACGATGGCGAGATGCCAGCCGAGATGATGATGGAAGAAGAAGCTCCAGCTGAAATGAACTAAGTTTCAGATTTGCTTTAAAAATCAGCCTTATGGCTGATTTTTTTGTGTTTATGAAAAGCAACTCACCTGCGATACAAAACACAACCAGTCATATCAGCCTAGCGCTTGTATCCCTGATCATGAGGCCCCATAATTAACTCATGGGGATGTTCTGGCTTCGACGCTGGTGATGAAACTCAATGATGCATGTCAAGTGGCTATGATCACTTGTCAAAAAATCATAGAATTTTATAGTCGCAAACGACGAAACCTACGCTCTAGCAGCCTAAGGGCTGCTTTGCCGCTGATGAGTGTGTCTGTAAACTCTGATGCCGCACGAAGCGAACGCTTACAGAATCGCCTAAGCCGCTGTCTCAGCAGTAAGGGTTAAAACTATCGAGGCTCGCCTGAAGTAACCTGACCGTTGGTTCACTAAAGGTTAAAACCGATAACGGAGTCTAAACATGTAGACTCATGAGTGTAATGCCGGCGGACGCGGGTTCGACTCCCGCCATCTCCACCAAACCCTAACCCCAGTTGGTAACAACTGGGGTTTTTTACGCTTAACTTTTAGCTGAAGCTATTCTGATCAATTAATTTAGCGAAAAGACAATGTGAATGGTTACCACTCATACGGCAGATCTTTTTAAGCCATACTGAAGAAAGGTATCACCCACCGGTGACATTTTGCTTACCAAAGTCAGTTGAACCAACCGCTGGATTATCTAAACTAACCTGAATATGAGCTTAGTTTATTGGCTTATGGGCACACTTAGGAGAAAACATGAAACCGATCATGATCGCAAGCTGCTGCACTTTATCGGCTCTGCTTATCGCTTGCCAACCAAGTGCCGAGCAACAGGTAACTGCTGACAGTATGGATGAGCAAACTGCCGTCCAGCCTCAGGTAGAAGCGGTTAGTGCAGCTGCTGAAGACACTAAGCTCGACTCAAGTTTGATAGCAGCAGACCGAGAAAAACTTACCCTTTATAAGTCACCCACCTGCGGCTGCTGCCAGGGCTGGGCGGACAATGTGCAAACCAGTTTTGCCATACAGTCCGAGTCCACCGAGGATATGGCCGCTGTCAAAGAGCGCTTTGGCGTGCCTGCCCCCATGCAGTCTTGCCACACTTCAGTGAGTGAATCAGGCTATGTGTTTGAGGGTCATATACCCGCTCGGGTCATCGAAGCGTTTATGGCCAATCCACCTGAAGGAGCAAAAGGTCTGGCGGTTCCAGGCATGCCTATCGGATCTCCCGGCATGGAGGTTGGCGATCAGTTCACGCCCTTTACGGTTTACTTGCTGACTGACACTGGCTCCACTCCTTATGAACAGATCAACAGCAAAAGCGACTTATAAATGTCCCCGTAGCTGACATCTGTATTTAGGCCTGGGTACTCCACAGATGGGCACCTGACCTACTTGACTTCAATCTCACATAACCAAAAAAGTTGAGCTCCCGCTCAACTTTTTTGGTTTAACTTAATCTCTCAGCTGGTCATGAGATACATTAAGCCTCGATGAGGCTTAATTAGCACACACTCGAACTTAAGAACCCTGCACCAGTGCTGGCGCACTCACAACCACCGTACCGCCGCTGGCAAAAAACGTGGCGATTTGACGCTGCATCTCGGTGGTCACTTGACGTGACACCGACGGATCAATCACAGAGGAGTGCCCTCCCAACACAAAGCGCACTAACCCGCCCTGCGCTGGATTTTGCGTCACCGCCATCAGCTCGGCAAACTGAGCTAGCGGCTCGGTGCCAGCGTAAGAGGGGAACTGCGTCCCGCGATTGGGGATCACTTGATCCGGCGGGGACAGGCTTTGATCTGGCCGAGTACCGCCGCCAACGATTTCTTGGAAGAGAACCGGCGTACTGCCTGATAGAAGCTTGGCAAAGTTGTTAGGATCAGCCGGATCGATGATCGTTTGAGCAGCAAAAACAAAGCGATTAAACAAAGCGTTAATCTCAGCAGTTTGCTCGGCGCTTAAACCAGCAGCAAACGCACTAAAGGCTGGCGCCACTGCGTTTGATAAGCTGAGCGAGTTTTGCTGAGCGAAAGTAGCAAGAAACCCTTGGAAATCTGTTGAGCTTGCCGCTAACAGCGACCCCTTGATCAGCGGAGCAAAACTTGGCGAGTCGATCAGGAAGCCGGCAACTCCGCCGCCAGGCGCATTGAAGGCTGCGTTTTGTACTGAAAAGCGCGAGTCAAATGCCCCCAAGTTGCCACCAAGCGAACGATTGAGTGCGGCCACACTGCCCACACCGGTGATCGCCCCTAAGGAGTGCCCAAAGAAGCCAACCTGATCTGTATTCAGATCACTTATATCAGAAGCACTCAGCGCCAGCCTTAGCCCCATCACATCGACGATACTTTGGCGCACGTTGTCCCGCGTGGTCAGCAAGTAAGATAAGTTCAAGTAATCAGTGACTGAACCGCCAAAGCCACTTGAGGCGTTAACCGTGCTGCCCGCTTGGCTAAGCCCACGTGTGCCATGAAGCGGGTGATCGATTGCAACCGTGGCAAATCCAGCCAAGGACAAAGCCGAAGTGAGCGAGAGCATGTCCTCTTTTTTAGAGGTGATTCCATGTTGCAAGATCACCACCGGCCAACCGGAAGCAGGCCTCATGATCGGCTGAACACCCGAAGCTGTATTTTGAGAAATCAGGTTGACCACGGCAGGGTCAGGCACGGTGATTTGAACGTTCAGCTTTTCAGTTCCGCTTGCCTCGCGTCCCTGAGGAATCGGTAGCGGAGAGTAGCGGGTGATGTAACGCGGATCGTCGATGCCGATCCCGCTCAGGTTAAGATCCGCCAAGCCGATTGACTGGCAAAGCGCTTGGTTGTCACCCGCACTGATGGTGTTACTCGATAACAAGCTGGTTATCTGATCCTGACCCAAGCTTCTCAGCACTAACCCGTTGGTACAAGCTGCCTGCCAGCGACCAGTGAGCGGGGCTTCGGGGTTGAGATAATAAGGCAGATTGACCTGACTCGCCTGAAGCCCCGCTGCACAAAAGGTGCCCACTTGAGCAAACAAACCGCTAGCTACCGATCGAGCAAAACCACTCGATTGACCAAATTGGTTGGCATTTTGCCCCGTCAAGGTTTGGGTTAATCCATCGCAGGTAGTCAATATCGAGTAATCATAAGACAGCGCATCGTTGCGCTGGGGTTCTGGTAGCGCCTGAGCCGATTGATTAACAACCACCTGTACGCGCGCCTGCGTTAGCAGCCCTAGGGCTTCCATCGCGTTGGGGGCAAAGTTTGCGCTCGGTGTGCTTAAGCTGGGTAAGCTACTTTGAGCTTGAATAGGGTCAGTACCGCCTGAGACCAGCTGAGCATAGGGCGCGATCAGGCTGCGTTTGACCGTATCGATGATCTGGGTGGTTGACTCTGTGGTGAAGGTAAAGCTGTAGATGATTTGATCGTCATCGATGTCGGAGTTTTGCGTGACAGTGTTTTCAATTGACTGAAGCAGCTGCGCAAGCTCAGCGGTTTGATCGGTGCCTGAGGCAAGTCCGTTGTTTGCGTTACTGAGCAGCTGATAAGCGCTTGAGCCAATCAAAGCACGACCGCCAGCAGTGATTTGGTCGGTCAACACCACGTAGTAGCTGGTTGACTCTTTAAGTGGCTTGAGCGGTACAACCTGTATCTGACTGCCGCTCGCGCGTGCAGTGAATTCGGTGCCAAACACCAGCTCACGGTTGATCTTACAGCCACTGAGCGGCGGTGCGTTGGTGCAACCTGGATCGTTGATATCCCCGCCAATTGAGCCCTCAAACAGGCGCACTGAGCCTGCTCTTGCGATCGAATCCGCATCTAGTGAGACCCCAACCGGACTCTGAGTATCGATCACAAAAGGCTGCTGAGTTGACCAGCCATCAAGCGCGCCAAGTGCGGCAGAAGGATCACTCAAATCGGGATTACTGCTGGCTACTTCAGCTGGCAACTGCAGCGTGCCGTCTTGGGTTGGTTCCACCACCGCGAAAAACAGATCGTTTGGCAGGTTAATCTGCCCTGCTGCCGGATCAAATACAATCCGACTGGCGTTGGTCAGATCAGCGCCACCTGAGCTATCACTGTTGCTGCAGGCGCCAAGCATCACTGCGCTAGTGAGAGCCAGTATCAAAAATCTGGGTTGAGTATTTAGCATGATCACTTCCTGTGATGTGGTGGGTGCGCATCCGTGCCACGCAACTCTTTAGATATATCAGCTCAGACCCCAATAATCAAAAGCATATGGCGTAAGTGGCACAGTCAATCTGAAGGCATTTTGTATCTGATGCGGCGCGTTTTCACTCAGCCAGCCAACTGCTACACTCCTAGCTTTATCCCTGATGAAAACCTATGAACACTGAGCAAAACCCAAACAATCAATCGCCTACTTTTATCAACAAAGACACCCCTGTTCTGGTCACTGGTGCAACCGGATATGTGGCAGGTCAACTGATTAAGCTGTTGCTGGAGCAAGGCACTCAGGTACACGCAGCGGTTCGTGACCCCTCCAAAGTGTCTAAACTTAAGTTCCTAAATCAGTTGGCTGACACGCTTCCTGGATCAATCACTTACTTTAAAGCCGATCTGCTGGATTCGGGCTCCTACCTTGAGGCGATGCAAGGGTGTGAACTCGTTTATCACACCGCCTCCCCTTTCTCACTTGATATCCAAGACCCTCAGCGCGACCTCATCGATCCAGCACTAAAGGGCACGCAAAATGTCCTCCAGTCAGCCAACCAGTGCGCTAGCGTTAAGCGCGTGGTGCTCACCAGCTCAGTTGCCGCCGTCATGGCTGATAACACCGATATCGCTGACGCCAAAGGCGATCACTTCACTGAAGCCGACTGGAACGAGCGCTCCTCCCTAGAGCATGGCCCTTATCTGTATTCCAAAACTTTGGCTGAGCGCGAGGCATGGAAAATTGCCGGTTCTCAAACCCAGTGGGATTTGGTGGTTATCAATCCCAGCTTAGTGATAGGCCCTGGTATCAACCCGCACGCAACTTCTGAGAGTTTTAAACTCATCAAGCAGATGGGCGATGGCACCATGCGCATGGGCGCGCCCAGATACGCCATGGGTATGGTTGATGTGCGCGAAGTGGCTACCGCACACTTAAAGGCTGGCTTCAATCAAAGCGCCAGCGGCAGACACATCCTGTCTGCGCAAAACACTGATCTGTTTGAGGCGGCGAGCCTACTCAAAGACAAGTACCCAAACTACCCGCTCCCGCCCATGCCAGCGCCTAAATGTTTGATCATGATCGTCGGGCCATGGGTCGATAAAACCATGACGCGTGAGATGATCAAACGTAACGTCGATATCCCCATCAAGCTTGATAACAGCAAATCCATAAACCAGCTGGGCATCAACTATCGCCCGCTCAAAACTAGTTTAGAGGATATGTTTGCTCAGCTGATTGAGTCAGGTCAGATCAAAAAGCGATAAGAGTTTTATGGAAAACCAGACGCCAATTTGAGCGAAAGCTCAGCTAGGACTGGCATTTTATTCAAAAAAACCCGCCGAGAGCTCAAACGCTCTTGGCGGGTTTTTTTACGGCTTAAGATCAATCAAACACAGCGTTATGGTAGATCTCCTGCACGTCTTCCAAGTCGTTTAGCATGTCGCTAAACTTCTCAAAAGCGGCAACATCATCGCCTTCGATGGGATGTTCAGTGGTAGGCAGATACGTGATCTCCTCGACCTCAAACTCAATCCCCGGCTGCCAAGTTTCCAGCGCAGTTTTGGTTTTGGCAAACTCAGTGGGCGGAGTCAACACGGTGATCATACCGTCCTCTAACTCCAACTCACTGACATCGACATCGGCCTCCATCAGCGCTTCAAGCACCTCGTCTTCTTCCAATGAGGCAAAGACAAACATCGCGCGGTGATCAAACATATGCACGACCGATCCGCCCGATCCGATCTTCACTTTGTTTTTGGTGAACACACCGCGGATATCACCGATGGTACGGTTGTTGTTGTCGGTCAGCGCACTGATCAACACCAGACAGCCGCCCGGTCCGATTCCCTCATAAAGCGCTGGCGTGTAGTCCTCTACCCCGCCGCCTGAGGCCTTGTCGATCGCGTTTTGGATCACGTGGCTTGGCACCTGATCCTTTTTAGCGCGCTCGATCAAGCTTCTGAGTGACAGGTTCGCACTGGGATCAACTCCGCCGCTTTTGGCCGCCATGTAGACTTCTCGACCGTATTTTGAGTAAACCTTGGTCTTGGCAGCAGCCGTTTTCGCCATCGAATCTTTTCGGTTTTGGTACGCGCGTCCCATAGAAACTCCTCAAATGATTTGCGGATTGTAGCCGCTCAGATACGATTTATCAGCCCAAATCAGATTAGTCCGCAACTGTTTTGGATTGTCACCAACAAAAATGCCCACAATTGTGGGCATTTGAATCCAATTACGGCTTATCGAACGTAATCGTAGGCTGAAAACCAATCGTCGTCCAAGTGTGCCTGATGCTCAGTACCACCCTTATCTAAGTAGCCATAAGCGGAGTTATCGCCTTTAACTTTAGCGTCTAAAAAGGCAGTAACCAAGGTGCGGAATTCTGCTTTAGCATCCTGATCACCTGAACCGTACCAGTCATAGTGACTGGCACCAGTAAACATGCCCAACCCTTTTTCGATGTTTGGCAGCTGTGCATAGTACTTTTCAGAGTTTTTGGCGATTTCATCTAGCTCACTGCCCAAGATCATCGTTGGTGAGACTTGTGCATCAAACAAAGCCTGAGGAGATGAGTATAAAAATGGCGCTAAAGCCAGCGTAGCGGCATTTTGTCCCGCGAGCTGCTGAGCTGCGATAAACACACCGCCTCCGCCCATAGAGAAACCAGTGATCGCACGACGATCTAGGTTGATTTTGTTTGAGATCGGGCTACCACTACGGGCGTTTTCAGCAGCTAACTTGTTAAAGCCAGCAACATGGGCCTTGCCCCAGATCTCAGGGTTGCCAAAACGGTTGGTCGGCGTCATGGCGATCACCACGTATCCGTGTGAGGTTAAGTGTTCTGATAACCAAACCATTTGCTCTTTAGTGTTGGTATAACCACCTGTGAGCGTGGTGGCTGGCAGCAAGCCGGTTGCGTTACAAGGGTAAGTGACGATGGCTGAAGAGTAGCCCTCATCGCCAAGTCCGCTGGTGTAAGAACAAACCTTTGAGTCACCTGGATTGGTCAGCGTTTGCGCGACTGGATCAGTTTCTGGTGGGGGTGGGGGCGTGCTTCCGCCGCCAAAACAGCCCTGAAGCATCAGAGCAACCAGAAACAGCGAAGCTTTAGAAGCGGTTGATTTAAAGGCAAAATCCAATTTAGCCAAACCCATAAATACGTCCCTTTTAAGGTTTCTGAAAACTACTTCATGTAGTTTTTGTGTTCAAAATACTAACAGATTTTTTTGCTCAGTGTTTTAAGCAGCCCTGCTATTCATCGTAAAGTGAATCAACTTAAGGCTGTAGAAAAAGCGGATCTTTAATTTTGACTCAACCAATATCAATCTCAAATCAAATCAATTCCAAATCACTCACTGATTGATCAATCGATCAAAAAGGCCTGGCACTAAGGGTTCTGGTCGGTGAATCGCGTATCCCTGACCCCAATCTATGTCGAGTGAGGAAAGCTGTGAGAGGATTTTAACGCTCTCAACATATTCAGCGACCACCGATGCCCCCACACTATGAGCAATATGCACGATGGCATTGACCATGGTCAGTGCAAGGCTACCTTCTGACATTTCTCGTATTAAGGATCCGTCGATCTTGACTACATCAAAAGGCAGCTCAAGCATGAAGGTAAAAGAAGCGTAACCAGTACCAAAGTCATCTAGTGCGAACCGGCAGCCAAGTTCCTTGATCGAGGTCATGATTTCTCGAGCTTTTTCTGCACTGATGATATTTTGAGTTTCAGTCAGCTCAAAAGTTAAAATAGATGGATCCACGTTGTATTTAAGACAACTATCACGCACAAACTCCTTTAAACCCTCTTGGAATAAGGTCGAGGCGGCCAAGTTGATTGAAATCGAGTGAAGGCGACTCAGGTCGGCAGGATTGGCGCTAAAGAACTCAAGCACTTTGGTGATAACCACCCGATCTATGGATGAAACCAAGTGCAACCTTTCTGCTGCGGGTATAAATAAGCCAGGCTGGTGGTAACCCCCCTCATCATCACGAAGCCTAACCAGCGCTTCAAACTTGAGCTCGCCCTCTTTGAAGTGAACCAGACTCACACAACTAATTTGCTGAACAAACACTTCAAAGCGGTCATTTTCTAGGCCTTCCATCAAGGTTTTGGCCCAATTAATTACCGGTAAACTTTTTGGCTTAGTGTCATCTACCCCGAGCAAGATTGATTCATAGATATTTTGCTGATTGAGTAAATCATCACCAGCCGTGATGGGCAGAAAGTACAACTGATCCAAGTTATCTAAGTTTTTATCAATCAGGTGTATGGCCACTTCCGCATCTAGCGGTAAATGCAGTGAGTCGTAAACAAAAGGCTCGCTGTTTAGTTGAGCTTTAATCTCGGCCAACATGCGTCGCATCTTGGTCTTGTCGAGTCTTGGTGCCACCAGCGCAAGCTGTTTACCTTGCAGTCTGGCCAAAAAGAATTCGCCTTGATTGACGCGCTCGATGCGACTCACCGCTTCACGCATGAGCTGATCTCCAGCAGCGAAACCGCAGCACTCGTTCACCAAAGACAGGTTGTTGATGTGGATCTGAACGAACGCACCTACTGCTTCATCGCTTTGCTGGGAAGCAATCAGATATCCGACATATTCCCTGAAGGCTGCGCGATTGAAGCAGTTGGCGACCGCATCCATAAGCTCAGGAGCCTTTAGTTCAGTGAAACTTGAAGCATGCTGCTGTTTTTGGGTCTGATCACTCAATGTTTTAATCCCTTGATGGGTTGAGCCCGGTATTTCCTTCACATACTGCTTGAAGCGAGTCTGGGCTTTAACGATGCGAAGAAGGTGTTTCTTATTAAAAGGCTTAGAGATAAAGCCATCAGCTCCTGCCTCAATAGACAATTGCTGCTTATCGATTTGAGAAGATACAAACAGAACACTTGGTTGGTCGATGTGAGGCGCACGCTTAAGTTCACGGCACAGATCAAGTCCATCGAGATCTTCATCGAACGTTAGCTCACTGAGAACCAAATCGGGCTTAAGCCACCTTGCGCATTCGAGTGCTTTATCAACGCTTTGCGCAGCAACAACCAATGCATCAACACCCTCTAAGTAAGTCTTAATCAACTCGCAATCTAGGGGGTTTTTATCCACAATCAATATGTGAAGCTTTTGATTGATATCGCTCTGGCACTGCAGTCCAGCGTCACATCCTGAAGCACATTGCAAATCGACACTTTTTATCCGGCTGGTATTCATCTAAATGACCTCCAAATGGTGAGCGGTTACGAGCAAATCCCTGCCCTACCGCTAGCGACTTGATGTGCTTGAGACTTAAATGTGGCCCAAGGCTTTATCGCCTCTTTCATTTATACGCTAAAAACCAGTTTGTCCCAGAACAAAAGGTAGTTTTATTAAGATAGATGGTAATATTTTTTAAAATATTTATCAATAGCCGCTCCAACCGCCAATGGTCCCAATATTTGTTACCACTTGGTACATCCAATACGAACGACTATATTGATTTTTTGATAATGAAAATCAATCTCTTATCTTATTCAGGTGTCCATCTGCCTACGAGCCGGGGTACAGCAGAGTGCAATAACCCGCCCCTTCAACCTTTATCAGGGCCGCCTACACCTTGCACTCAGACTATCGGTTACCGACTTCTCTAACTTGATTAGCTTGAGCCTGTGATTGCATGCGCCAAATAAAAAAGCACCTTGGATCTTTTTTCACCGGAAATGCACAGTGATCAAAGCGGCGCTGATTTACTATCCAGTAAACTAGTCACCCATCAGACGACTCTTGAACGAAACCAGCACCAACCACTCCGATGAAGTCTTAGAAGAGGAAACCAGCGACTCACTGAGCTTTCATCACCGCTCATCGCGAGTGATCCTGTTTTCATCGCTATCAGCCGGACTTGAAATCGGGTTCTCCTTGCTTGCTTTGGTGGTCATCTACACCACACTCTCAAGCACCGAGCTCTCCCAAGAGATGCTGTATTTCTTGGTGGCTTTCGGCTACCCGATCGGGTTTATCTTGGTGGTGATCGGCAACTCCGATTTGTTCACCGAACACACCACTCGCGCTGCTTATCCGGTATTGACCGGAGAAGTGGGCGTGCTAAGGCTCCTTAAAACATGGGGTTTGATCCTGACGGGTAACTTGATAGGTGGCTATATCTTTGCTTTTTTGCTGACTGCACTTGCTGGTCACATCGCAGCGATCCAGCCCGAGAGTATCGTTGCGATTGCCCATCATGAACTTGAAACTCAGGGTTGGCCGATGTTTTTATCGGCGCTCTTGGCTGGCTGGTTGATGGGACTGGTGTCCTGGCTTGTAGCCTCCTCCTGCGAGACGATCTCTCAGATCGTCGTGACCTTCATGATTACGCTGTTGATCGGTATCGCTGGCCTGCACCACTCAATCGTTGGGTCCATCGAAATCTTCAGTGGCATGCTGCTAAGCGACAACATCGATATCATGGATTACTTGCGGTTTGAGGTGGTTGCTATCTTGGGAAATGTCGTCGGTGGTGTCGTTTTTGTGGCCTTAATCAAATTTGCGCAAAAGTCACAGCAATACCCCGCTTAAGTCACGTGATTGATCAACGCAAAAGCCCCATCAGCCATAGCTGTTGGGGCTTTTTAGTCAGTCAAAACTTACCGGTGTAAATTAGCTGATCAAATATGAAGGTTTAGACTACGTATTTATAAAATCATCAATTTACGGCGTTTTAGCGCATCTTTTTTGTCATTAAAACAAACCATCAAACCCAGCCAGGCGAGAGATTGCCGACTGATTCAGCTTAAAAAAAGCCGCTAATCTTATGCTTGGGGGAGGCTGGCTAGCGTTGGCATTTGAAACTAATCAGCCAAACCCCTTGGGCGAGGCTGTTAGCAGCAGCTGATCCCTTGCTCATCAAAACTTTGCGCATAGGGCAGGCCGCCGCCGCAGCCCTCGAACACGCCGTAGTGGACATCGAAGTTGCCGATAAAAGTGAAGTGCTCCTTGAACCGAGTTTGCTCGAGCATGAGCCATGTGTTGCCGCAGACAGGAAACACCCGTCCGCGCTCGATGGTGTGGCCGGTATCAAGAACAAAAACCTGCTCCGCGCCAGCAATCCCGCCTTGATAGATCACAGCTTGTCCGTAGTCTTCGCACTCTGGCTCCAAGCACTCATGCTTAAAGAGTCGATAGGTCGCCGAGAAAAACCCGATGCCGCGGGTCATAGCCAAAAGTCGCAGGTCATCGACAGCCAGCGGGCGACTTTCAACCAATCTGGGATCAGCAAATCCTGCTTGCTTTGAGAGCTTCATGAAGTCTCCCCAATACAGGGCTCCGCCTAGACACTCTCCGTAGAGCACAGGATCTTTGGCAACCTCAGTGGGTACTCGGCGATCGCTGTAGACGTCTGAGAAGTAAAACTCGCCGCCTGGTTTGAGCAGCTTTAGCGCACCAGCGAGCACCGCTGCTTTGTCGGTTGATAAGTTGATCACACAGTTAGATACAATCACATCGAAGGATTCAGGCTCAAGGCCCAGCTCATCCAGTCGCTCGATATACCCCTTTAAAAACTGGGTGTTGGCAAACCCAAACTTCTCACTGTGGTGATCCTGATACTTTCTTGCCACCTCCAACTGCTCATCGGTCATGTCGACCCCGACCACTTCCCCGCTGGCGCCAACCAGCTGAGCCAGGGCATAAACATCGCGTCCCGTGCCGCAGCCCAGATCGAGCACGCGGCAACCCTCTAGCTTTAGCGGTGCAACCAACCCGCAGCCATAGTAGCGATCCAGCACGTCGCTGTGGATGTTGCCAAGCAAAGGTGGCAACCAAGCCGGCATTGAGGCCAAGTCACAGCAGGCGTCGGTTTTGAGATCCGCTGAACTTTGCAGCTGCTTGCCGTAGTAATCTTTAACTAAGTCGTGCGTGCTCATGATGAATCCTGTGTTTGTTAATCTGCTATAAATTAATTGTTTTCAGCGACCAATTTGATTGGCTGATATCGTCTTACTGCCTCTTAAAGCACTATCTCTCGCATAAAACTGCTTGGCAGATCACCAAAGCCAGCCCGCGGTTGATTGCTAAAAAAGTGGTCATTTTGCTAATCATGCTCAACCTCACCAATCGCCAAGGTCAAATTTTCGGTAAAGATCCTTTGGCAAATGCACCAGATCGCTCGGCTCATCGATATCCGTGAGTGCGGAGCAAACAAACACCTTTAAACCCAAATCCTGCGCGCGCACCAGCGTTTGATCCAGCACTTGATCCGTGCTCCAGCTGATCTGATCAAACAGCTCAGGGTGGTAGCCGCGCATGCCGATCAGCACATAGCCGCCGTCGGTGCTGGGCGTGATCACCACATCGACTTCACTAAGTCTCTCGATAGCCTGATTGATCAGATCAGCGCTCAGCCCAGGACAATCCATACCCACAAACAGAGTTGCGTTAAAGCGCTCAGCTGATTGCTTATAAGCGCTCTTAAGTCGATCGCCTAAGTCCAAGCCCTCTTGAGCGGTTTGCGCAAACTCTTTGATCAGCTCGGGATCAACGCACAGCCAATCAACGTGTGAGGGCTCAGGCTCCATACACAGAGCAGCAGCGGCATCGCTTTGTAGTACCTGCTCCAAAGCATGCTCAAGTAACTGCTTAGCCAAAAGCGCAGCACCCTCGCTACCTAGCGCCGGTATCAAGCGAGTTTTCACTTTACCTGCGACCGGGGCTTTCGCCATGACGATCACTTGGGCCCTGAGTTGATCTGCTCGCGATGAAGATTTATCAGCTGCCATCAGCGGTAGCGCACGGCCAGTTTGTCTGCGCTCACACCCATCCAATACATAAAACGCAGTTTCCACATGAGCCAGATCGTGCGCCAAACTCCGCCGCGCTCCCAGCGCCTGGAAGAAGTGATCACTTTTGCCCGCAAACAAACCGGTAGTGACTTCGATCGAAGTCGCTTGCTGATCTCGACGTCCTCCATCAGACGAATTGGCCGAAACCCGCCCATCTGATAAAACCTATCAGCTCGAACAAATATCGCCTGATCACCGGTTGCGATGCCTGTCAGGCGTGAGCGCAGATTGATCAGGTAGCTGATTAAACTAAAGATCGCTGACTTGCCTGTGAGCGCGACATCAAATCGTCCCCACTGCGGGTGATCAGCGGCTTGATTGGCCTGATCCGGCTTAAGCGTACGCTCAATCAATCCAATCGCACCCGGCGGCATGAGCGTATCAGCGTGCAAAAAAACCAGCGCTTCTGGCTGGTGGGTTTTTTTTGCCCACCAAGCACCAACGTTCATCTGACGAGAGCGCATCTTGGGTGCGTTAACTACTGTAAAGCCAAGTTGACGTAATTTGGGCGCGCAGAAGTCGGTGCTACTGCCATCGACCACTACCACGGCTGCACCTTCGTCTTTTAAGCGGTTCAATTGCAGCGCCAAATCAGCAACAGATGCTTCTTCGTTAAAGATCGGTACGATCACCGCAACCCGCATAGCGCTCTCCACTCCATCAAAGTCATCTATTCAAACGCTCTCTGAAAACCAATCACCGCTTATCGTTCAGCGACCAATCATAGTCTGAGTAGCGCAGTTTTATTTTTCCGTTAAGCAGTGCCGACTTTTGCTCTTTCGATAAATTCAGCGCCACTGGATAATCCGCTAAAAAGTTTCGCACTCCCGCTCCGCCTGATCCCCTAAAGTCCTCCGAGTACCACTTAAAAAGTGGCGTGATCGTCAAGGTATCACCATTTATATCGTTACGACTGCGGTCGGCCAAAAAGCGCCGAGTCTGATCTTTAAGCTGCGCCTCAAGCTTAGTTGCGGTATAGGCCTCATCGCGAAGCGCAGGGCAACCGATGCTGGCGCAGTTGACCGCAAAGTGGATTCTGGGCTCACTAAAGCGCTCCGTGCGGATCATCTTGTGCTCGATCTCATCGAGCGTGCGCTCTCCGCCCAAAAGCTGGGCAAAGCGGATATCCCAAGGCGATCCAAAAAACCCGCCGATATCTTTGATCGAATCAATCTCTGGATAATTCTCAAGGATCAACTCAAGCGTGTAAGCGTTGTAGGCGTTGATTAAAAATGCCAACTGCTCAGGCTTTGGCCAAGTGTTGAACTCACTTTTCTTAACTGCTGCCAAACTGCTTAAGTAAGTTTGCAGCTTGGCTTGTTGATCCATAAGGCCGGCATAGTCCACCTCAGTTGCCGACGGATTGATCCAAGTGACATTTGACTTGAGCAGCTGATCAAAGTTGCTGTGATTGAAACCCAGCGCCTGTAGGGTAGCCCCTAGATACAGCGCCACCGATAAAACTATAAACTTCACGTTAACCTCTCATCCAGTCATGGTACTTTTTAGATACCTTAAGCGCCCAATCGGGCTTGTTTTTTTGCTGCCAATTGCCCGCGGTAGATTTGGCCGCCTCAGACCAAGTCGGGTAAGTGTGAATCGTACCCATGATCTTTTTCAGGCCCAAGCCGTGTTTCATGGCGAGTACAAACTCAGCCAGCATCTCACCAGCTCTTGGCGCGATAATTAACGCGCCCAGTATCTGATCGGAACCGGGCTTAGTGAGCACCTTGATAAACCCGGCTGTGCTCTGCTCACTCACCGCTCGATCCGATTGCGTCATATCAAAGCGAGTCACTTCAACCGAGATCTGCTGCTCAGCCGCCTCAAGCTCGCTTAAACCAACCCGGGCAATCTCAGGATCCATAAAGGTTGTCCAGGGGATCACCGAATAGTCCGCTTTAAACTTTTTGATCGCACCAAAGAGCCCGTTAACCGACGCGTACCAAGCTTCATGAGAAGCGGTGTGCGTAAATTGATAGGGCGCTATGATGTCACCTGCAGCAAAGATGTTCGGGTAACGGGTACGCAAAAACTCATCAACTTCAAGCGGTTGATCGGTGTCGAAACCCAGCTCGCCCAGCCCTAGGTTCTTCAAGCGAGCCCGCCTACCAACCGCCAGCAGCAACTCGTCGTACTCAACCGATTCTGATTCACGGCTCTTTAAATCGGCAAGTTTTTTTGCTCCGTGGAGTTGGCTGAGCTCAGTGTTTAGCAGTACCTTGACTCCCGCTTCGTTAAGAAGCTGCAAAGCAAACTCGCTGACCTCAGTGTCTTCTTTTCTAAGCAGGCGAGATCCACGCTCCATCAAAGTCACTTGTGAGCCAAGCCTGGCCATCGCTTGAGCCAGCTCACAGCTGATCGGACCCCCGCCAACAATTAGCAGGCGATCAGGCACCCGCTCAAGCTCACCGAAGCGCTCCCACAGAGTTTCTGTGGTCAAGTAACCACTACCCTCTAACCCGCTAAATTCAGGCACTACTGGCGCAGCTCCAGTTGCCAGCACCACACTTCTGGCACTGATCACACGGGTTTCACCGCTGTGCAGCGTCACTTCAGCTCGCCACGGATCAATCATGCGAGCAAACCCAGTGAGCACGTCAACCCCCAGCGACTCGTAGCGCGCAACCGAGTCGTGCGGCTCGATGGTGGTTACGCTTGCCTGCACTTGCTTAATCACCACACCAAAGTCGATCTCACCGCTCAGCTTCAAACCAATCCGGCTTGACTGCTCGGCATCAAAAGCTAACTTTGCGCAGTGGATCAGCGTCTTTGAGGGGACACAGCCCGTGTTTAAACAGTCGCCGCCCATCTTAGTGGCTTCAACCAAGGTGACTTTAGCTCCGACCACCTGCGCGATATAGGCTGAAACCAACCCCGCTGACCCAGCTCCGATCACCAGCAGGTTAGTATCAAACTTATGCGGCATAGCGTACGGTTTGTATACTGGATAGCGCAGATTGAGCCAGCTTTGTTTGATCCAGTGAATCATGCGCTGGCCTCAGGTAGTTTGGAGAACCGTGCAAACAGCCATTTGATGAGCCATGGAAAGACCGCTAAAAGCACAAACGAGCCGAGTATCACCGGGGTGAAGATCCCGGAGACGCTCTCAAGCTGGGACAGCTGAGTGCCTGCGTTTACATACACCGCCGTCCCAGCGAGCATACCGACCAAGGAGACCCACGTGTAGCTCCACGCCTTGATCGGGGTTAATCCCATGAGTAAGTTGACCAGGAAAAATGGAAACACGGGCACCAATCTCACGGAAAACAGGTAAAACTTTCCATCCCGCTCGATCCCCTCGTTAAAGGTTTTCAAGCGATCAGAAAACCGGTCCTGTATCCAGTTTTTGAGCAAAAAGCGAGCCGTCAAAAAGGCCAGAAGTGCTCCCAAAGTTGAGGCAATTGACACCAAGCCTAAGCCCCACCAAAAACCAAAGAGACCGCCCGCAAGCAAAGTCAGTACTGCCGCACCAGGGATCGACAGCGCAGCAACCAGCACATATAAGATAAAAAAACCGCCGCTAACCAGTAGTGGATGGTCCAGCCTAAGTGCATCAAAGCGGCCAAGCTGCCTTTGCATGTACTCAAGGCTTAAGTACTGAGTCAGATCCAGTAACCACACAGCTGCCAAGATCGCCAAGATCGCGGCAACCAAGAACCCCTTGGTCAGGTAACGAGAAGTTGTTGAGTTCAAGCTTCTTGCTCCGCAGATTCGGTAGATTCAGCGCCGGCTTCGGTATCACTGCTCAGTGATCCTCCGCAGCTTGAGCCTGCGCCAGCCGTGCAACCAAAACAGTGATCTGCCACTCGTATCGCACGCCCGTCTACCTCTGCGGTTAACAAATCAGTCAGGTGTTTGGGCGCGCTGCTTCCCGGCAAACCGATATCCAGCTGCTGATTGAAGTCACAGTCATACAGGTTTCCTAGCCAATCCACCGAGATGGTGGTTTTACACATGACATTTGGCAAGTTAGCGTCTGAGTGGTTAGCTTTGAGCAAGTCCATATAACCGTGAAACTGACCCTTAGATATCAAAAAAGAACCGAAGCGCTTAATCGGCATGTTAGCCAGAGCAAATAGGGAGTTGAACTCAATCCCAAAGTGGGCTTTAAGCTCGCGCTTGTAGTCAGCCTCAAGCTGCTCTTGAGCTGGAGGCAAACTTGGACCTTGCGGGTTATAAACCAGATTGAGTTTGAGCGGACTACCGGGGTTACCGTAACCCAAAGAGCCCAGTTTTTGCAGCGCCCAGATACTCTTATCAAAGGTGCCGTTGCCTCGCTGGGCATCGACGTTATCAGCTGAGTAACAAGGCAGCGATGCCACGATCTGGACGCCCTGTTCAGCCAAAAACTCAGCCGTGCCCTCGTATCCCGGTTCACTTAAGATCGTAAGGTTACAGCGGTCGATGACCTCTACCCCAAGTTTGCGTGCGCGCACCACCAAATCCCTAAAACCCGAGTGCATCTCAGGCGCGCCGCCGGTGATATCTAAAGTCTCGATCTTTTGTTTTTTAAGTACCTCAACCACCAGATCGATGTTTTCACTGCTCATCATCTCGGTGCGAGTCGGCCCTGCGTTTACGTGACAGTGCAGGCAGCTCTGATTACACAGGTAACCGATGTTGAGCTGCAAGGTACTAAGCCGATCTCGGCGTATCGCGGGAAAGTCACTGATCTCAAGAAGCGGAAGCGTAGCGTGCATATAGACGCTCTGGTTAGATTTGCGCCAATTATACCCACTGGTAATCTAATTGAGTATGGAGCGAACGTAGCTCACAGTTAACTGAACTTACGCCCCTTTTGAAGGGCGCTGTATCTGACTACCTCATCAACCCAAAAGCTGACGCTGACCCTAAAAGTTTTGATATAAACCTTGGATCAAGCCAAAGCTGATCTTATAGCTAGCTCAGTTATCACCAAAAAGCTCAAGAACAGCATCGGAGTTTGCCCTGTCGATGTTTACCCATTAGCAATCATCAAACACTCAGCTAAACCCCGCAGCTCCCCTTATCGATAAATTGCCGGTCTATCCAATCCTTTAACCGCCACACCCACCGCCCACGAAAACTCACTGCCCCGAAACTAAAGATCGCCTCTCGCGCACCTAAACTCAGCAAGTACAGTGAGTGCTTTTTAGGCTCAT
Organism: uncultured Moraxellaceae bacterium; assembly: GCA_913057715.1. GTDB lineage: Bacteria > Pseudomonadota > Gammaproteobacteria > Pseudomonadales > Moraxellaceae > CAJXOR01. Next base: position 38,234 of record CAJXOR010000002.1, read on the forward strand.
AGGCGATGGGCTCCTCAGAAGTTAAATTATGCGCCAGTGCGCGAGCAGCCCGCACCGCATGAACCCCGGAGCGCGCCATAGTAACATCTTGACGTGCGCAGACGTCTCCTGCCGCAAACACCTCAGGGTGCGATACCGAGCGGTGAAACTGATCCACCGCAACAAACCCCTGATCAAGCGTGAGCCCACTTCCGCTTAACCAATCAGGCGGCGCAGCCCCAGAAGCACTTATCACCCAAGTATGTGTTATCCGCTCTGATCCCACCTTTAGCGTCACCAAATCAGCCAAATGCCTCCGATTGTCAACCTCTCTATAAGCCTCAGTCTCTCCGCCCTGATCACTTATGATTTGACCGCGCGCCTCGCCAACCGACTCAGCTTCTACAACTGCTCGGCCTTCATACACGACAACCCCAGACTGCTTGAGCGCCTGAGCAGCCAGCGTCTCTACCCGCTGGTGCTGGTCACTCAGCAGCTCCGCACCGACCACCAAGTTGACCGGCTGATCGCCGCCCTGCTTCTTTAGTCTATGCTTTAGTGCTAAAGCCAGCTCAACCCCAGCCGCCCCGCCGCCTACCACAGTCACACTGCTTGCAGTCTGAGCTTGACTCAGATCACACAATACTGAAAAGCTCAGCGCGAGCGGCTTGACCGGCAACACACCCTCTGCGGCTGATCCGGTATCTAGGGAGCTGCAATTAACCAAATTTCCATCGGCATCAACCACTTTAGGCGCGCGAGTTTTCGAGCCCGTATCCAAACTGATCTGATCAAACTCTATGCGCTCACCGCTATCTAGCGTCACGATTTTTTGATCAACATCTAATGCTGCCGCACGTGCTTTGATGAACCGCACTACTGCCTGAGCACAGAGCTCGGCTAAGTCGATCCGGCACTCTTCAGGTTTGTAAAACCCGCTAACCATGCCAGGAAGCATACCTGAGTAGTACTGATAATCGCCCTCACTGATCAGGGTGACTGAGCCTGCTGGTTTATTGCCCTTGATCCACTCTCGAAGCACCACCACATGGGTGTGACCCCCGCCTATCAGCAGCGTTGTTTTCGGTGACATTTTACTTCTCCACCCTGAGTTGAAACTTACTGTGCTCGCTGACACTATACCCAATCAAACCAGATGGGTAGAGAAGCATGATCGGAATCTTAGGCGGCAGCGGACTGTATGAGTTGCCCGGTATCGAGGATCTGCAAGCAGTCACAGTGGAGACGCCTTTTGGCGAGACCTCCGATCAGATCATGACCGGCAAGCTTGGCACTGCAAATGTCGCTTTTTTAGCGCGTCACCGCCGTGGTCACGGCCTGATCCCATCTGAGATCCCCTACCGCGCCAATATCTGGGCACTAAAGTCGCTGGGCGTGCGCTACTTGATCTCGGTCAGTGCAGTTGGCTCGCTCAGGGAAAACCTGCACCCTCAGCACATGGTACTTCCCGATCAGTATATCGACCTCACCAAATCTCGCAGCAGCATGTTCTTTGGCGACGGCGCGGTGGCTCATGTGTCCATGGCTGATCCGGTGTGCACGAACTTAAGTTCCGTGATTGCACTGGCGGTGGAGCAGTTCAACGGGGAGCATGCCACCGATAGCGTCACCCTTCATAAAGGCGGAACTTACGTCTGTATCGAGGGACCGCAGTTCTCAAGCCGCGCGGAGTCACACTGGTATCGCTCTATGGGGGCAGACGTGATCGGTATGACCAACATGCCAGAGGCAAAACTGGCTATGGAAGCTCAGCTCGCCTACGCAAGCCTTGCGATGGTGACTGACTTTGACTGTTGGCACCCGGGCGAGGACGCTGTGACTGCCACCAGCGCGTTAGAGAACTTACTGGCAAACGCTGAGCGTGCCAAGACGATCCTTGCGCTTGCGGTGAAGCTCATCGATGCTCAAGCGCCAACCTCGGCCAGCCACCACAGCTTGGCTCGCGCACTGGTGGGAGATCCAGCGGACTTAGCTGAGCACTTAAAAGTTTTTACTCGCTAAAGTCTTTTGGCTCGCTAGAACCAAAAAACCCGGCTATGAGCAGAGTTTTAAAAGGTTAAGCTTCAGCAGAAGCTAAGTGGGCCATAACAGTTGTCAATTGGAATCTGACCTAAGTCAGGGTTGTTAACAATAGCGGTCGCAAATAAAGATGAAATTGCATTTACTTCAAGCGGTGAGGTGGTGAAGTTTGTTATTTCAACCCGAGGGACACGAATACTCCAGCCTCTTTGAGCTGGAGTCCAGGTAGTGGCACCGCTTGAACTTTCAGTCTGCCACTTAAGCCATTCTGAAGAATTATCAGGCGCATTTACCACTACATCATCAGCTCCGACAGTACCTCCAGCCTCCCTAGTAATCGTCTTATTACCATTTGATTTGACGTTTACTTTGTTGTCGCCAAGGCTAGACAGGGAGAAATAAAAGCCTTTGGCAAAGTCACCGTTGTTCGCGATTTTTAAATTGTGAATCAGCTTAAGACTAGTTATGAAATCAGCGTCAACGTTCACAAAGCCAAGAACATTGTTAACTTCTAAGGGTGCAAGTCTTAGCTCAGAAGCGCGAGAGCTGTATACGTTATCAAAGGTTGCGAGACTATCGTTATCATCATCGTCTCTACCCTGAATATCACCTGGACCCAAGTTAGTATCGGCAGTACCCACAACCAGTAACTCACCAATAACACCACTTAGACTGTTAATACCTGTGTGCTTACTTACATCCTCTTGCGGAACCCCGTCTACAGTTACTTCACTTGATACAGCATTTCCTTGTGCATCAACAGGCCGGGTTCCTATAGAAAGCACACCTCTTGTTTGCTCAGAACCAACTCGTAAACCAACCAACTTGCGGTTAACTAAGCTGTCTGGATCGCTAAAAGCGAACTCAACATAGGGGTTTACTAGATTAAAGTCAGTAGCTGGTCCACCATCGTTAATCGGCCTACCGTTCGCATCCAGCGAACCCAGTCCCGCAAATCGCAAGTAATCAATATCAACATCACAGCCGTCTGCTCCGTTGATACCACCGCAACCTAACTGCAACTTACGTATGTTGGCGTTAAGATCCAGCTGCGCTTGTAGGCCAACCTTATAAAATCCAGTGTTTCCGTTAACGTTGCCTTGCTCACCCGGCATGATCGTAGACAAGTTGAGTAGCGCTTGGCCACTCTTCTCACTTAACTCAGCATCGTCTAGAGCGGTCATCGCAAAGCTGCTAGTAGCACAAAGGCTAAGGGCTGCGATACTGATCGTAAGCTTCGCAAGATTTAAGATCGGGTAACTCATACATTTGCCTCCATGCAAATATCTATGTCTCAACATCTACAAGCCAACTCTGAGGCCGTAGCAACTAAACTGCAAGTCCTATCGGTTGTGAGATTCAATCCACAGGACGTATGGTTAAATCAGAGATCAACCGACCACCGGTCAACACAGCCCGGCCCAACGTTTGAGGGTTACCCAGTGGCCCAGCAGCAGATGCTGGGTAGAAGTTGATCTCTCCTACGCTAAACACTTGGTCTGGCTGGTTGTTTGGGTTGATGCGGATATCGTTGTAGAACCGGCCGCCATCTTCAAGTATGTCGATGCGACCATCTGCAATTCTGACGCGGCCCGTTAACTTATCGAAACCTACCGTGCTGCTGTCGCTAGGCTCAACGATTTGCAGGAAGCTTGAGGCGTCTGGGTTTAAAGTCAGGTCGACCGCGTATCCGATGTAGTTTTCACCTGCAGCGTTGTTGGCTGGCAGCAGATCAAAGTTCAGCTGACTCGCACTGATCCGGCCCCTGAGTGCAACGAGGGTGTCGTCTTGCGTGACAAAGCTGGTTGGTCCGCCCTGTAACGTGTTAGCAGTACTTGGAAGTGCTCCAGCGGCAATCTCGGTACTAAACACCACCAGGAACTGATTAAAGTTTACGTGGATACCTTGGTTGCTGATCCCTGCAACCCCTTGACCCATAGCCAGTAGGTCAATGTTTCGTAAGCCAAGATAGATGTCACCGACGTTATCGGTGATCAGTAAACTGGTGGTTTTGGTACCGTCTGAGTTAACCCCTTCAGTAGAGACACCAAAACTCAAGTTTAAGCGATTATCAAACTGGATGTTGTTGCCTGTTTTAGCTGATACCAAGTTGCCAGCACCGGCACTTGAGACAGTCACGTTACCATTTAGGTTATAAATATTGGGTGAGATTCCAAAGCTGTTTGACGTCGGCGGCGGTGTATTGACCGTGTTGTTGGCGTTTGCGTTTAGAGTAAATTCAGCTGTTTGCGCGATACCCTGTAGCTCAAAGCCTCGATTTAAGATCGCCAATCGCTCGCCAGATGTCAGGTTTTGCACATAATCAGCTGGGTTGGCTAATTGGGTCGCGATATAAATACCGTTTAGCCGCGTGTTGCGAGCTTGCGCCAGCTCTGTTTGTGGCAAAGACAACTGATTGATGTTAACCAAGTTGATGTAGGTTGTGCCGAAACTAAAAGGAGCTCTGTCTTCATATGGATTGAAAGGCTTGATGTTAGAAAACCTCAGGCCATAACCGTTTGCACCCGCTTCAGACAAATCAAACGAGGTGGATTCTGTTAGCTCACCGCTCAAGCTGACTGCGATCCCTTTGCTACCGACCACTGACAAGGTTGGGTCTAGTAACTGAGCACCCGAAGTCGCGTTGGTACCGCGCAGGCTAAGCTTGGTGTTAACCACCTCTCCAGAAGCACCAATCCTGGCAATCCCGTTTGCGGTTGCTGAATCGTAAGTGTTGAAGTCAGTCCCAACGTTGCCTTTATGCAGCAGCGCCAACTGGATACCAGCGTCCGATCCGTTTGGGTTCAAGGTGATCGAGTCAGCATCCACAACAAAACCGCCCGCATCATCGACATAGACGCTACCACGCAAGTCAACATCGAGTCGCAGATTACCCAGCACTAACTGGTTATTGATCGCGCCCGAGTTTTGGGTTTCAGTGATGAACACATCTGCGTTGTCCAGTTTGAGCTTAATCTCAGCACTGCCCTGACGGTTTAAAAAACCGTTTGAAGTGTTGATGCTGAGCAGCGTATCTTCAGTGGTTTTGAAGGTAAAGCGGCCAAGGTTGGCTGGTGCCACTCCGTCAGTGGTGTTGTCCAGTGTTAGGGACTCCGCATCTATGGTGACCGCAGAAAGTCTAATCTCGGCTTGCAGGGCGGGCTGACCAGCTGCGTTGCTACCAGTTTGCAGCTGCAGGCTAGTGTTGATGCGACCGCCAGGTACGGCTGGAGCAACTTGGGCGTTGTTGATGTCAAGCACTCGGCCTGGCTCATCTTCATAACGTAGCCTGCCGATGTTAGCTGATGCAGCGCTTGCGGTTAGCATGATCCCGTCTTGGCCTGAGATCTCCCCCAGAGCCTGATCATCGATGGACTGCATCGCATGACAACTTCCCGCTACAATCAGAGCAGCGAAGCCGTATAGGCAATTTGTGTATGTAGAGCTCATAAGACAGATCCTTGTCATACTGGGCTATGGAGTAAAGTTAAAGATGGTTAGGCTACCGGTGACGTCTAAGTTGCCGTTGATGTCCAGACCGATAAACCCACGCTCGCGGCCCACATCAAAAGCGGTGACACCAGGGCCGGCCGCATAAGTTGTTCTGTTCAGATAGCCAGGCGTACCTGCAACATCTTGCTCAAAAGACAGGGCGCTAAACCCTAAGTTACGGATACGGATAGGCGACATGGTGTTTGCAGCGACGTTACCACTGGCGACATTGTTAAAGGTCAACTTTAATCCGCTGTTACCCGTGCCACCAATATCGGTGGCTCCGTCGATACGCATACCCTCAAAAGCGATCTGTCCCTGCAGCCCCTTAAGCACCAGCCACTTGCCACTGCGGTTGTTAGGTGAAAAGGCCAATCGACAGTAAGCCAAGTCAGCACACTCAAAGTTACCAGTTTCAGGGTTTTGGTTAAGCTGCAAATTCAGATCAAGTTTCGCGCCCGCCTGGCCCGTTTGGTTAGATAAATCCTGCTCGCTGATCGGCTCAAGCGCCAAAGCACTCACAGAGATCACTGGCAAGAGCACAGATAAGATACTGGCTTTAATCAGTTTCAGCATATTACTGCGCTCCTGTGGTGGAGAGCTTTAAGTGATTGATAGAGATACCGTCGATCACAGCTGAGCCTAGGTTATTGATAGGCGAAGTAGTGGAAGTTCGATAAGAAATATTTTGCGAATAAAGCGTTTGATTTCCACTGGGAGTGTAGTTGTCCAAAGGGCCCGCACCAAAGTTTATCCATGCAATGTTGGGATTAACCGAGTTACGGTCCCAGTCTCCCTCTCTGTTGGTACCAAACAATGGCTCAGCAGCTCGCTCATATTGGCCATCGGTTCTAAGATACTCCCAACCATCTGCACCAGGCCTTCTTCTGCGCTGGTACTCCGGATCACTGTAGTAGGGGTTTGCTGCATCAAAAGTTTTGGTCGTGGTTTGCAGTGAGCCAAATGACATGCCGTATGCGTCTTCACCTGAGTGTGCCGTGGTCTGGTTGGTCGCCGCGTTGTAGTTGGTGGAACCGATGGTGATGCTGCCGTGTGTGGCTGCTTCTCCGGCTGCGTTTTGACAGCGGTTAAAGTTACAGGTAGAGCCTGAGTAAACCACTCCACTATCGTTGAAACCAACCGAACCACGGCCAGTATAAGTCTCGCCGGGATTAGGGGCATACTGCTGGTAGCGCTTAGTGAGAATATTTTGGATGTTGGGTACGCGTGCAAGCTCCAGTATCAAATTGTTACCGCTGTTATCGATGACCAGTGGCTGATAAAGCTGGCCCAGAGGCAAGTTTACGTTTAGGTTGTAAAGTTTCAATCCTTCAGATGAGTTAAACACCGGCGCTGCTCTGTTGCCGATTGCCGGCGTGGTTAGGTCATCAATGGTGTTAGGGCCAACTTGTGCTGAACCAATACTCAACACTGAGCTTGGGTTAACGCTCCAAGTGGTGGTTCCGGTTTGTGAGGATATACGGTCGCGAAACAAGTTTTTAAGCACCTTGCCTTCAGTAGCATTTGGATTGTTCAAGTTAATGCCTGGTGAGGTCAGACGTGTCACGGCGCTCAAGCCTGTTTTGTTGACGTTTGCACGAACTGTTTGGCCGTCACCACTGTTAAGTCGAACCATGGCGTTGATGCCGAGGGTGTTGTTATAGGCAGCGATTGGTGAATTTCCCAAGGTTTGAAAGAGTCTGAGGTTCGATCCGTTGATCGAGAATCCATCCCATACGGCGTTGAGTCTAAGGCGCTCAGTAAACTGGCCAGCAGCCCCATCGATAGAAGCCGGATTGCGCTTGAGTATGTCGGCATAAAAACCTGCTTTAAGGTTATAGGCCGACCTAACTGCAGAAGATGAAGATGAGTAATCGACTGTATTGAAGTCTGGCGCTTTTAGCTCAACGAAACTTAAATCGCTTGCCGTACCGTTAAAACTAGGCACACCAGTTTTAGTTTTTGCCGCCAACTGAAAAGGATTTGAACCCGTACCCCAGGACTCAATCGGACGACCAAAACGCGAATCAAGATCAGCGTTGGTGCGTGTAGCTCCCAGCTCTTTGTTGGACTGAGAGAGTGCCAAGCCGTATATATAAGTGTCAGCTTTAGTGTAGTTAGTAGCCGCAGCTGGAGCGATGTTGTTAGGCCCCACTGGGATCAGGCGGACATAACCAGTGTCTGGTGTACCGTCTTCACCGTTAAAACGAATACTAAAATCTTCAGGCAAAAAGGCAATCGCCTGACCTGAAGACTCAGACATCTCTTCATCGCCCATCGCCTCTAAAGCATGAGCCTGAAAACCAACCGTGAACATAGCCAGTGTCAGGGCGCTAAGCACAGGGAGTTTGAAGTCGGGCGTACGAGTCCAGTGAACAGTCATCTGCGTAATCCTTTACTTGCCGTATCCACTTACAGGAACCAGTCCTTTGAAGATCAGGGCGTCAGTGATGTGTTGATGATCGGGTCGATCCAAATCCATGAGATCAAAACCCAATAAGCTAAGAAACTATAGCAAAGCCCGGGGTGAGTACAAAGACGAACCGATAAGCGTGACGTTTTGTAGACAATCAATGAAACTCAATCAGATTTTATTGAAAAATACCTAAAAATCAGTCATTTATATGGCTATGCGACATCACGACTTCACCCGCTTATCCTTAAAAAATTCAGCATCAGTGCTTTTAAGATTCGAACCCTGAACTACGCGGGGTGTCAGTCAAAAGCGATAAGCCCTGCGAGTGGGCATATTGCTGGCCCGGCAGTAACACAAAACAGTTTTAGCGGCTGGCCAGCTGAGTTAGCATCGTCAATTTGATCGAGGCCAAACCATGTTGTACTGCCTGCTCTCCCCTGCTAAAAAACTCGACATGGAAAGCTCATCGCCGATCAGTGATCACTCTACTCCAGCTCTGCTGGCTCAGACTGAGCCACTGATTGAGCGGGTAAAAAACCTGACGAAAGACGAGATCGGGGAGCTGATGAAGCTGAGCGACAACTTAAGCGAGCTCAACTTTGCCCGTTACGCGCAATTGGTTAAAAAGCCAAATCTGCAAAATGCCAAAGCAGCAATCTTCAGTTTTAAAGGCGACGTCTACCAAAGTTTTCTGGCTGACACCCTCACTCATGATCAGATCCACTACGCCAATCAGCACGTTGGGATCTTGTCGGGTTTGTACGGACTGCTCAGGCCGCTGGATCTGATGCAGGCTTACCGCCTTGAGATGGGGACGCGGCTTGATACGGCGCGCGGGGAGAACCTGTATGACTTTTGGGGCAGCGCAATCACCGATCAGATCAACCAGCAGATAGAGGCTAACCAGATCACCACCGTCGTCAATCTGGCCTCTCAAGAGTACTCAAAAGCGGTTGATCTTAAGTCTTTAAGCGCTCCCGTGGTGACGCCGGTATTTAAAGAGATCAGCGATGGCAAAGCTAAGGTTTTGGGCCTATATGCGAAGCGAGCTCGCGGCGCGATGGCTCGTTTTGTGGTCACCGATCAGGTGGCAAATGCCAACGGTTTAAGGGACTTCAACTGGCAGGGCTACCGCTTCGATGAAGCACTCTCAAGCCCCAAGGAGCTGGTGTTTACTCGTCCCAAACCGTAATTTGGGATCACACTCAGGGCAAGTTGTGGACTCTGACTTGGGCGGTACCCAGTAGCTGCCCAAGCGCTCATCGCACAGGCGATGACTTAATTGAGGTGGCTTGATTAAGGCCGCCTAGTTTGAAGGCTTCTTTATTTTGACGGATTCTTTAAAAAGTCACTTCCTCTAAACTCTCAACCGCCTCAGTCGTGGTGCGCAGCACCTCCTCTATGGTGGTGACTCCCGCGATCACTTTGCTCAGACCATCGAAGCGGATGCTGTTTGTCTGCTCTCGCGCGAGCTGCTCAAGCGTGTGCTCGGCGCTGCTGCTGTGAATATGGCGCGCCAGCGTATCGTTGATCTGAATCACCTCGTAGATCGCGGTTCGACCCCGGTACCCCAGCTGATTGCACTCGGCGCACCCCATTGCAACCGGCTGCATGGCGGGTGCTTTGATCCCTTCGCGCTCAAACAGCTGTTTTTGCGCGGCGTCGGTAGGCGACTCGCTCTTGCAGTGAACACAGAGCACTCGCACCAAGCGCTGCGCCACCATACCGATCAGTGAGCCCGACAACAAAAAGGGCTCGATCCCCATGTCTCGCAGCCGCGTGATCGCACCGATCGCGGTGTTGGTGTGCAAGGTTGAGATCACTAAGTGCCCGGTGAGTGAGGCTTGTACGGCGATCTGCGCGGTTTCCAGATCACGGATCTCACCAACCATGACCACATCGGGATCTTGGCGGAGCATGGCCCTCAAAGATCGGGCAAATGTCATCTCTACTTTGGGGTTAACCTGGGTTTGAGAGATCCCGTCTATCTGATACTCAATCGGATCTTCAGCCGTCATGATGTTGCGCTTGCCGTCGTTTAGCTCAGACAAGCTGGCATAAAGGGTGGTGGTTTTACCCGAACCGGTAGGTCCGGTGACCAGCAAAATCCCGTGCGGTCGGTGGATCAGTGATTGAAGTCCGGTTAAGTCGACGGGCTTGAGCCCCAGTTTATGCAGGCTAAGGCGGCCATTTTGCTTATCGAGCAGACGCATGACCACGCGCTCACCAAAGCTTGAGGGCAAGGTCGATACCCGCACGTCGATCTCCCGGCCAGCAAGCTTAAGCGAGATCCGGCCGTCTTGCGGCACGCGCTTCTCAGCGATGTCCAGACGCGCCAAAACCTTGATGCGAGACACCAAGAGTGGGGCGAGCGCGCGCTTAGGACTGATCACTTCGCGCAGCTCACCGTCCACGCGAAACCTCACCGCCAGACGCCTCTCAAAAGTCTCTATGTGGATATCGGAGGCCTGCAAGCGGATCGCCTCACCCAAAAGCGCGTTGATCAAGCGCACGATCGGCGCGTCACCCTCTTGATCCATGAGATCTTCAGATTCAGGCACCTGATCGGCAAGCTCAAGCAGATCAGGGTGATCCTCGATCCCGTCGGCGACCTGCTGAGATGCGCTACCGGTGTCGCCCGCAAAGTGGGCTGAGAGTTTTTGCTGAAACTCCTCTGCGCTCAGCTCCTCAAGCGCCAAATCAGACGCCGCGCCGCTACCCATCATGCGCTTCACCTCGCCAATCGCGCTGAGCGGCGAGTCAGCCGTGATCCACAGGCGAGCGCCAGAGGTGGCATCGCCTGAGATCGGCGGCGCCAGCAGTACTTGGTGGCGCTTAGCAAAACTATAGGGGAGCGTAGGCAACTGATTCATGGGCGTAAAGCTTGAGATTTGAATTAAAGAGTAACTTTTTTTGTGGCATATGGGCAGCGGTTTGAGACTAAGTGACTGTAATATTGAGCGAATATTGGACAACTCAGATCTTGCGCACCGGCACGCCAAAACCAAAAAGAGCGCTCATGCGCTCTTTTAATCTTTCGTCTCACTTGGGTTTAAACCTGCTGGATCATGCAAGCAGCTTCGGCTCTGGCGCGAAACGCGACGCTTTAGCTCTCACTTTTTTATTGATCTTGTTGTTGAGCTTACGAATCTTGCGATCTAGTTTTTGCGCCATCGCAGCAATCGAGCCATACATGTCATCGCCGCTTGCCTGAACAAAGATTTCTTTTCCCGGTACCCGGAGGAGCGCTTCAGCCACATGAGAGTGGTGACCCTTGTGGGTTTTTTCGGTGTGATGGTTATCGACTGACAGCATCACCTTCATGCTGTTGATGTGATCGTAGTGTCTTAAAACCTTGGCCATTTTCTCGTTTACACTGTTTTGGATCGCCTCAGTGATGCTGATGTGGTGACCCTGAATACTGATATGCATAAGTAACCTCCTGATGTATCGGCGCAAGCAAAGCGCATAGCGCCAGTGGCCAGATTTATCAATAGGGAGGTTGCCGAGACAGGATCAAGAACTGATTAAAATCATGGACTTATAAGCCTAAAACACTCAGCAAGTAACTCCTTTAATCTCTCGTGACCACCCCTTAAAAGAACCATATCGAGGCAGCTAAAGCAAGCTAAAAATGACCACTTGCAAAGCTAAAAACTGGTTGAGTCAGCAGAGCCGGCACTTAGCCTTATTTAAATCACCTTTTTACGGTCGGTTGACGAGCTGATTCCCATCGACTCACGATATTTGGCCACGGTGCGTCTGGCTACCTCGATGTTACGCTCAGCTAGCATCGCAGTCAGCCTACTGTCAGAGAGCGGATTTTTGGGATCTTCGGCGCCGATCAACTCTTTGATGTTGGCGCTGATCGCGGTCGATGAGCACTCCTGCCCCGTACTACCGGTCACGTGACTTGAAAAGAAGTACTTAAGCTCATAAAGACCACGAGGGGTTAGCATGGTTTTGGCCGTGGTGATGCGGGATACCGTGGACTCGTGCAGTCCAACCTGATCAGCGATCTCGCGAAGTATCAGCGGCTTCATGAAGGCCTCACCCTGCTCCAAAAACTGCTTCTGCGCCTCCACGATTGCAGACGCCACCAGCACCACACTGCGGTTACGCTCAATCACGCTGCGCATGAACTGTTTCGCCTCACTGTAGTTGTTTTTTAGAAACTGCTGATCTGGTGTGTCTTTTTGACGATCAATCATCTGCACATAAACTTGGCAAAACCCAACTCGAGGCAAGGTGTCTGGATTTAAAAAAACCCGATACTGATCCTTAAGACCTGTCACGATAACGTCTGGCGGAGGGACTGACCCTGAATCACTCACCCCGATACCCGGCTCAGGATCAAGCTGACGCAGCACCGCTATCGCGGTCTTGACCTGCTCCAGACTTAGCTGTGTGACTTTTTGCAGCCTACGAATATCTTGGGAGCTTAGGTGCTCATGAGCACCAACTAAAGCCAGCGCCCATATTTTGGCGTCACTGTCAATTTCAAGTGCCCCAAGCTCCAGCTGCAAGCGCAAACACTCAGGTAGGTCGCGGGCACCTACTCCAGCCGGATCACAGTGTTGTATTAACTTAAGTACCACGAGAACTTCGTCTTCATCTATCTGGATATCTGTCATCCGAAGGTTGAGCGACTCTACGATCTCGTGGATCTCTGTCGCCAGATAACCCCGATCATCAATCGAGTCGATCAACTCAGCGCAAATCTGTTGATCGGTGGCGCTAAGCGGACGGGTGCTCATTTGCTCAAGCAGGCGACTGCGCAGATCGACTTGGGCAGCTCCATAAAATTCAGTTGACTCATCCCCAAGCGATCCACTACCTGAGGTGTGATCCGGATAAATCTGAGACCAGTCGGCATCGACGCCTAAATCATCGGGGAGTAGCTGTGTGTCGCCCAGTTCATAATCGACAGACTCAATTTCGGACTCTCCATCATCGGGTTCAGAATCACCTCCTTCTTCAGGAAGCTCCAACAGCGGATTGATCTCGATCATCTGCTGAATCTGCGCGCTTAGCTCCAGATTGGACATCTGCAGCATCCTGATTGCTTGCTGCAACTGTGGCGTCATGGCTAGGGATTGACCCAGTCCGACACCCAAACCCATTTTCATGCAGTAACCTGATTAAGCGGTGAAACCAAATCGTATCAAAACTTTGCGGATGATCTACAAGTAAAATGACCAAAATCAGCAATAATTGTGCCAATTTAAGTATCTCACCGTTTTTTCAGCCAGTTTTTCAGGGTGTGACTGAGATGTGATTTAAGTCATAATCATCAAAAATGAAAGGATAAGCTTCATGAAACACCCCCAAAAACTCAACTGGCTGAAGCTTTTGCTGTTGCCAGCTGCGATCAGCAGCTTGAGTGTTTTTTCAACCCAAGCGGTTGCTGTTAACGCTCTGCATAACCGCGTTTTAGATACCCGCGCCGCAGATTTGGCTCAAGAAACTGCCAAACCTGAGTCTGCTGTCGTCGCAGCAAAAAGCGGCAAAGCCAGCCCGATTCTCGTCGTTGAGGGGCACTTTGCTGGCAGTGAAGAGCTGCCTGATTTTAAAACCCAGACCTTGAAACCTATCGACGGCGCGCTTGAAGTTGAGCTGAGTAATTCAGATTTGATGGTCATGTCGACTGCAGAAGCTGATGCTGAGCCAGAGCAGATGGTCGACAGCGATGAGCTGATGAGTGATGAAGCTTTTGAGGCTGAAGTCGCTGAATCAGACGCTGCAGAAATGGAAGTCACTGAAACAGAAGAGCCAGCCGATGGCGATGCTTTTAATTTTGGTGATCAGCCAGAAGTTAGTGAGGGCTCAGACCCACTGAGGTTCATCAATAAGCCAATCAATTCGTTTAACTCAGCTTTAGACAAAGCTGTACTCAAACCCACCGCTAAGGTTTACCAAAAAGTTACTCCAGCCCCGGTCAAAAGCGGCGTGCGCAACTTCTTTAAAAATCTGCGCGAACCTTGGACGGCGGTCAACTTGATGCTTCAGGGCAAGCCTGCTGATTCAGCCAAAAGCTTGGGACGGTTTACTCTGAACACCGTCACCTCTTTAGGTTTTGTTGATGTGTCAGCCAAGTACCAAGGTCTAAGCATCCCAAAAGAAGACTTAGGGCAAACCTTAGCTGTCTGGGGCGTGCCAAACGGTCCTTATATGGTTCTTCCGCTGTTGGGCCCAAGTACTTTGAGGGACACAGCAGGATTGCCATTTGACTCAGCTGCTTACCCACCCGCATACCTGCAAGACGACGCCACCATGATCGGAGTCACCGCAGCAGATGGCATAAGCCTTCGTGCTGAACTGCTCTCAATTGATGGGCTGGTTGACCCCTATGATTATGAGCTACTCAAGTCGGTCTATTTGCAAAATCGCGCCTATGAAATCAGCCGTAGCGGTTCAGCCCCAAGCGCTGAACAAGAAACCTTTTCATCCGAAGGCTTTGGCGACTGATTTTGGGAATCAAAGCCAGCTCTGCTCTGGCTCCAATCCTGCGTTTGAGTTGATATCTACATCAACTCAGGCGTTCAGGCATACTTCGGGCAGTCTTTAACCATAAGCGATCTACCTTGGCCAGAAAACCGCAACAAAAAAGATCCATCGAGCGCAAATCAGCCATCTTGGATGCAGGTTTCACCTCCTTAAAACTAAACGGCATCGACGGCACAACCACTAAGCACATCGCTGATATAGCAGGTGTTTCTGTGGGCAGTGTCTATGAGTACTTTAGTAGCAAGGAGGATATCTATGCGCAGATGACGAAATTGTTTGCCGATGAAATCGTCAAGATGATTCAAAAAAGCCTGCCGCAGATTGTTGATTTACCACTTGGGGAAGCCGTGCGGTTTCTGCTTCACCGCTATAAAGACTTGCTCGAGCAAAACAACGAGCGCTTTTTGCAGCTACTCACCCACCAGTCACGGTTTGCGATCGATCAATATGTCAAAGAAGCGGAAAGCTCTCTAATGGCTTTTGCGATGACCTATATCAGCAAACACCCCGAGCTCTTAAAAGTAAATGACCTACTGACCAACTCCTACGTGCTGATCAACGCCGCTGTCTTTTCAGTGATCCGCTACCTGAGTCAACCCAACAGCATGATTGAGTTTGATCGGGTGGTTGAGGTCATCGTGCAAATCATCGAACACCATATCGAGGCCTTAACCGGGCAACCTTCAAAAACCTAATCACCAATTTACATATGATTGCAAAAAACCCGCCAGAGCTCTTAAAAGCACATTTGTTCAGTATGATCTAATGTGCTTTTACCTCTACTGTATCAATCATGCCTGAATCAACAACACCGCCCGTCGACGCCATCCAATATAACGAAATCATCCAAACAGTAAATGAAATGCTCAGCAGTTTCTGGGAACGTGTTCCGCTCTTGGTTATCGCTTTAAGCGTATTTGTTCTGTTTTACTTACTCTCTAAAGTCTTTAAAAAGGGCGTCTCTAAGTTCATACAAAAAGAAGGCTCAGATCACCAAAATCTGGTCACGGTTTTTAAGCGCCTAGGCGGCGCAGTGATTATATTTTTGGGTGTACTAGTTGCCCTTGTCATCGCGGTTCCTGGATTTTCAGCTGGCGAGTTGATTGGTGCCTTGGGAATTGGATCGGTTGCGATTGGCTTCGCCTTTAAAGACATTTTTCAGAACTTATTGTCTGGAATCTTGCTGCTCATCAATGAGCCCTTTAAGGTTGGCGATCAGATCATCACTGGTGATTACGAGGGAACGGTTGAGCGGATCGAGATACGGGCAACTCACATCAAAACCTATGATTCACGCCGCGTGGTGATCCCAAACTCACAGCTTTATACCAGTCCGGTTATGGTCAATACTGCCTACGCTGAGCGCCGCTTGGAGGCGGAAATCGGCATCGGTTATGGAGATGATATCGAAAGAGCACGCAGCGCCATGCTCGATGTTTTGGCCAACACCAACAACGTGCTCAAAACCCCAGCACCTTCGGTTATCAATGTATCGCTGGGTGACTCAGCAATCATCTTGCGAGCGCGCTGGTATGTGTCATCTAGCGATCAAGCCAGTAAAGTGGGTTCGATAGACGCGGTACTGACCAAGATCAAATACCGCCTAGATGCAGACGGTATCGACATGCCCTACCCCACTCAGGTTATCCTGATGCACAATCAGTCCGAAAGCACCGACGGCGACCGCAGCGCGCAGCGTGAGGGGTGGCCAACGGACATGGGGAAGGGAGCGGCAACTAAGCCCGCCCGACTGGTCAGCGCCAACCCAGACAGTTCCAATCAAGACAGCGAATAAAACGACCCGGCACTGGCCGGGTTTTTTCTTGTTTGAGCTCCCAATAATCAGTAGGATAAACCGTCTATAGGCAGGTCAGATGGGCAGGAAATCATGAACAAATCGGCAGGCTCAGGTTCTTTTAAATCAGATACTGGCGTAACAGCCAAACCCGACTCTGTGGAAACAGACGCTGTATCGAGCGCCGCCTTAAGTCTAGATGACACCCGCGCGCTGTTTGGTTTTGATGATGAGCCAGAACCGGTGATTGAAACCCCTAAACCCACTCAATCAGCAGCTCAGATAACCACGCTTCGCGGAAGCCCTATCACTCCTGAGCGCATCAAAGATCTAACGCCAACTCGGATCACTCAGACCCAACAACCTCTAGATGAGCTATACGTACCCCACGTGCCTCAGCGCTTTCACCAAGCCGATCGCCGTCAGCTGATACTCGACACGGAAACCACTGGTCTTGAAGCTCACAACGGAGATCGCGTTATTGAGGTTGGTATGGTCGAGATGATCAACCGCAAATTTACCGGTGAGAAGTTTCACATCTACTTAGATCCTGAGCGCCCGATGGATCCCGAGGCGATCCGTATCCACGGCATCACCTCTGACTTTTTAAAGAAAATGCCCAAGTTTGAAGACATTGCTCAGACGCTCTTCTCTTTCATGCAAAGCGCTGAATTGATCGCGCACAACGCCCCGTTTGACATGGGGTTTTTAAATATGGAATTTGAGCGTGTTGGTATAAAGGGGTTCTCAAGCAAAGCAAAAGTAACCGACACGCTGGCACTGGCCAAGGGTAAGTACGCCGGACAGAAAAACTCGTTAGACGCTCTGGTTAAACGCTTAGGAATCATCACAAAAGATCGGACATTTCACGGAGCACTGCTCGATGCAGAGATCCTTGCAGATGTTTATCTGAATATGACAGGCGGTCAGGTCACCTTAAGCCTCAGTGATCAGGTCGCAAGCCGTGATCATGTTAAGCTCAGTGGTATCAGCTTTTTTGTTCAGCCAGCCAACCAGCAGGAAGCCTTGGCACATGAACAAACCCTAGAGCTGCTCAGTGAACACAACCCGGACGCTAGAGCGCTCTGGCACTAAAATACAGGTCCAAGGAAGACTCTCATGCATACACATCTCAAGCAATTTGACACCAGTGCACTGCATCAACTCAGACCTGAAGTGAGCAGTGTCAACCAGCAACTTGAGCGCATGCTCAGCCAATATGCCGATGATCTTGAGTCAGTTGCCGAGTTAGCGGACGCTCAGCAAATCAGTGCTCAGCTGGCTAAAGTGATGAAACTGATTGAACTCAAAGGCGCTGATCTACTGCTTGAAGAAGTGACGCAGGGTTTAAAGGAGCTAGAAGACGCGGCTCCTCAACCCATGCCACAACTGGTGCTCGCACTCTCGCTGGCGATGATGCTGTTTTCACGCTACATGGACTTCGTCCTACTCAAAAAGATCCAGATGCCCTGCTTGTTACTGGGCTCAATCAATCAGATACGCCGCTCTGCAGGTCGATCGCTGTTGCCGACTGAGCAGCTGGTTGATCTTGAAACTAAAGTTAAGACCACTCAAATCAAGTGGCCCAACTCACAAATAAAGGGACTTAAAAACAGCGTGGCGACCCTGATAAACCCTTACAGCACCAAAGACAAGAAACAGCGTGCATGGGAGTATCTGGGTCGGGTCAGTCAGCGGATAAATGAGCATCGCTTCAGTGACTTTTTTGAGGGGCTGTCAACACTGAGTGCCAAACTCAAGGACAAGCCTTTACTGCTGTTCGTTCAACAATTTTTGAGCGCCCTTGAAGAGTTGCCAAGATCCTCAGAGGATGGAAAAGCTCAGCTTCAGCGCAACCTGTCTGCACTGCTTGAGATGCTCTCGAGCGAACCGGGTGAGCCCAGCTTTTACGATCAGTGGGTCAAACATGATTACTTTATCTATGGGCCTGATCGGGATGCGATCACCACGATTAACCAGTTGATCCAAACCGAACTGAGTGAACTTAAAACTGATATTGACCAACTGGCTCACAGCGACAGCTTTGACACACTTCAACACCGTGATTGCTCTATCCGCATGCGCTCTATCGCGCTCAGGCTTTACGTCATGGGCTTAAGTAAAGCGGCCCACGCTGTCATGGAGCAAGCAAAATCGCTCGCTAACTGGAAGCAGCTTGGCCAAGCTGATCAGTACAATGAGCTCATGAACTCCCTGCTGATCTCTGAAAACGCCGCCGCCATGATGGCGATTGATCACACCCCAGGAGCCATGAAGCCGCCCTTGAACAACACCCAAATCTCAATCCACAAACTCAGCGTCGCCTACGATCAACTGATTGATGAGTCACGTGCCTCTTTAGCGCGTGCGCAAGATGCCATCACCACTTATGCAGGCAGTGCGACCAAAACAACCGATATGATCGAGAGCCTGCCTGAAGAGCTCAGATCCGTGAGCGGAGCACTGTTGTTTTTAGAGGTGCCAAATGGCAACAAATTGATGATCCACATCGCTAGGTATCTGGCGAGTGTGATCCAGCACTCCCAAGAACTCAGTGATGAGCAGTTAGAGCGGATCGCCGACATAGTCAGCAGCGTCGACTACTTCTTAGACTCCTTAAAGTCAGGTCGACCTACCGGACAAAAACCCCTTGTTCGCGGCGCTCAAAGCTTAAGAGCCCTTTTGGCAGCCTAATTCTGATGACATTTGAAATCTTGCAAGACAGCGTGATAGTTGCCCATAAGGGCAGCATCGCCTTTTTTAATCAAAACCTACTCACCCAAGACCACATCACCCAGTCTGAAAGTAAAAAAACCCGTCGCGTTTTCATGCAGAGGTTTTGGCTCGAGGTGCATGACCTGGACTCTATCGAGCTAAAAGTAGAGCCTGAGTGGGTCAGTCTGCGCTCATTGATTGGCTCTCTGAGCGGTGAGCAGCTCTACCCGTTGTTTAAATCCGCGCACATCAGTTACTGGCTGTCCAAAAATCACTACTGCTCTTGCTGCGGCCACACGCTTAGGCATGAATTTGAGCCGGTATTAAAGGCGGTTTGTGTGGCGTGCTCACACCAAGCTTATCCCAAGATTCAGCCCTGCATCATCGTTGCTGTTAACCGTGGCGATCAAATTCTGTTAGCGAAAAATGCCGCCAATAAGCGAGATTTTTACAGTCTAATTGCGGGCTTTGTTGAACCAGGTGAGAGTCTCGAGCAGGCTGTCGCGCGTGAGGTGCTGGAGGAAACCGGTCTGAGCATCAAGCAAATTGAGTACTTGGGTTCTCAGCCATGGCCCTTTCCCATGAATCTCATGATCGGCTTTAAAGCCGAGTACGCAAGTGGTGATATCGAGCTAGTTGATCAAGAGCTGAGCGATGCTCAGTTTTTCTCAAGTGATCAGCTGCCCACCTTGGCACCTGAAGGTTCGATTGCACGGCGAATCATCGATCACTTGTTGTATGGTAGGTCGCTAGAGCTGTGACGGTAGTCAGCAAACCTAACGATCTAACCGCTGGTGTTGACCAGCTTGTTGCTGCTGAGCTCAGTCCTGCTGAGATCGGTTCTGACAAGCTTGATCGCATCAACCTGATCGATGACTTGTTGCCGCAAACCCAGTGTGGTCAGTGCGGCTTTGTCGAGGGCTGCCGCCCCTATGCAGCAGCCATGGTTTTATCAGATGAGCCGGCCAACCTTTGCGTGCCCGGCGGTCAACCGCTCGCTGATCAACTAGCCAAACTGCTAGGGCAAGCACTCAAACCCGCTGCACCTTCCCAGTGGCCAATTGATCCTGTTACCGATAAACCAGTTGAAGTAGAAGCAGTGATAGATGAGGCGCTTTGCATCGGGTGTTATAAGTGCGTGACAGCCTGCCCAGTCGATGCAATCGTCGGGGCGGCCAAACTCATGCATACCGTGATCGCAAGCGACTGCACCGGCTGTGAGCTGTGTCTTGAGCCTTGCCCGGTTGACTGTATCGATCTGGTTGAAGTGAACACGCAAAAGCTTAACCAACCGCACTTGCGCAATCAATTTAAAGCTCGCCATGCTCGCCATCAAGAGCGCTTAAGCGGCCTAGTAAAACACGCAAAAGGTTCGGCTCCAATCGTCAGTGCCAAGCAAACTCAAGCTAGTTCAGCCTCAGTCTCCCCCCTATCCGCTCAGCTCAGCGCAAGCTCCGCCAAAGCACGGATTGAGGCAGCTAAACTCAGAACTCAGCTTGCTAAACTCAAGCGCCAGCAAGTGGCTCTCATGGATCGTGCCCGCAGCGACACCGGAGCCGCCGATCCCAAATTGGACAACTTAAACGCTGAGATACAACATCTTGAGGCTCGTCTAAACAACAAGCCAAACCCTACAAACCCACCATCATGAACACCCCTGCCTCACGCCTTATGAGCACAGCCGATGTCGAGATATTTTTTGAGCGCTTGCAGCAGGCCAACCCCAACCCTGAAACCGAACTCAACTACCGCAGTCATTTTGAATTGTTGATTGCGGTACTTCTGTCCGCTCAGTCCACTGACATCGCGGTCAACAAAGTAACTCCAGCTTTGTTTGAGCTTGCGCCAGACGCGCATGCGATGGCAAAACTTGAGGTCGCGCAGATTGAGGAGCTCATCAAGACGCTGGGACTGTATCGATCCAAGGCTAAACATGCGCTGCAAACCGCTCAGATCATAAGCTTGGAGCACCAAGGCGCGGTGCCGCGCGATCGAGCCATGCTTGAGCGCTTGCCTGGTGTCGGCCGCAAAACCGCAAACGTGGTGCTCAACACCGCCTTTGGGGAGCCGACCATGGCGGTCGATACCCATATCGAGCGCGTCAGTAACCGCACGGGGCTTGCACCCGGTAAAACCGTGCTAGCGGTTGAGCTGCGCCTGCTTAAGCGCACCCCTAAGCCTTATCTGCAAAATGCCCACCATTGGTTGATCTTGCACGGACGCTACATCTGCAAAGCCAGAAAGCCTGTGTGTGATCAGTGCCCCGTCTACGATGTTTGCCGCTTCAAGGGCAAAGAGGCGATAGCAAGTGCTTAGTCTGAACTTCCAGCAAACTTAAAGCTAATCACGCGCCCCAAAAAGGCTAGATCCCACGCGGATCATGGTTGCACCATGCTCAAGCGCCTCACGCCAATCCGCTGACATGCCCATGCTCAGCGTATCAAAGTCCGCTTTATCTACACGCGCCTGCTGCTCCCTAAACAAAGCCTGCATACGCTCAAAAGATCCCGTCGCTTCTGGATCGGTGATGCACATCAGCCCGCGCAAAGTTAAGTTGGGCAGCTCAAGCACCTCATCTATCAAGCGCTCAAGCTCGCTTTGATCCACACCGCTTTTGGAGTCTTGATCATCTATATTGACTTGGATACAGACATTTAGAGGACTTAGATCCTCGTCCCGCTGCTTGCTTAGGCGCTCAGCGATGATGGATCGCTCGATGGTGTGCACCCAATCAAAGTGAGCAGCAATATCGCGCGTCTTGTTGCGCTGGATTGAGCCAATATAGTGCCAGATGAGCTTTTGATCCTTTAATTCTGCGATCTTATCCATGGCTTCTTGTAAGTAGTTCTCACCAAAGTCACGGTGTCCTGCGTCGATCAACACTTGGATTGCGTCGCTACTTTGCGTCTTGCTGACCGCCACCAGTGTGGGCATTTGACTGGTAGCAGCCCGCTCAATCTTTTGATTCAGATTGCGGTAGTTTTTTAAAAGCTCACTCATGCAAAGCCCCATCATTCGTTGTATATTGGATAACAAACCCATCGGCAAATTTAAAAGTTTTTTAGTTTGCGCCTCAAAGAACCGGAACTCAAACTATATGGATATTACTGAATTACTGGCATTTTCAGCTAAAAATGGCGCCTCGGATTTGCACTTATCGTCTGGCCTGCCGCCCATGATCAGGGTAGATGGCGATGTGCGCCGGATCAACGTGCCTGCGATGGATCACAAAGAAGTGCACCGCTTGATCTATGAGATCATGAACGACAAGCAGCGCCGTGATTATGAAGAATACTTAGAAACCGATTTCTCGTTTGAGCTGCCCAATATCGCCCGCTTCCGGGTCAACGCCTTCAATCAACAGAAAGGCGCGGCAGCTGTGTTCCGTACGATTCCCTCAGAAGTGCTCACCATGGAACAGTTGGGCATGGGTGCGGTGTTCAAAAGGATCTGTCAGTTCAAACGCGGCGTGGTTCTGGTCACTGGACCGACCGGTTCAGGTAAATCAACTACGCTTGCGGCGATGGTCGATTTCATCAATGCGGAGCGCTTTGAGCATATCCTCACCATCGAGGATCCCATCGAATTTGTACACAACAGTAAAAAGTGTCTGATCAACCAGCGCGAAGTCCACCGAGACACGCTAGGGTTTCCGCAAGCCCTAAGATCGGCGCTGCGTGAAGATCCCGACGTGATCTTGGTGGGTGAGCTTCGAGATCTAGAAACGATTCGCCTCGCGCTCACAGCTGCTGAAACTGGTCACTTGGTTTTTGGCACCCTGCACACCACCTCGGCCGCCAAAACGATTGATCGGGTGATCGACGTGTTTCCAGCGGCCGAAAAAGACATGGTGCGCTCGATGCTTTCTGAATCACTGCAAGCGGTCATCTCGCAAACCCTACTCAAGAAAACCGGCGGCGGGCGGGTGGCTTGTCACGAAATCATGATGGGGACACCTGCGATACGCAACCTGATCCGCGAAAACAAAATCGCCCAGATGTACTCTGCTATCCAGACAGGCGCTGGAGAGGGCATGATCACCATGGATCAAACCCTAAAAGATTTGATCAGTAAGGGTCAGATCTCACGTGAAACCGCTCAGCGCGTCGCCAAACAGCCCGATCAGTTCATCTGATTCACCCAACTTTTTTAAAGGATTGACATGGATTTTGATCAGCTGCTCCAGCTTATGGTGAAGAAAAACGGGTCAGATTTGTTCATCACCGCAGGCGTACCACCCTCGATGAAGATCAACGGTACGATCGTCAGGGTCACCAAAACCGATCTCACACCCGAACAATCGATGACCCTCGTTAAAAGTGTCATGACCGATGCGCAAAAAAAAGAATTTGACGAAACCAGTGAGTGCAACTTTGCGATCTCAGACAAAAATGAGTCGGCCCGTTTTCGCGTCAGCGCCTTTGTTCAGCGTGACCGTGCCGCTATGGTGCTGCGTAAGATCGAAACCCAGATACCCAGCTTAAGTCAGCTGACATTGCCGCCGATCCTTAATGAGCTGGCGATGACCAAGCGCGGAATCATCTTGTTTGTGGGTGCGACCGGTACCGGTAAATCAACTTCACTGGCCGCCATGATTGGTCACCGTAATCAAGAGAGTAAGGGCCACATCATCACGATAGAGGACCCCATTGAGTTTGTGCATCAGCATAGAGGCTGCATCATCACTCAGCGAGAAGTGGGGATTGATACCGAAAGCTTTGAGATTGGCCTGAAAAACACCCTGCGTCAGGCGCCCGATGTGATCCTGATTGGGGAGATCCGTAACCGCGAGGTCATGAGTTACGCGATCCAGTACGCTGAAACCGGTCACTTGGTGTTTGCCACCTTGCACGCTAACAACGCCAACCAAGCGATCGATCGGATCATCCACTTTTTTGAATCCGACCGTCACTCGCAGCTGTTCATGGATTTATCCCTGAACTTAAAAGCGGTGATCGCCCAGCAATTGATCCCAACGCCTGACGGCAAAGGTCGCAAGGCGGCAATTGAGGTGTTGATCAACTCGCCTCTGATCTCTGACTTGATCCGCAAAGGTGAGATCCATGAGATTAAGGAGCTGATGAAGCGCTCGCGTGAGCAGGGCATGCAGACATTTGACCAGGCTTTGTTTGATCTTTATGAAAGCGGTGAGATCACTTATGAGGACGCGCTTAAGCACGCTGACTCAGCCAACGATCTGCGCTTGATGATTAAGCTCGACAAAAACGATGAGGGTTATCTGGACTCAGCGACACGAGGTCTGACCATCGAGCCAACCAGTTAATTTGACCACCAGCCATAGCAAAATGCCAGCAATTAGCTGGCATTTTGTTTGGTTATGATCTTGTGTCTAAACAAAAAACTTCAAGCGCACAGACTTAAACTTTAGCTCAGATCCCTTAGATCTCAGCCATCAACGACAATCCGAACACAGCCCATAAAGGATCAGTGCGTGGTCGGTCAGCACAAAGCCGTTGGTTTCAGCAACACGCTGCTGCTCGGTTTCGATCGCTTGGTTATGAAACTCAACCACCGTCCCGCAGCCCTGACAGACCAAGTGGTCGTGGTGGGTATCGGAGGCGATCTCAAAGACTGAGACGTTGTTCTCAAAGGTGTTGCGCTCAACCATACCTGCCGACTCAAACTGAGTCAGCACGCGGTAGACCGTCGCGAGTCCCACATCCTCGCCTTGTTCCAGCAGCGCGCGGTAAACATCGTCCGCGCTCATGTGGTGATCGGGGGAGGACTCGAGTAGCTCCAAGATCCTGACGCGGGGTAGAGTGACTTTCAGGCCAGCCTTTTTAAGTTCTTGATTTGAATTGGTCATGGTTGGACTCCGAAAAGGGGTTTACTGTTTGGCCAGCACAAATCGCTTGGGCGGCTCAATCAAATGCTTTATAGTCTGGGTCAGTCGTGCCATTTAATCAAATATTTAGGATAAATTTGTCGCATGAATCGTATTGTGTCTTTGCTACTGCTCTGCTCTGTTTTTGTCGTGTCCGGTTGCTCACTGTTTCGAGTCTACGTTATTGACGTGCCTCAGGGGTCCCCTTTGACTCAAGATCAGGTTCAGCGCGTTGAAGTCGGTATGACCCCTGATCAGGTGGCCTATTATTTAGGCACGCCTAACATCAACGACACCATCACGCCGAACCGCTGGGACTATATCTATATGTACCTGCCTGGAACGTACGGCGACAAAGCGGGTATCGATAAGACCATGGGCGAGCAAAAACTCTCGATCTACTTTGACGCGACCCCAAAAGTGATCCAGATCGAGGGACAACCCTCGATACCGGCTGAGCAGCCCGTTACCCCGCTGCCTGATCGCCTGTTCTAATCAACTGCTCTAAAAAAGCAGCATAAAAAAACCACGCAATTGCGTGGTTTTTTAATGCTCAACCTTTAGTCAATTAACTGCTCAGCGTGAAATGCCACGTGATCCGCCATAAAACTCTGAACAAAGTAGTAGCTGTGATCATAGCCTTCATGCCGGTGAAGCTTAAGCGGCGCACCCGATGACTTGGCCGCAGCTTCGAGCAGCTCAGGCTTGAGCTGATCGCTCAAAAACTCATCACTGACCCCTTGATCAACCCGTATCGGACGATACACCCCGCCCTTCTCTAGCAGCAGGCTGGCATCGTACTTCGTCCAAGCCGCTTTATCTGACCCTAAAAAACGCTCAAACGCCTTCACACCCCACGGGCAACGCGTTGGGCTACTGATCGGACTAAAGGCTGAGATACTGCGGAAGCGCTCTTGATAGTTGAGCCCCAGTACCAAAGCCCCGTGCCCGCCCATCGAGTGTCCGGCGATTGATCGTTTGGCATTTATCGGTAAGTTGAGCTCTACCAGCTCAGGGAGCTCATCGACGATATAGCTCTCCATCTGATAGTGCTCACACCAAGGGTCTTGCGTCGCGTTAACATAGTAAGAAGCGCTCAAGCCAAAGTCGTAGGAGCCATCCGGATCGTCGGGCACGCCGTCGCCTCGAGGAGAGGTATCCGGGATGATCAGCGCGATACCCGCTTTAGCCGCCGCCGCTTGAGCCATCGACTTTTGCGAGAAGTTTTGATCGTTGCAGGTGAGACCAGAGAGCCAGTATAGCGCGGGGACCGGAGCGAGCCTCGCTGCTGGCGGCAAATAAACACTGAACTTCATGGTGCAGCCGAGCGCTTTGGAGGTGTGCTCAAAGCGCAGCTGATCGCCACCGTGACAGCGATATCCATCGATACGTTTCATGCTCAGTCCTCGAAGTGGATGACGCTGCGGATGCTTTTGCCTTCGTGCATCAGATCAAACGCTTCGTTGATTTGCTCAAGCCCCATGGTGTGGGTGATAAAATCATCCAGCTCAAACTCACCGTTCATGTACTGATTCACGATCGCAGGCAACTCTGAGCGCCCTTTGACACCGCCAAAGGCTGAACCGCGCCACACACGTCCGGTCACCAATTGAAATGGCCGCGTAGCAATCTCCTTGCCCGCGCCCGCCACCCCGATGATGACCGACTCTCCCCAGCCTTTATGACAGCACTCAAGCGCTGAGCGCATCACATCGACGTTGCCGATACACTCAAAAGAGTAGTCCACACCGCCGTCGGTCAAATCAACGATCACCTCTTGGATAGGCTTGTCGTAGTCTTTAGGGTTCACGCAGTCGGTCACTCCGAGCTTAGTTGCCAGTTCAAACTTATCAGTGTTGACATCCACCCCGATGATCCGGCTCGCGCCCGCCATCGAGGCACCAATCACCGCTGACAAACCGATCCCGCCCAGCCCAAAGATCGCGACCGTATCACCGACTTGTACCTTAGCGGTGTTCAGCACCGCACCAATCCCCGTGGTCACGCCGCAGCCGAGCAAACAGACCTTTTTAAGAGGCGCTTCAGGGTTCACTTTAGCGATAGAGATCTCGGGTAGCACCGTGTATTCGCTAAAGGTTGAGGTGCCCATGTAGTGGTAGATCGGTTTGCCTTTGCAGGTGAAGCGCGTAGTGCCGTCTGGCATGAGCCCCTTACCTTGAGTTTCGCGGATCTTTTGGCACAGATTTGTTTTGCCCGATTTACAAAATTTGCACTCGCCGCACTCTGGGGTGTAAAGCGGGATCACATGATCGCCCACGGCAACCGAGGTCACGCCCTCACCGATTGACTCGACGATCCCGCCGCCCTCATGACCCAAGATCGCTGGGAAAACCCCCTCAGGGTCCTCTCCGCTCAGCGTGTAGGCATCGGTGTGGCAGACGCCGCTTGCGAGCAGCTTGACCCGCACTTCACCCGCTTTGGGCGCTGCGACGACGACTTCTTCGATCTTGAGGGGCTCTTTAGCGGCCCAGGCGACAGCAGCTTTACAGGTGATTGATTCGGTCATGACTCTCTCCAAGTTTTGCATTAATAAATCACGGAGCAGCGCTCAGCGCAAACTCAGCGCGTAGGCCTTGTGTTACCTAGCGCCAAATGCCCACCCTACCAACATCACGCTAAGCAAGCCCTCACCTAACCTACCGGCATCGGCAACCATCAACCCAGCAGCACGTGAGCTGGATCTTTGTTCAATCTAGACGCGGGGACATTTGAGGTTTTTTAGCTTTAAGTTTTTTGGTTTTCATGGCGCGCTGTTTGCGCAGCTTCATGGGATCCAGCGGCAGGGGGCGGTAAAACTCGACTCGATCATGGTTCTTCAGCACATAGTCGCCGTCGACTTTTTGACCAAACACACCAAAGCTGAGTGCTTCAGTTTCGCTAAAGCGCTCATACCACTGGATCTGAGCCAAAAACTCACTCAAGCAGACACCGGATATAACCTCGTGCTGCTCGCGCTGGCAAAGTTCTGCTTTAGGGCAAAAAACCAGCTCAACCGTGATTGGCTGATTCATCGAATCAGCGCACCAGCAAAGTTTGCCAAAAGCTGATCAAGCTAAAGACAACCAACATTGGCACCATAAAGCGAATCACCACCCGCCACAGGTTATAGCCCACTTCGGTGTCAAACTTGAGCGACTTACGCAGGTGACTGATCTTCATGTTCCAGCCAGCAAAGATTGCATGGATGAGACAGGCGAGTAACAAGACGCTGAGCCAAATCAGCCAGAGCAAATTGTTAGCTAGCGGCAGTGACCAGAAAACTAGCATCAGCGCCACCACTCCCAAAGCACTAAAGGGGCTTTTAAAGCGGGTCAGCAGCAGGTTGTAGATGAGCGGCGCCAGCGCACAGGCAACCAACAGCAGTGCTGCGCTCATCGCAGCCACGCCTAGCGGCGTATTGGCACCAACAAAGCAGGCAAACACGATCCCGCTGATCAACTGGATAGCCCACAAGCTGATCACGATCGATACCGGCTCACGAGACTGATTGTGCTTACTGAGTGCTTGCTGCCAGTACAGACCACTGCCGACCAAGCTACCAGCGAGACCCAAACCAACCGCGAAACCGGCATCCCAGAAACTTAGCATGCTGATATGCCATGCCGCGATCAGATCAAAACCAGAAACCAGAAGCGCGATCACTGCACCTACGGCAGCGATGATGGGCAGCACGCGCAGCTTAAGCGCCGCTAGGGCAAACACCGCCAAACTGACCACCGCGAGCACCCAAGGATCAGTGAGTTTAAAACCCAGATTCACGCGCCCCATGGCCAGCGACTCGCCTGTCTCTTATACACATCTCCGAGCCCACGAGACTAGGCATGA
>CAJXOR010000003.1 GCA_913057715.1 uncultured Moraxellaceae bacterium
CGAGATCATGCCTAGTCTCGTGGGCTCGGAGATGTGTATAAGAGACAGACTTTGACGACTAACTCGCCTGCTTCATCAAGTGACGAGGCTGGGGTCAGATCCAGTCCGGATTCTTTGAGCTTTTGCGCGCCCAGCTCAGCGTTGTTCCCTTCCAAGCGAACCACCACCGGCACTTTCACACCAACCTGTTTAACAGCCGCGATGATGCCCTCTGCGATCATGTCACAGCGGACGATCCCGCCAAAGATATTGACCAGCACCGCTTTAACCGATGTGTCAGACAAGATCAATTTAAAAGCTTCAGTGACGCGCTCAGTCGTTGCGCCGCCGCCCACGTCCAAAAAGTTAGCTGGATCACCGCCTTTTAACTTGATGATGTCCATTGTCGCCATCGCAAGGCCAGCCCCGTTCACCATACAACCGATGTTACCGCCAAGCGCAACATAATTGAGTTCGTGCTTAGCTGCCTCACGCTCACGTGAGTCTTCCTGGCTTGGATCTTCCATCGCTTTTAAGTCAGGGTGACGGTATAGAGCGTTTGAATCGAGCACGGCTTTGGCATCAAGGCAAAACAAATCACCGTCGGCCTTGATCACCAAGGGGTTAATTTCAAGCAGCGCCAGATCATTTTCGATAAACAGTTTAGCCAGCTTCACATAGATATCGCTGAACTGCTGAGCTTGCTTAGAAGTAAGCCCCATCTTAAAGGCAATCTCACGTCCATCTGAATACTGCGCGCCGACCAAAGGATTGATCTGAATCTTGTGGATCAGCTCAGGCGTCTCTTCAGCCACCTTCTCAATCTCAACGCCGCCTTCGGTAGACGCCATGAAAGTGATGCTACGTGTCGCACGGTCAATCACTGCGCCAAGGTAGAGTTCGTTAGCGATATCGACCGGCTCATCGATCATGAGTTTATTGACCGGCTGGCCATCGGGGGCATTTTGATAAGTGACTAAGGTTGAGCCCAGCAGCTTCATGGCAACTTCACGCACCTCATCGATGCTGTCGACCAACTTAACCCCGCCCGCTTTGCCCCGGCCGCCTGCATGAACTTGAGCTTTGACGACGTATTTGTTGCCCGCCATCCCTTCAGCTGCCGCAACTGCCTGCTCGACGCTTTCCACGACGATCCCGGTATTAACCGGCAGGCCGTATTTTTTAAATAATTCTTTGCCTTGATACTCATGTAAATTCATGGGGTTACCTTATTTAGTCAAATGTCACTTGTTATCGTTTACGTTGGATAGCGTGGATCGCACGTCCATCAACGCTAAGTGCTGCTTCGTGTACGGCTTCAGACAAAGTGGGGTGAGCAAATGTCATGAGCTGGAAGTCCTCGGTTAACGCACCAAACTCCATACCGATCATGCCCTGATGCACCATATCACCAGCTCCTGGAGCCAGTGCGTGCATACCTAGGATTCGATCGGTTTTCGCACAACTGATGATTTTGACAAACCCGTCAGAATCAGCGGTTGCTAGTGCCCGGCCGTTTGCTGCGAGCGGAAACTGACCAGACTTCACCTCGATGCCCCTTTCTTTGGCCTCTTCTTCGTTGATTCCAACCCAAGCAATCTCTGGATGGGTGTAAACCACGTTGATGATGGTGTCGTAGTTAACCTGAGCTTTTTCACCGTGGATACGCTCGGCAACCATCATGCCCTCTTCCATCGCTTTATGAGCAAGCATCGGCCCGCGAACCAAATCACCGATGGCATATAAGCCTTTGATCGAGGTTGCACAGGTATCGTCTACTTCGACCAAGCCGCGATCCGTCATCGGGATTTGCACGCCATCGCCAAATAAACCTTCTGAGTAGGCTTTACGGCCAACGCAGACGATCAGCTTGTCAAAGGTTTCAGTTGAGCCGTCTTCTAAAGTCACTTCCACCTGATTGTCTTTAACTTCAGTTGAGCTAACCTTGGTTGAGAGACGAACCTCTAAGCCTTGTTTTTTAAACAGCTGTTTGGCTGAGCGTGCAACCGCTTTATCACACATCGGCAGCAGCTCGCTTAAGGCCTCAAAGACCACTACTTCACTGCCCAGACGTCGCCATACACTGCCAAGCTCAAGCCCAATCACCCCCGCACCAATCACGCCCAAGCGCTTAGGTGTCTCGGTGAATTCAAGTGCGCCCGTGCTATCAACAATCAATTCCTGATCAACCGGAGCACTCGGGATACCGATTGGCACCGAGCCGCTGGCCAGAATCAGGTTTTTAGCCGTTAACGATTGCGAATCCCCCTCATGGGGTGTGAACTCAACAACAAAGTTAGAATCTGCAGCTTTAGTGAGCTTACCTGCACCTTTAAACCACTCGATGCCGTTGCCTTTTAAGAGCTGAGCGACACCGCCGGTGAGCTGTTTCACAACCTTGTCTTTACGCGTCATCATGGTTTCGATGTCGATAGACACCTCACCGGTTTCGATCCCGTGATCGATCAGCTCATGCTGAGCGGACTCAAAACGGTGCGATGAATCCAGCAGTGCTTTGGAGGGGATGCAACCCACGTTCAGGCAAGTTCCGCCAAGCGAGGGTTCACCGGCCAATAGTCGCTTATCGATGCAGGCGGTTTTCATGCCCAGCTGAGCGCAGCGGATGGCCGACTCATAGCCGCCAGGTCCGCCGCCAATCACAATTACGTCAAAATCTGTTTCTGTAGACATTTTGCCTCTCGGTTATGACTTATAGATCAAGCAAAAGAAGGGCGGGATCTTCAACCAACTCTTTGATGGTAACTAAAAACTGCACCGCCTCTTTGCCGTCGATCATGCGGTGATCGTAGGACAGCGCAAGGTACATCATCGGGCGGATCACGACCTCTCCGTCTAGCGCAATCGGGCGCTTCTGGATGGTGTGCATGCCCAAGATCGCGGTTTGCGGTGGGTTCAAGATCGGGGTTGAGAGCAATGAACCGAAGACGCCGCCGTTTGAGATGGTAAAAGTACCACCGGTGATGTCGTCTAGACCCAACTTGCCGTCTTTGGCTTTGTTGCCAAACTTGATGATCTGCTTTTCCACTTCAGCCAAGTTCATGCGATCGGTGTCACGGAGCACCGGCACCATGAGTCCGCGCTCGGTAGAGACCGCAACACCGATGTCGTAGTAACCGTGGTAGACAACATCTTCTTTATCCAGTGAGGCGTTGACCGCTGGGAAGCGCTTGAGCGCCTCGGTACAGGCTTTCACAAAGAAAGACATAAAGCCCAAGCGCACGTTATGACGATCTTCAAAGCGAGCTTGGTAGTCTTTGCGCATGTCCATGATTGGCTGCATGTTGACTTCGTTGAAGGTCGTCAGCATCGCGGTTTCTTGAGTGGCAGACAGCAGTCGCTCAGCAACCCGCTTTCTAAGCCGCGTCATCGGTACCCTTTTCTCGACGCGCTCCCCCACCGCCTGAGACAGCACAGTGCCGTCTTCAGTCTTCATGGAGGTGTCTTCAGTCAGATCGCTATCAGGATTGTCCGACTCGCCTTTATCTGCTGCTTTTTTACCATCAGCAGCATGATCACTCACGTCTTGTTTGGTGACGCGGCCTTTTACTCCAGAGCCGGTTACTTCATCTAAATCTTTGCCTTGATCGCGCCCAGCTTTTCGAGCTGCGGGACCAGCCGATAAGCCAGCTCCGGCGTTTGATCCTGAGGCTTTAGTTACCTCGGAGTCGCTAGAAGCTGAGCTTTCGTCATCAGCCGGCTCATCGTCGGCATTTTGCTCGGTAGGCTCCTTGCTAGACTCTTGAGATTCTTTAGGCTGCTCATCAGTCTTATCGTCGCTTTTGCTGCCCGCTTCGATCGTCGCTAGCAGCTCCTCTGACTCAACCACCTCACCTTCAGCTTTTAGGATCTTACCCATGACGCCAGCGGAGGGAGCAACCACCTCTAGCACCACTTTATCGGTTTCGATCTCAGCGATCACTTCATCCAGTTCAACTGCGTCGCCCTCAGCCTTGTTCCAGACTGCAACGGTGCCGTCAGCAACTGACTCAGGAAAGGTTGGCGCTTTAACATCACTCATCTTCTTCTCCAT
Source organism: uncultured Moraxellaceae bacterium (assembly GCA_913057715.1). Lineage (GTDB taxonomy): Bacteria > Pseudomonadota > Gammaproteobacteria > Pseudomonadales > Moraxellaceae > CAJXOR01. The sequence goes on from CAJXOR010000003.1 coordinate 4,031, forward strand.
GGGAGGCGTCTTGGATACCCAGCGCCAGATAGATTAATTCTTGTTGCTGTGATTGGTGCAGCTTGGCTGAGCCGTATGCCGGAGCAGCTGCCGCTTGGCGCGCTGCATGGGTGAACTTAACCCCAGATCCAGCTGCCTTGATCACAATTGGGTAGAGGCGCGGTGCAACAAATGTCCACGCGCCTTGGTTAAGCGGCTCTTCTTGACACCAAACGATCTGCTTGACCCCTGGGTACTTGCCAAGTTCCTCCACAATCCGTGCAGACGGGAAAGGATAAAGTTCTTCAACCCGCAAGATCACCGAGTTGTTCAGTTCTTTCTCGCGGCGCGTTTCAAGCAAGTCGTAGTAAACCTTACCCGAACACAACACCACACGATCGATCGCGTCGCTCTGCACCTCGTCGATCTCAGAGATCACCGCTTGGTATGAACCCGAGCACAGATCATCAAGTTCACTGGTCGCAAGCTTGTGGCGCAGCAGGCTCTTAGGCGACATCACTATCAAAGGAACTCTGGTTGGCCTGACTGCCTGACGTCTGAGCGCATGAAAGATCTGCGCTGGCGTGGTCGGGTTGATCACCTGCATGTTGTCTTCAGCACACAACTGCAAAAAGCGCTCTAGCCTCGCACTGGAGTGCTCAGGTCCCTGACCTTCAAAACCATGAGGAAGCAACATGGTTAAACCGCATAGGCGCTCCCACTTGGTTTGACCGCTCGAGATAAACTGGTCAATCACAACCTGCGCGCCGTTCACAAAGTCACCAAATTGCGCTTCCCAGATGATCAGGGAAGTTGGGTAAGTGGTGGCATAACCGTATTCAAACGCCAGAACCGCCTCTTCAGAAAGCAGGGAGTCATACACCACAAAGCGCTCTTGATCTTCAGCGATATGCTCTAGCGGCACATGGGTTGATCCGTCTGTTTGGGAGTGCAATACCGCATGGCGATGGGCAAATGTCCCCCGGCCTGAGTCCTGACCCGTCAGACGCACCAAGAAACCTTCGTCTACCAGACTGGCATAGGCCAGCACTTCAGCAGCGCCCCAGTTGAGCGGCAATTCGCCCATTTGCATCTGAGTACGCTCTTCGATCACCCGTTTTACTTGGCGCTGCAACTCAAACCCTTCAGGAAATTGAGCCATTGATTGGGCGTACTTTTTAAGAGTGTCTTTATCGACCCCAGTCTCCCACTCGCTCTCAATACTGTGACCTAAGTAGGGTGACCAGTCGACATACAAATCTTTGTTGGGCTCAACCACGAGGGCATTGGCTACTTTGACACCGCTATCGAGTTGCTCGCGGTACTTGGTTTCGGTCTCATCAGCTTTAGCGCGGCTAATCACGCCGTTTTTAACTAGCTCATCAGCATAGAGCTTGGTGGTGCTGGCATGTGAGCGGATGTTTTGGTACATCATCGGCTGAGTCACCGAGGGCTCATCAGCCTCGTTGTGACCGCGTCGGCGGTAACAAAACAGATCGATCACGACGTCCTTTTTATAAGTCATGCGGAAATCGAGCGCTAAGCGGGTGATGAACATGACCGCTTCTGGATCATCGCCGTTGACGTGAAAGATCGGTGCCTGCACCATCTTGGCAACATCAGTGCAATACTCGGTTGATCTGGCGTCATCTGGGTTAGAAGTAGTAAAACCCACTTGGTTGTTGATGATCACATGCACGGTGCCGCCCGTTCCAAAACCGCGCGTTTGCGACATTTGGAAGGTTTCCATCACCACGCCTTGACCGGCAAACGCGGCATCCCCATGCACGATAATCGGCAACACTTGTTTGCCGTCATCGTTACGGCGAATTTGGCGAGCGCGCACACTGCCTTCAACCACAGGGCTGACAATCTCAAGGTGAGAGGGATTAAAAGCCATTGCCAAGTGGATCTCACCGCCTGGGGTCATGATATTTGATGAGAAACCTTGGTGATATTTCACATCGCCAGAACCACTGGCATTAAATGTCTTGCCTTTAAACTCTTCGAACAAATTGTTGGGATCTTTACCGAGTATGTTGACCAAGGTGTTTAGGCGACCACGGTGCGCCATACCGATCACAACTTCCTGGATTCCCTGATTGCCTGAGCGTTGAATCAGCTCATCAACCAATGGGATAAAACTCTCACCGCCTTCTAGGCCAAATCGCTTAGCACCTGAAAACTTACGCGCTAAGTAATTTTCCAGCTCTTCAGCTTTAGTAAGATTGGTAAACAGATTGATCTTTTCTTCACTGCTCAAACCATAGTCACCGCGCGCGCCCTCAAGTCGAGCTTGAATCCAACGCTTCTGGTCAGTATCCACGATATGCATGTACTCTGAACCAATCGACTCGCAGTAGATAGCCTCAAGCGCGCCTACGATTTCTTGCAGGCTGGCCTCAGGCTTCCCAATCGCCAGATTACCGGTTTGAAATACCGTATCCATATCCGATTTGCTAAGCCCGTTATTTTCTAATTTTAGATCCGCAACATCGGTGCGAGGGGACATGCCGAGTGGATCGAGTTTTGCTTTTTGGTGACCTCGGTTGCGATAACCAGCAATCAGCTGCAGCACACCCACTTGGCGACGCTCGTACTTAGTCGAAACCGAGCTCTGCTTCATCGGCTTAGCGCGGGTAGAGTTTCGTGCCAAGAGCACGAACTGCTCTTTTACGTTACTGTGAGGCTGATCAACCTCCTGATCCTTAGCATAGGCTGCAAAGTAATCCTGCCACTCTTCAGACAAGCTGCTCTGATCAAACAAGTACTGCTCATATAAGGATTCTAAAAATGCCGCACCATCCGCGCTGAGCTCAGCGTGTTTGATTTGCTGTTCAAATTTGGTTTTCAGATGCGACATAGTTCACTTCGCTTAGTTGCTTTAGTAAGTTTCAACAGATTGATCGTCTTGTTCAGCCAATTCATAGCACCGTTTAAGCAATTAACCTGCCAATTGACGAGAGTCAGACCAATTAATCCGCTTCCCAAATCAGCTCTGTGAGTAACTGAGGCGACGCGCCTCATGACTCCTAGACCGCCAAATATTAGCACCAGCACTGAAAAAAAAGGGGCGTTGTTACTAAACGACGCATATCTCAGCCACAAAACAAAAAATCCCGCTAACAAGCGGGATTTTTTAACTCACACGATCAATTAACCCGCTTCTTCCATCAACATACTGCGCAAGTGACCAATCGCTTTAGTGGGGTTTAAGCCTTTGGGGCAAACCGACACACAGTTCATGATCCCGCGGCAACGGAACAAACTAAACGGGTCTTGCAGGCGCGCCAAGCGATCTTGGGCTGCGCTGTCACGGCTGTCAGCCACAAAGCGGTAAGCTTGAAGCAGTGCGCTTGGTCCCAAAAATTTCTCAGGATTCCACCAGAAACTAGGGCAGGAAGTTGAGCAGCAAGCACACAAGATGCACTCATACAAACCGTTTAGCTTTTCACGATCTTCAGGTGATTGCAGACGCTCAGTCGGCGGTGCGGGTTGATCATTGATCAAAAATGGCACCACTTTTTCATATTGCTCGTAGAACTGGTTCATGTCGACAACCAGATCGCGAACAACCGGTAAACCCGGCAGCGGGCGCAAGATGATCTTCTCTGGCAGATCATTCATGTTTTGCAAACATGCCAGACCATTTTTACCGTTGATGTTCATACCGTCTGATCCGCAAATGCCTTCACGGCAGCTGCGGCGAAACGAAATCGTCTCATCAACAGTTTTTAAGCGAATCAGCACATCTAGCAACATGCGATCTTCATCCTGAAGCTCGACTTTATAGGTCTGCATACGCGGCTTTTGATCCACGTCAGGATTGTAGCGGTAGATTTCTATCGTACGAGTTCCACGACTCATCAGCTTATCTCCAATTCATGCGACCACTCTTGGCCGCATCGATCCAAATTAGTTAAATGTCACCGAGTTAAACTCAGAAGGTACGAACCTTAGGCTCAACATAATCAACCGTCAGCGGGCTCTTACGAACCGGCTTATAGGTGATCTTGTTGCCCTCAGAGTACCAAAGGGTGTGCTTCATCCACTCAACATCGTTGCGGCCGGCTGGTGCGATTGGATCATCTTCATCGCGCTCATAGTCAACCACTGAGTGAGCACCGCGACATTCGTGGCGAGAAGCCGCAGATATCATGGTCGCTTTCGCCACTTCGTATAAGTTTTCAACTTCTAAAGCTTCAATACGGGCGGTGTTAAACACTTGGGATTTGTCAGTTAAGTGGATATTTTTAACCTTCTCCTCCATCGCCAGTAGCTTCTCAACCCCTTCATCCATAACGCTTTGCTTGCGGAATACGCCAGCATGGAATTGCATGAGGTTGCGGATCTCATCAGCCACGTCTTGAGCGTTGTAGCCTTGAGTCGAGTTCTGCAGTTTATCAACTCGTTTCATAGTCGCATCAAGGATGGTTGGCGGCAAAGCGCGGTAGCCAGCAGTCTCATGCGAGTAGTGGTTGTCAACGATATGATTGCCCGCTGCACGGCCAAATACCACTAAGTCAAGAAGCGAGTTAGTGCCTAGGCGGTTGGCGCCGTGCACACTCACGCAAGAGCACTCACCAATCGCGTACAGGCCTTGAATGATTTTGTTTGGCTCATCGCCTTCAGGGACCACCACTTGACCATGGATGTTGGTCGGGATGCCGCCCATCTGGTAGTGAATCGTCGGGATAACCGGGATTGGCTCTTTGGTGATGTCCACGTTGGCAAACTTGCGCCCAATCTCATAAACCGACGGGATGCGTTTCATGATCGTCTCGGTGCCTAAGTGAGTCAGATCCATATGGATATAATCACCTTTGGGTCCACAGCCGCGCCCTTCTTTAATCTCTTGGTCCATAGAGCGCGAAACAAAGTCACGCGGCGCCAGATCTTTTAAGTTTGGAGCATAGCGCTCCATAAAGGCTTCACCATCTTTGTTACGAAGTACTGCGCCTTCGCCGCGGCAACCCTCAGTTAAGAGGACGCCCGCTCCGGCAACACCGGTTGGGTGAAACTGCCAAAACTCCATGTCCTGCAGCGGGATACCGGCGCGAACCGCCATACCCATACCGTCACCGGTGTTGATGTAAGCGTTCGTTGAAGCAGCATAGATACGCCCCGCACCGCCAGTTGCCAGCACCGTGGTCTTAGCTTGGAAAACCGCAATGGTACCGGTTTCTTGCTCAAGCGCTGTCACACCCCAAATCACGCCATTTTCATCACGGATGAGATCGAGCGCGATCCACTCAACAAAGAACTCAGTGCCCGCTTCTAGGTTTTTCTGGTACAGCGTGTGGAGCAGCGCGTGACCAGTACGGTCAGCCGCAGCACAGGCGCGCTGAACTGCTTTTTCACCGTAGTTAGAGGTGTGACCACCAAAGGGGCGCTGATAAATCGTGCCGTCTTCGTTACGGTCAAAAGGCATGCCCATGTGCTCAAGCTCATAGACCACTTTAGGTGCCTCACGGCACATGTATTCAATCGCGTCCTGATCACCCAACCAGTCCGACCCCTTGATGGTGTCGTAAAAGTGATAGTGCCAGTTATCCTCTGACATATTGCCAAGTGAGGCACCAATACCGCCCTGAGCAGCTACGGTGTGCGAGCGTGTTGGGAACACTTTAGAGATGACCGCAACTTTCATACCGGCTTGAGCCAGCTGAAGTGAAGCGCGCATACCTGATCCGCCGCCGCCTACAATCACAGCGTCGAAATTCAGGCGTTTGATGTTATGAATCTTATCGTTTGATTCCACAATACTTATCCTTTAATCAGTTATGCCCAAAAAATCAAGATGCCCCAGAGCAAGTAGGCGATCAGACCAACGATGGTCAGCGTTTGCAGCACCATACGCACGGGGTTAGCAACCGCACCCATACTTCCTTTGGTGATGTAATCGGTAAACACAGTCCACATACCAACCCAAGCGTGTGCAACCAGTGCCAAGAGGGCGAGCAAGTTGAGTACCTTCATCGGGGCTGAGAGCATAAAGCCTTGCCACGATGTGAACTCAAGCGGCGCGTTCATGAGAACCCAGCCCAAGATCACCACCAAGTAGACTGCCAAGATCACTGCGCTCACGCGTTGTACGATCCAATCGCGCAGACCTGATCCGGTCAGACCCGTTCCACTTTTCACTGCTGCTGTTCCAGTTTTCATACTCATCTTTTAATCCTCAGACCACAATCCAGAAAAATGACCACACGATCAGCACGCCCGCGATCGCAAGAGTTACCCAGGCTGCCAGACGACCACTGTCGGTTTCTTCAAACCAACCCAGATCAGCCAGCATGTGCTTAACACCCATCACAAAGTGATAAAGCAAAGCAGCCACCACCACCCAGACCGCCAAAGCAAGCAACACTGAATCAGCAAAGCAAGCGGCCAGCTTATCGAAGCTTTCTTGGCTTGTCAGTGACGCTTGGCTCATCCAGAGCAACAGTGGTATCAACAAAAATATGATGATCCCTGAAATCCGGTGCAGGATGGATGCGATCGCGATCGGTGATTTGGAGTTGACCTTGATAACTTGAGACAAAGGCAGATCGATGGGACGTTTGCTTTTCACGGCGGTATCCTAATTGGTTATAGTCAAATGGAAAGAGTGGTGACCGAGACCGTACTAAGCGGTAAATCGGTTTAAAAATTCCAGCAAATAATACCAGAAATATCAGGCATGAGGTTTGAGCATAGTGACGCATGCGTTCGATTTTTGCACTTGAGCCCTTTATTAACCCGCTTTGGGTGCCAAGTGAATCGCTTACCAACGCTTGCCCAGTGCTAAATTTGCCGCCCTCAGTTTTCATGGCCAGTTTGGCAAGCAAGACTCAAACCAACTCTGCTCGTTAGGTCAGAAAAACAGGGAGTTGCCTTTGATCCGATCTGTCGTTGCTGGCATTTTGCTGACGCGACTTTGTCATGAGTCTTTTTGGTGCAGCACTATCTCCATACCCGTGCAATTTAACCGATGCGGTGCACCAAATTTGGCTACAGGGCTTGATAGGTATAGGCTCAGTCCAGTAAATAATCTGTTGCTTGAGATCGATGTTTGTTATGCTAGGCACGTTTATCGTCCGGCTCAGTTCGCTGGACGTTTCGTTTTATGGTCACTTTTACGGCCCCTCACTCGGAGATAACCATGTCAGATAAGACAGCAAAACTAGAGTTAAATGGCACCACCATTGAACTACCGATCTATGAAGGCACTTTGGGCTACCCAGTCATCAACGTAGAAGGAGTCCAAGCTCAAGGGTACTTCACTTACGATCCAGGTTTTAAAGTCACGGCACCGGTTGAGTCAAAGATTACTTACATCGACGGCGACAAAGGGCAGCTGCTGCACCGCGGTTATCCGATTGATCAGCTGGCTGAAAAAGCTGACTACTTAGAAGTTTGTTACGCACTGATTCACGGCGAGTTGCCTACTAAAGAGCAAAAACAAGACTTTGACTCTAAAGTGCGCAATCACACCATGATCCACGAACAACTGCGCCGCTTTTACGACGGATTCCGCCGTGACGCTCACCCGATGGCGGTGATGTGCGGTGTGGTTGGGGCGCTCTCTGCGTTCTATCACGATGGCATGGACGTCTCAAACGCCGATCATCAAGAGATCACCGCGATCCGCTTGGTTGCCAAAATGCCAACGATCGCCGCCATGTGCTACAAGTACTCAATTGGTCACCCGTTTATCCAGCCTAACAACGATCTGGATTACGCGGAAAACTTCCTCTACATGATGTTCTCAACGCCAGCTGATCAAAACTATAAGGTCAATCCGATCCTAGCCAAAGCTATGGACAAGATCTTTACCTTGCATGCGGATCACGAACAAAACGCATCAACTTCTACTGTGCGCTTGGCAGGTTCTACCGGCGCAAACCCTTACGCTTGTATCGCAGCGGGTATTGCAGCGCTTTGGGGACCCGCACACGGCGGCGCTAACGAAGCAGTTTTGGTGATGCTCGATGAGATCGGTCACAAAGACAACGTTGCTGAGTTCATGGAGCGGGTTAAGAAAAAAGAAGTCAAACTCATGGGCTTTGGTCACCGCGTCTATAAAAACTTTGATCCACGCGCCAAAGTGATGAAAGAAACCTGCGATGAAGTACTGGCTGCTCTGGGCATCAACGATCCTCAACTTGAGCTGGCGATGGAGCTTGAAAAGATCGCCCTGAACGATGAGTACTTTGTGAAGCGCAACCTTTACCCGAACGTCGACTTTTACTCAGGCATCATCTTAAAAGCAATCGGTATCCCGACCAGCATGTTCACCGTGATCTTTGCCTTGGCTCGCACCGTTGGCTGGATCAGCCACTGGCTCGAGATGCACTCAGAGCCGTACAAAATTGGTCGTCCTCGCCAGCTATATAAAGGCTACGACGAGCGTAACTTTATTGAGATCGCTGATCGTTAATCGATCACCTCAAAAAAAACCCGCCAATTGGCGGGTTTTTTTATGCCTTGAATTCAATCTCAAGACTCATAAACATCGGCGTCAGCGCTGCAAAAAGCTTTATGGATCTGCATGTCGATGTGAAGGTTATACAGTGATTTTGAACGAAGTTTGAGTTGATTTTCAAAAGGCTTGGCGCGAAACAACCCAGGGGCATAGCCCACCAAAGAAAGCACGTCAGCCAAACCCTCCTCGTTACTCATGCTACCTGAGTACAGCGTGCGCACGGCGCGCTCATAATCTAGCCCTAAACTCTGGCTCAGCTCATCCATGTCCTGATCTTCAAGTACCTGCTGCTCTTCTAGGCGACGCTCGATAAACTCAGCCTTAAACTCATCTGCGATCTGGCGTAGCTCATAACCGATTTGATTGCCGTAAGCATCCGGTGCCTGAACCCAATAAGAAACTGGCGCAGAACAAGCGCTAAGCCCAAGGCTGAGCGCAGCTGTGATCAATAGGGTTTTGAGGGTCCGGTCAGTCGGCATGACAATCAATTTGGATAATTTTGGCGGTGATTATAATTTATCTGGGGCGCATAACCTGTATTAATCTGTAGTTAGGGGTCATTTTGCTCAATTATAATGCCAACTTTCGCAGTTAAGCCGGCAAGCAGTTATCACTCAAACCGGCCAGCTTTTATCATCGCTGCTGCCCAAATCAAACGGGATACAGCGCGCAAGCAGCGTGCACTCAAGACCACGAGCGCGGCGCAAAAACAAATCCTCAACCATGCGCGCCTGCTGCTCAACACCAAACAAAGAAAAGGGCTTAGCGGTTTTAAGCTCATAGTCATAGCGCCGGTCAAACAGCGCCCGAACAAATACTCTGGAGCCCTGCTGCACCTGCCAAACATGGGTCAACTCGTGAATCAACCACGCCTGACGACCCAAGGACTCATCTCCAAAATCAGTGGGCAACTCACCAGGATGAAAATACACCGATCCGTTGGGGCTGACCGCGTAGCCTTTGAGTACCAGTGGGTGCTCACATAACTTGGTTGTCTCAAGCTTGAGCGCATCGCCAAAAATCGAGCGCGCAAGGGCCTGCTCAGCAGCAGTCAGCTTACGGCAACTTCGGGGTGCTATGAATCGCTGCATAAATTTTTATAAAACCTTAAAGGCATAAAAAGTTAACACGAGTATTTAATAATCAAGAGTGACAAGTACAGTCAGCTCCTTCTAAAACACTAAAGAATTTGATTAAAATCAAAACTATCATCGACTAAGGTTGGTACAATTGTAACGGACATCTTACAAAAATACTGCAGAAATTATGCCCTTTAATGCCGCCAAATCACCAAGAACCAAGCAGTACAGACCCGAAATAGACGGACTAAGAGCTCTAGCAGTACTGCCTGTTATCTTCGCTCATGCCGGTTTTTCTTTTTTCTCTGGTGGCTTTTTAGGTGTCGATGTATTTTTTGTTATCAGTGGTTTTTTAATTACTGGAATATTGCTTCGCGAGATTGATCAGGGTACTTTTTCAATCACCAGATTTTACGAACGACGTGCCCGAAGGATTCTCCCAGCTCTTTTTTTGATACTTGCAATCAGTACTCTAGCTGCCTTATTGATAATGCTTCCTGAAGATCTTAAAAAATTTGGTCAAAGTGTTTTCGCATCAAATATCTTTTTATCAAACTTTTATTTTTCAGGTGAGGCAAATTACTTTGATACAGGAAGTAAATTTAAACCTTTACTTCACACTTGGTCATTAAGTGTTGAAGAGCAATTTTATATTTTATTCCCTTGGTTATTGTTTCTTCTAGCGCGCACGACAAGACAAAGGATTGTTACTGTCATCGGCGCGTTGTTTGTATCAAGTTTGCTCCTAGCTCAATATGGCGCAGTTAATTACCCTGTCTTTAATTTTTTTTCGCCACTCAGTAGAGCCTGGGAGCTCTTAGCTGGATCGCTTGCTGCTTGTTGGAAAGTACAAAGGGGTTCACTATCCTCAACCTATATTGTCAGATCACAAGTCATATCTATCCTCAGTTTTTTTTCAATCTTACTTTCCTACATACTTTTTAGTGAAACAACACCTAATCCAAGTTTTTTAACCCTATTCGCTGTTTTGGGTTCAGTTGGTATTATCTTATTTGCTGTTCCAGGAACTTGGGTTTACAAGTTGTTATCTAATCAGATTTTAGTTCTTATTGGACTGATCAGTTATAGCGCCTATCTCTGGCACCAACCAGTTTTTGTATTTGCTCGATTATATTTTATTGAAATTTCAATATTCGGCTGGTTTGTTTTAATTCTTTTAACCCTATTACTCGCTTGGATAACATGGAAATACGTAGAGGCGCCCTTCAGAGACCATAAAAAACTAGATCAAGCGCAAATCTTTAAACTTGCTGCGGCAGGTAGTGCGATATTTATCGTTGTCGGTCTACTACTACATGTAACCAAGGGCTTGCCATCTCGCTTCAGTTCCGCGAACCAATCTCTGGCCTTGGCGCAGCAAGATATAAGTCCACTAAGAGATACATGTGGAAATAGAATGCCCGCTAGCTTTGATGATTACTGCTTGTACGGGCCTGAAGATCAGTCGCTACCGATAGCAGCTTACCTTGGAGATAGTCACGGAAAAGAGATGTTTTGGCGTCTTACGGAGTTCTTAAAGCAGAGCCCCTTGGTAGAGCAAAATTACAGAGTACAACCTTTTTTATGGAATGTTTGCCTTCCATTTGCTGAGTCTACAATCCAAAAGACTAAGGATTGTCAAGAATTTCGCATAAAAATGAAAAAACATATCTTAAACAATCCCAACATAAAAACAGTAATTATCGGTGCAAATTGGAAATTATATTTTTTATGTCCAGATAAGAATAATCCAGATAAATTTTGTGACTTAAGTGATAGTAACTATCAATCAATTAAAGATGAAATCATTGCTTACGAAGACGCAGGTAAACGGGTCATTTTAGTTCGACAGGTTCCAGTTATGCCTTGGGATGTTCCTCATAAGCTTCAATCTTTGAATTTAAAAAATAAAAATTGGAAGAATTTTTCATATAAGACAGATAATAGCGCTAAAAACATCAATCGGCTATTTGATGATAAATTTGAATTTAGGTCCTTTTTAAGATTAGACCCCTCAGATTATTTATGCTCCCAAACTAATTCGATAGAGTGTCTAGTATCCAAAGATGAAAAACCTTTGTATTTTGATTATGGGCACTTATCAGGACAGGGTGCAGACCTGCTGATACCGACCTTGGATCAGAAAATCAAGACAGCACTTCAGGACAGTGGCGACTATTCAAATTAGAGCGATGCTTGAAAACGACTTTTACCCTAAGCGTCTTGTGCCAACCCTTAAGCTTTGGCACTCTTGGCTCATGCAAAAACCCACCCTAAAAACCCTGCCTCAAACCAACATCCCGCTGGCTGAGCGCGTGCGCCCTACCTCGATTGATCAGGTGATCGGGCAGACGCACTTACTAGGGCCAAATGCCCCCCTTAGCCAGCTGATCGCAAGCGGTAAGTTGCCCTCCTTGATCCTGCACGGTGAAGCAGGGATCGGCAAAACCACTTTGGCTCGACTGCTCGCTGAAGCGTCAAAGCGGACATTTCATGCGCTCTCGGCGATCAACACCGGGGTCAAACAGCTGCGCGAAGTGCTGGATGCTGGCGTCGATGGGCTCTTAGGGGCGCCTGTGGTGTTTATCGATGAGATCCACCGCTTCAACAAGGCCCAGCAAGACGCACTGCTTCACGCGGTTGAAACCGGACAAATCACCCTGATCGGGGCGACCACGGAAAACCCCTCGTTTAGTGTTAACAACGCCCTACTGTCTCGCTGTCAGATTTACCGCTTAAAGCCGCTGAGCGATGAGGAGATCGAGGCGGTGATCCTTCGGGCGATCGAGGTCGATACGACTTTAAGCAGCTTAACTATCGAGGTAGTTTCACTTAAGCTACTCACTCAACTGGCGAGCTCAGACGCCCGTAAAGCGCTCAACTTGCTTGAGATGGTGGTGGCTGCTCAAGCGGGACAAGACAGCAATATCTTGATAGATGATGAGCAGATCGCAAGCATCGCGCAAGAGGCACTGGTGCGCTATGACAAAACCGGTGAGGGTCACTACGATACGATCTCAGCCATGATCAAATCGGTGCGGGGCTCAGATCCTGACGCGGCGCTGTACTGGATGGCGCTCATGCTGGTCGCAGGAGAAGACGCCGCTTTTATCGCACGCAGATTGGTGATCCTGGCAAGCGAGGATATAGGTAACGCCAACCCCAACGCGCTGCTTTTGGCTGACGCCGCGCTCAGATCCGTCCAGCAGATCGGCATGCCGGAAGCGCGGATCATCTTGGGGCAGGTGTGCGTGTACCTCGCTACCTCTCCCAAAAGTAACTCGACCTATAAAGCGATCAATGCCGCGATGGCGCTAGCTGCCAAGCATCAATATGCCGTGCCGCTTCACCTGCGTAACGGGGTCACCAGCCTCATGAAGTCTGAGGGTTACGGCAAGGGCTATCAATACGCGCACGACTACCCTAACCACTACGCGCCCCAAGAACACCTGCCGGACGAGTTGATCGGCCAGCAGTTTTATGAAGCAGCCGACAACCCCAAAGAGCAGGCCAGCCAAGCCTGGCTAGACAAGATCAAGTCCGGCTTTTGATTGCCTTGCCTCTTTCTGTGCCAATAAGTTTTTCCAGATAAAATCCCCAAATACCCAGCACGGTGACAGGCGCTCAACCAAACTTACGCGGCTAGTTCAGGCAGCGGGTTCATTTTGTGGGTAAAATGCACCCAAATAGATAAGGGTGAGCGGCGCATGGCTTTTAACACGACGCATGAAATCGTTGAGGATATCCGTCAAGGCAAGATGGTGATCTTGATGGACGATGAAGATCGCGAAAACGAAGGCGATCTGGTCATGGCCGCGACTCACGTGCGCGCCGAAGACATCAACTTCATGATCACTCACGCGCGCGGCTTAGTGTGTTTGACCCTCAGCCGCGCTCGCTGTGAGCAGTTGGAGTTGCCGCTCATGGTGACGAGCAACGGCGCGCAGTTCTCAACCAACTTTACCTTATCGATTGAGGCGGCGCGCGGAGTCACTACCGGGATCTCGGCAGCTGATCGCGCACTCACGGTGCAAGCGGCCGTTTCTTCACATGCAAAACCGACCGATATCGTGCAACCAGGGCATATCTTTCCGCTCATGGCGCAAGACGGCGGCGTGCTGCACCGCGCCGGACACACCGAAGCTGGCTGTGATTTGGCGCGTCTGGCAGGACTTGAGCCAGCTGCGGTGATCGTAGAGATCATAAAGAGCGACGGCACCATGGCGCGCCGTGACGATCTGATTGAGTTTGCTCAGGATCACAACCTGAAAATCGGCTCGATCGCCGATCTGATCCACTACCGGATCGAGAACGAACAGACGGTTGAGCGCACCGCTACCCAAACCCTGCAAACCGAATTTGGCGAGTTTGAACTACACACCTACCGCGAGCTGGGCTCACAAGACACCCACTTAGCGCTGGTCAAGGGCGATCCGAGTCTCGGGGAAACCACGGTGCGCGTGCACGGTTTTAACCCCATGCGCGATCTGTTTGCAGCCACCAGCGGCCACGGCATGGGCGGCTGGTCGGTGACTCAAGCGCTAAAAACCATCGCGGAAACGGATCGCGGGGTGCTTTTGTGGATCGGGGAGCCTGAAAAGGTCGACTTGGGCGAGGCCCTGGAAGACATGAATCAGAAGCGCACCGCCACCGCACTTAAGAAAAAACCTTATCGCTCCATCGGTGTGGGCGCGCAGATCCTGCGCGATCTGGGCGTGCGCGACATGCGCCTGCTCTCCTCCCCGATCAAGTTCAACGCCCTCTCTGGCTTTGATCTGAACGTGACTGAGTACGTGAGCGCCAACTAAGCCATGTAAATGCCCACACTTGACGCCTCACGTGAGGTATCCAGCGTGGGCATTTGTATGGGTTTCGTTTGGATAAAAACCATAAGCCCCGTATAATGCACCTCGCTGCAGGTTTATGCCCTGAGCCAACCAACTGTTTAACTTTGAGGATGCCCCATGAAACAAATCGCCGGAATGCTTAATCAGGCTAAAGGTCGCTACGCGATCGTGGTGGGTCGCTTCAACAGCTTTGTGGTGGATCCCCTGTGCGCAGGCGCGGTTGACGTGCTTAAGCGTCACGGCATCTCTGATGACAATATCACTGTGGTGCATGTACCAGGTGCTTGGGAGCTTCCACTGGTTGCAAAAAAACTGGCCGAAAAAGACTTTGACGCAGTGATCGTGCTGGGCGCCGTGATTCGCGGATCAACCCCTCACTTTGATTATGTGGCTGGCGAGTGCGCTAAGTCTTTGGGCAACCTGCAAATGTCATCTGGCAAGCCAGTGATCTTTGGCGTACTGACCACCGATACGATTGAGCAGGCGATTGAGCGCGCTGGCACCAAAGCGGGCAACAAGGGGTGTGACGCGGCCATGACCGCGCTTGAGATGGTCTCTTTGCTCGAGCAAATCTAATGACCGATGCCGATAAGGGTGCGCTGAATCCAAGTTCAGACCGAGAGGGCATCGAGTCCTCTGAAACCCACTACAAAACCAGTTTCACCGCGATCCGTAAGGCGCGGCGCTTTGCTTTGCAAGGCCTGTACAGCTGGAGTTTGACTGATCTGCCGATCAACGAGATTGAGGCCAAGACCCGTAGCGATAACGCCATGCACACGGTTCACTTGGGCTACTATCACGAACTGCTCACCCAGATAACCACTCAAGTAGAGCAGATTGACGCGCTGATTGAATCAGCGATTGATAGGCCCATCGCCATGATCACCAAGATCGAGCTGGCGGTGTTGCGTATTGGGGTGTTTGAGCTCAAATACCGCCTCGAGATCCCCTTTAAAGTAGTGATCGATGAAGCGATTCAGCTAAACGAACACTTTGGATCCGACCAAGGTTACCGCTTCATCAACGCAGTGATGGACAAGCTAGCGAGTCAATTACGCACCTTAGAAGTCACAGAGCTTGAAAACCAAGGTATCCGCAAACCCAAAAAACCCTACACACCCAAAGCTCCTAGAGTGAAAAAGTCGCTTGAGCGCACCGGCATATCTAGCGGCAAAACCGATGAGTCTACCGCTTCTAAACCCGCTTCATCTCAAGTAAGACTTGGCCGCAAGCGTGTGGATGAGGCAACTGCTGAGCCGACATCTCAAGTTTCAAACGAAACGGCGGATCAGCTAGCCGCATCAACACCTGAGCCAGCAAAGACGCCAATTCAAGAAACTGAGTCTACTGAGGCGCATAGTACCAATGCTCCGAGCTCAGCAGATAAAGTAGATACTGTAGATCAAAGCACTGCCATTGATCAGCCAGAAGCCGAATCAGTCAGTACTGAGCTTGCAGCCAATCCTGGTGCGGATACTCAAGCTGAAATTGAAACTCAAGTTGAGGTTGAACCAAGTCATAACCCAAGCGAGATCGAGTCGGAGGCCCAGCCTGCAACCAAAGCAAAAGCCAAGCCTGCCAAGAAAACTGAAAAGAAAGTTGCTGCCAAGCCTAAAGCCACCGATAAACCTAAAGCAGCTGCCAAGCCCAGAGCAAAAACACCAGCCAAAACCACCACTAAGCCTGCCGCCAAATCTAAACCCAAACCCGAAGCAGACTGAGTTTGGGTGAGTTTGAGTTGATCCGCCGCTGTTTCGATTGGAACAGCGGCGCTGTTGACTCTGATACCACTGGCTCAGCTGTCCATCTGACAGACAGTGATACGACGCCGCTGGGTGACGACACCCCGACGGACAGCACCCATAGGCAGCCTAAGAATCAGTCCAATCAACAAGACCCCAGCACCACCCAACTATTATTGGGCATCGGTGATGACGCGGCACTAATCAAAAGCAGCGCGGTCCAGGCGATCTGCACCGACAGCCTGATTGAGGACACCCACTTTGTGCTCGATACCTCAAGCGAGCTAATCGGTTATAAATCGCTAGCGGTGAACCTATCAGACCTTGCTGCCATGGGCGCATCTCCGACCCTGTTTTTGCTCGCGATCGGTCTGCCCGGCAACTCAAAACACTTTGATCAGGACGCTTGGCTGAGTGGTTTTGCTCGCGGTCTTAAGCGCTGCGCAAACGAGTTTGGTGTCCGGCTGATCGGCGGCGACACTACGCGCTCCCCTCAGATCAGCATCACCATCACCGCGCTAGGTGAGTGTGCGTCGCCGCTGAAGCGCTCAAGTCTCAAGCCCGGCATGCGTCTAGCGGTGAGCGGCTCGCTTGGCGGCCCAGCACTGGCACTTAAAAACCAAGAGCTTACCCAGCCAAATGCCCTCAATCAGCCAACCCCTCGCGTGAGTTTAGGGCTCGCGCTTGGCAGGCAGCAGCAAGCCGGCTCCTCTATCTCCTGTATCGATATCTCAGATGGGTTGCTTCAAGACTTGAGCCACCTGCTTGAACAAAGCTGCGATCAGTTGGGGCTGAGTAACCAAACGCTGTGCGCTGGTCTTGAGCTTGATTGCTTACCCGCCCATGAGTCAATACGCGGGCTTGAGGCGCAGACCCAGATAGCGCTGATGCTCACCGGCGGTGAAGACTATGAGCTGCTGATTGGTTATGATCCCAATCTTGTGGACCTCTCAATACTCAGCCAGCAGACCGGGGTTGCCCTCACCGATATCGGTGAGATAACGCTTAAGGCCCAATCAGGCACGCAAGCTCAACCACCGATCAATTCTGTCGATGGTGGGAGTATGGCTCAAGCGCAGCCTGATCCGCTGCATGCCAAGCTAACCGCTAAACCTTGGCAAATCACTGCTACGCTACACGCTTGTGAGTACTCGCTGCCAAATCCAGCAGACTGGGGTTTTGATCACTTCAAACCGGAGCAACAATCTTGAGCACCCAATTGTCCACCAAAATCACTGTCGCACTGGGGCTGGGCCTTGGCAGCGGGCTGGCCCCCAAGGCGCCTGGAACTGCAGGCTCACTAGTCGCCCTGCTTTTTTTCCCGCTCATGATTTGGTTGGGGCTCGGCGGCTCGCTGCTGCTCTGCTTGCTACTTTGCGTGGTTGGCGTGCCAATCTGCGGGCGCACCGCCAAACACATGGGCGTACACGATGACGGCCGGATCGTCTTCGATGAGTGGGCGGGTCAAGCGATCAGTTTGCTGCCGATTGTGGCGGTTCATGGTGAGGGGTTTGATGCGGCGACATTTTTGTGGGTCTTACTATCTTTTGGCTTGTTCCGGTTTTTCGATGTGATCAAACCTTGGCCCATCAGCTGGCTAGACGCCCGAGTGGAGGGCGGTTTGGGGATCATGATTGATGACATAGTGGCAGGGGTGTTCGCCGCACTGGTATTATGCGCGATAATGATAGGCTTAGGAGCAATCGCATGAGTATCACTGTTGTCGTGCTCGCCGCCGGACGCGGAACCCGGATGCGCTCAAAATACTCAAAGGTGCTGCAAAAGCTCAGCGGCCAAACATTGCTTCGTCATGTGATCTCCACAGCTCGGGCGATTGAGGCGCAAAAGATCATCGTGGTGCATGGTTTTCAGGGCGAGGAGGTCATCAGCTCAATCCGCGATCACGATATTACCTGGGTTGAGCAGCAAAGTCAGCAAGGCACCGGTGACGCGGTGAAGTGCGCCCTAAAACAGATCCCTCAGTCAGGTCAGTCGATCATCCTGTACGGGGACGTGCCGCTGATCCAAGCCAAAACCTTGAAAAAACTGCACTCATCTAGCCTCAACAACGAGCGCCGCAACTTGTCCATGATCACCATCCATGCGGATGACCCCAAGGGCCTTGGGCGAATCATCCGTGATGAAAATGGCAAGATTAGCGCCATCGTCGAGGAAAAAGACGCTAACGAGTACCAGCGCCACATCAAGGAAGTCAACACGGGGATCTACTGCGTCGACAACGCCCTGCTTCACTTGCTACTGCCCAAACTCAACAACGACAACGCGCAAGGTGAATACTACCTAACCGATATCGTCGCACTGGCTTCAAAAGAAGGCGCCGAGATCAAAGCGGTTGACCCGATCTTGCGATTTGAAACCGATGGGGTAAACGACCGGGTTCAGCTGGCAAGACTTGAAAACAAATGGCAACGGTATATGGCTCAGGAGCTCCTCAGGCAAGGGGTGCAGTTAGCCGACCCTGATCGCCTGCAGATCCGCGGTCACCTAGCTTGCGGCCAAGACGTGTTTATCGATACTTGCGTCACCTTTGAGGGCGACTGCACCTTAGAGGACGACGTGATCGTGGAGACTGGCGCTGTGCTACGCAACGTCTACTTGCATGCCGGAGCACACATTAAGGCCTATAGCGTGATTGAGGACTCTGTGGTGGGACCAAACGCTCAAGTGGGGCCATTTGCCCACCTGCGAGCCGGGACGCGCTTAGAGGCGAACACCAAGGTCGGAAACTTTGTGGAAACCAAAAAAACCACCCTGGGCGCAGGCTCCAAAGCCAGCCACTTAAGCTACCTAGGTGACGCGGTGATCGGTGAAAACGTGAACATCGGCGCCGGAACCATCACCTGCAACTATGACGGGGTCAACAAGTTTGACACCCGGATCGAAGATGGCGCGTTTATTGGGTCGAACTCATCTTTGGTGGCGCCCGTCACCATCGGTGTAGATGCCACAGTAGGCGCAGGCTCAGTCATCACCAAATCGGTTGAGCCCGGGGTACTGGCTGTCGGACGCGCGAAACAAGTGATTGTGACAAACTTTAAGCGCCCAGCCAAAACCGAGCAGCTCTCTGCTTTTGACTTACTACAAAGTGATATTGCGCCGGATGCGCCAACCGAAGCTGACCCTATAGAAGCCAAGCCCACCGAAACTAAACCAAGCGAAGGCGAGCGCGTCGATACGCCAGAGCACCCGACCGAAAACAAGCCCGAGGAGAGATAAGCCATGTGCGGTATTGTTGGCGGCGTGACCGAACGTAGCATCACCCCGATCCTGCTGGAGGGGCTACGTCGTCTAGAATACCGAGGTTATGACTCAGCCGGGCTAGCGGTGCTTGAGGGCACGCAGCTCAGTCGCCGCCGCGCAGTGGGTAAGGTCAGTGCACTGGTCGATGAGGTGCAAACCAACCCGGTCAGTGGTCACGCGGGGATCGCGCACACGCGCTGGGCCACTCACGGTGAGCCTGCGGTCAAAAATGCCCACCCGCATACCTCAGGCTCCGTAGCTGTAGTGCATAACGGGATCATAGAAAATTTTGAGCCACTTAAAGCTGAACTGACCGACCTAGGTTATGTGTTTAGCTCAGATACCGACACTGAGGTGGTTGCTCATCTAATTGAACACGCGCTCAAAGATTCAGCCAATCTGCTGGATGCGGTGCGCTCGATCCTGCCTCGCCTAAAAGGCGCTTTTGCGCTAGCCGTCATGAGCGAGCAAGAGCCTGGTACCTTGATCGCTGCGCGCTTGGGCTCGCCGCTGGTGATTGGTCTGGGGATTGGTGAGAACTTTGTGGCTTCCGATCAGCTGGCACTGATCCGCGTCACCAACCGCTTTATGTTTTTAGAAGAAGGTGATGTTGCCAAGGTTACCTTAGGCGCCGTTGAAGTGTTTGCTGGACAAGAGCCCGTTCAGCGCAGCGTCAGTGAGCTGGATGTCAGTGCCAACCATGCCGACAAAGGCGACTACAAGCACTTCATGCACAAAGAGATTCATGAGCAGCCGCTCAGTACTTTGCGCACGCTGGCTCAAGCACTAGATGGCACCAAGCTCAATCCTCAGTTTTTGATCGCTGGAAGCAAACTCTTCTCCAGTATCGAACATGTGCAGATCTTGGCTTGCGGCACCAGTTTTTTTGCTGGCCTCACCGCACGTTACTGGATCGAGGATTTGCTGGGACTACCCTGCTCGGTTGAGATCGCCAGCGAGTTCAGGTACCGCAAAACAGTGACCCCGAAAAACACCCTGCTCGTTTGCGTGTCTCAGTCGGGTGAAACTGCTGATACGCTGGCAGCGCTTCGCGCCCTGCAGGCTGAAAAACCCCAGGGGTTAACCACCATGACGGTGTGCAATGTCGCCACGTCCTCCATGGTGCGCGAAACCGACCTTACCCTCTTAACTGACGCCGGACCCGAGATCGGGGTTGCCTCCACCAAGGCATTTACCGCGCAGCTCACAGCACTGCTGCTACTGACGCTCAAGATAGGCGAAGTTCAGCGTACGATGAGTGAAGCGGCCATCGGTGACAAGCTGCAGCTGCTGATCGCTCTGCCCGATCAGATGCGCGCGGTGCTGGCGCTGGAAGAATCTATCGCGGTGATGAGTGAGCAGTTTGAACACTACAATCACAGTCTGTTTTTGGGGCGTGGATCGCTCTACCCAATTGCCCTAGAGGGCGCGCTCAAGCTCAAAGAAATCTCCTATATCCATGCCGAGGGTTATGCGGCAGGCGAGCTCAAGCACGGGCCGCTGGCGCTGGTGGACCACCGTATGCCGGTGATTGTTTTGGCTCCGTTTGATGAGATGATAGGTAAACTTAAGGCCAACATCCAAGAGGTTCGAGCACGCGGCGGACAAGTGTTTGTGTTCAGTGATAAGCGCTGTCAGATCACACTCGATGACGGCACGCAAAAAGTTGCACTTGAAGCGGTTGATCCGCTGACCGCGCCGATCCTATTTGCCCTCCCGGTGCAGCTACTGTCATATCACGTGGCACTAATCAAAGGCACCGATGTGGATCAGCCACGAAATTTGGCAAAAAGTGTGACGGTTGAATAATTGGCGGGATAAGACAATCGAAGAAAAAGGTAAAAATAACTTAGTTCAGCCGAAGTGATCATTTATCACCTCAAGTATTTAGGATCTCAATGGCCTGCACGATTAAGTCGCCATATGATCAAACGATGATCAAACATAGATACGATCATTTAGTGACTCTTTCAAGGTTGGCACAAAGTTAAGCAGTTTCGAGGTTGGAAGTTTAAAAGTGCGCCAAAGAAAGTTGCAGTTATCAGCGTCAACCCCAGCTGGGAGCTTCAACTTTTGCGTAGATAAGTCAGCCGGATCGAATCTTCAATCACAAATTCCATCATAAACCCGACCTCCTGTCTGATCTGCAGCTTTAAGCCCTTTTAGGCTTGTGTTGCAGTGCGATACGCTCGAGATCACAGAATTATCCCCCTTCAAATCACCAAAACGATAAATGTCATCCTGATCTACATCGCGGTGGTACCAGCAGCTGCTCAAGTGGATGCAGAGCAACCAACAAAGCAAAAGTGCATCGTTCAAGTCATTGACTCGCTTTTAGTGAGAGCGCTGACTCAGCCACTCTGCTGTTTTTTTCCAAACCGATTCGGGTGCCTTGCTGCCCGAAACAATCCCCATGTGCCCACCGGGTACGAGTGCAAAGTTTTTGTCAGTACTTCCAACGAGATCAAGTAAGGGCTGGACTGCACTCTGCGTGACAATATTGTCTTTTGATCCACCGAAAGCGATGAGTGCGCTGTTGATATCTGAAAGATAAGCAACGCGGTCACCCAGTTGCATTCTCCCCGTTGATAGCTCGTTATCAATCCAGAATTTGAGGATGACATCACGCATCACCCCGCCCGGATAAGCGAGCATATGGTCAATAAAGGCGCTGGATGTAGCGTGATTAATGACGTATTCCCTATCATGAAGCTTGGTGAGGAGCTCCCAATATCCAGAGAGATTGCCGATCGGATCGGTCAGTTTAAAGCCCAGCGTATTGATGATCCCATTGACATGAAAAAAACGACTGGGAAAACGATGCAGCCTGATATTGGTATGACGTCTTACCCACAACGATCTGCGGTGCAGCAGTTGATAAAATTTACCGGTGTAGCCAGATTGATGGGTATCAATAGGTGCGCCCAAAATAACCAAATTACGGATATGTTGATCCTGAAACAGTGCGGTGTAGATCAGCGCAAAGGCACCGCCCAAACTCCAACCATGCAGTGACAGCTCTTGCTCCCCGCTATGACGGCGGACTTGCTGTATAAATTCAGGCAGTAGCAGTTCTACATAAGTACTAACGCCATAGTCAGTCTGCTTAAGACTGGGCTCTCCCCAATCGATCAGATAGACGTTGAATCCCTGCGCAGTTAGGTAACTAACCAGGCTTCGCTCTGGAAACAAGTCATAAATCAGCATGTTGACGGCCAGCGGCGGCACGATCACCAGTGGAACGCGATACCGATCAGGTTGTCTGAGTGCATCCGCAGCAGGTGCTTTGGACAAATAATGGCGCAAACTCACTATTCCATTGGTATGCACAATGTCATAGGGTGTTTTGCCCGCTTTAGCCAGTTGCTGGCTGTTAAATATGCGATCAATTGCGTTGATGCGTATATGGCGCACACGCTGTAGATGGGTCACCCACTTGGTTTTCTTTGGTCGGTTTTGACTCATGCAAGATGCCCGCTTAGTGCACATTTATAGGGCGCAGGAAACCAAAACATAGGGTGATCCATGCTCAGTTTCCTGCGGTGTGATTTTGAGTGTGCTAAGGAGTCACGTCATAATCAGATGGTTTGAAGTGACTCATCTTGTGTTTGATAACGAAACCATACTCAGGCCAAATGATGTGATTTCGACCTGAAGCGTCAAGATAATAACTTTTACAGAAGTCAGCACGAACCGGCATCCGATTTAGGCGCTTGTCGATGTCAGTATTGAACTTGTCCTGAACTTCTTTTTTGACATCCACCACCTTGGTGGCATTGTTTTGAATCGCTTTAATGGCTTTAGAGATATAGATCGATTGCTGCTCTGCCGTCCACATCACTGAGCCTACGGTGTTCTGTGAGTTTGGCCCAAGCATCATGAACATATTGGGGAAGCCATGAACAGACACGCCCATGTATGCGCGTGGATTACCCTGCCAAGTATCACTGAGCGAGCGCCCATCTTCACCCTTAATAATGCGATAGATCGCAGGCTCGGCCACCGCATAGCCAGTCCCAAAGATGATCGCATCGACCGGATATTCTGTACCGTCTTCAGCGACTACCCCAGTTTCGGTAATACGCTCCAGCCCCTGAAATAGCACGTTGACATTGGGTTTAGCCAAAGCCCCATACCAACTGTTGGAAAACATGGGGCGTTTACAGCCAAGTGTATGATCTGGCGTCAATTTTTCACGCATGATCGGATCAGCAATATTAAGGCGGATATTGAGCAGCCCCAGCGGATGCGTCGCTGCTCGCAGCACGTTGATATTCATAAAGATCGGCAGTGAGGGCTCAAGGCTAAGTAGCGCAGACTCTCTAACGGCCTTTTGCAAAGTGGGTGCGAATTTAAACAGTTTGTTGATCACCTTGGGCATCGCAAAGTCTGGCTTAGGCAGCACCCAAGACGGCGTGCGCTGAAAGCTGATCAGCTCTTTGACCAGCGGTTGAATCATCGGCAAGAACTGGATTGCCGAGGCACCTGAGCCAATTACCGCGACCCGTTTACCCGTCAGATCGTACTCGTGATTCCACATGCCAGAGTGAAACATGGTGCCACCAAAAGTGTCCTGCCCCGGAAATTCTGGCATTTTGGCCTCGCCGATAAAGCCAGTGGCCGGTACAAAGAATTTTGCGCTATAGAGCTGATCTGCCGTGCTGATTAACCAACGCTGCGCGGTTGAATCCCAGCGCGCATCCGTCACTTTGGTGTTTAATTTGACTTGATCGACAATATTGAACTGGTGCGCCACATCTTCTAAATACTGCTGAATTTCAGCTTGAGGCGCATAAGTCCGGCTCCAATTTGGATTGGGTGCGAAACCCAACGAGTACATCTCACTCGGCACATCGCAGAACAGTCCAGGGTAGTCATTTAGCGCCCAAGTGCCACCAATACGATTGGCAAGGTCCAAAATCACTGTATCGTGAATGCCTTGTTCTTTGAGTTTGATGCAGGTACTAAGCCCTGAAGGTCCAGCTCCGATGATGAGGACATCAACAGCAAGAGGTTTTTGGGTGGATTTTGCAGTGTTGGTTTTCATAATGACCTCGTTGGCATATTTTGCTTGCGATTGGGATTAAAGGATTGCGTCAGCAGTTCGCTTAGAAGCCTGTGACTGCTCAAAATGAATTAACAACGCACGGGAAACCGCCTTAGGCTGTTCTGCTTGTAGAAAATGTCCACAACGGGGTAAGTACACCGATCGAACCTGAGTATTGAAGCCTTTTGGCTGCCCCAGTTGTTTGTGCAACTGGATGTTCATGCAGCCATCATCTAGCCCTGCCAGCGCCAGTGTCGGGAGTGTGACTGGGCTCATCAAGTATCTGGCAGCTTGGCGATTTGCTGAGTGATGAAGGCTCAACAGGGCGCGGTAATAACGCGCTGCCGCCCATGCAATATCAGGATTACTAAATGCTGTGCGAGCTGGCTCAAATTCAGCGTCACTAAACGACCAACTTGGAGACCATGTTTTCCAGATCCGCTTCACATAATTGGCGTTTTGCTTGGACAGCAGATGCTCAGCTTTATTCGACTGCATGACGAGCATATAAGAGGACATGCGCAGCTGCTTAGGCAAGTTCCAAACCGCGTAAGGCAGTCGAGTTTTTATGGGAATCGGAGGCACGGCGAGTAAGCTCAAGGAAAGCCACGCAGCTGGTTTTAGATTGGCCAACACCATGGCAATCGCGGCGCCCCAGTCATGACCAACCAAGTGTGCTGATTTAACGTTCAGCGCATCTTTCCACGCCAGCATATCCTCTGCCGCGGGCATAAGACCGTATTGAGCATGGCGTTTGGCAGAGTCTGCTGTGTATCCGCGCAGCCACGGCACGAGGACTCGATAACCCGTCTGTACCAGACTTGTAATCACAGCATCCCAACTGCCGAGCCATGTCCCTGATTGGCGTCCTATATAAGCTCCTAAGACACTTAAAATAGCGGTCGTCAGTGCAATGATTAAACAGGCAACATAAGCATTAACAGCCAACAGATTTAACGTAAAGCCTGCTGCCATCGCATCGAGACTGGTAGCTATGGCTAACGACAACAGTGTCTTATGACTTACATTGATCCGAGTATCATCATCGTTAACCGAACGCGACTCATAGAGCATCTTAATTCCAAGCGCGACCAGTATGACAAAAGCTATCCAAGAAGCCCCTTCAGCAAACCAACCCAGCATGGTAGAGCCAAGCGCATAACCAATCAGCGGCATCACTCCCTGAGCAACCCCGAAATAGACGCCAATGAGTAACGCCATTTTCATAAACTGCGACTTAACATCGCTTCTATGCGTTGAACCAAGACCGATTGCAGCCGCAAACGCATCCGCAGCCAGTGCTAACGCCAACAATAGTATTTCTAACATAAAAAATAGTACCCTTTAAGATGTTTTATTCTTCTACTTCATATAAGTTTTTAGTATCAACAATACATCTTCTATCTCTTGTTGGCGTTGTTGCTGGGTAATGTCCTCTGCCCCTAGATGTTCTCTTATATGCTCTTCTAAAACCTCTTTCATAAGACCGTTTACCGCCCCCTTTAATGCCGCTATTTGCTGCAAAAGAGCCATGCATTCAGGATCGCCTTCTAATAAAGCTTCTATTGCTACTGACTGACCTTTGATACGTCTGATACGTCTGATACGTCTGATACGTCTGATACGTCCTAGTAGCTTGCTCTTACTTTTTTGAGTGTGTGAAATTATTTTTATTGCCTCATTTTATACTGGGGGGTAGTATATTTATTAATGATGTTTATAATACATAAGATTGCCATCTTTTCATATATAGCTAGGGATTTAAAACTTGAAAGAATCAACTATTCAGTGGGAACACTCTCATGATTTCGGTGTCGATAGCGCCCAAAACAAATCTAAAGTAAAGATTGTATTTTGGTTGACGACGATAATCATGGTTTTAGAGATCGCTGCTGGTACATGGTCTGGCTCTATGGCATTATTTGCTGATGGGTGGCACATGGGCACGCATTCAGCTGCATTTCTTATCGCTATCTTTGCTTATTCATACGCTAAAAAGAATGCTAATAATAAATCATTTAGTTTTGGTACGGGCAAGGTAAATTATCTCGGTGGTTTTGCGAGTGCTATTGCATTAGCCATTGTCGCATTATTAATGGTTGTAGAATCAGTCCAACGAATAATAGAGCCAAACAATATATATTTTAACGAAGCCATTATCGTGGCTGTTGTCGGTCTAATCGTAAACATAGTGTCGGCATTTATACTTAAAGATGACCATCACCATCATGATCATCATGGCGATTCCGACCATCATCATGACCATGACCACAATATGAAAGCGGCTTATTTACATGTTTTAGCGGATGCACTCACTTCTGTGCTTGCTATCGTGGCGTTATTAACTGGTAAATATATGGGCATCATCTGGATTGATCCTGTCATGGGCATTGTCGGTGCAATAGTGATTCTTCACTGGTCTTATGGATTGATCAAAGAATCGAGTACCGTGCTTTTAGATAAATCTGTTGATGTTTCAACTTTTGAGAAGATATCGCAGACTCTCGATAAGAGAAATACGATTATTAACGATATTCATGTGTGGAAAATAGCGTCAACCCACCAAGCCGCCATTCTTTCAGTGTCCTCACCATCCCCTTTAAGTACGGAAGAATACAAAAAAATATTATCAGAATCTCTACCTCAAATTTCTCATGTCTCTGTTGAAATTAATAAAATCTGAATGGGGTGATCTGAATCTAGGAGCGTGCTTTGATAAACCAGTAGCATAGTAAGCTTCAGATTATCTGAAGCCGTGTATCGTTCATTGGTTTTTGGAAAGAAAGTCCTTAGTGGCACCCTTTTTAAACACCAATGCTTTCGCAATGAAAACCCCTTGTTATATATAGATTCGACATCAAGAACCTGAACTTGGCCAACGAGGGTGATAGTCATCGACTACGAAAGGATGGGTATGGCGTATGCCGTTAGGTGTAGGAGATCCAGTAGCATGGACATGACCTTCTGGCAAATTCGAATGCTCGTGTTCAATCTCTTTTAAGTCAATAGATGGCCAGACTCTAAAAGCCGCCCATACCGCTAGTGCAGCCGCACAGCCTAATACCGCAAAAGCTACGGTCATACTGTAGCGAGCACCCAACCAACCCGCTAACGGATAAAATACCAACCAACTGACATGAGACAAAGCAAACTGAGCGGCAAACAGTGCTGGGCGATCTTCTTGATGTGAGGAACGCCATAACAAGCGTCCAGAAGGGGTTTGAGCAGCAGAATAACCCAAACCTAGCACGAACCATAAGACCATGAGCGAGTTTTGTCCCATCATCACTGTTCCAGCGAACATCCCCACCACCAACAACCCCACGCCACTCAACATGACACTACGGTCTGTCAGCTTAACCAGTAAGCTTGGCAAAGCCAATGCAGCAATCATAGAACCAGCACCGAAGCTTGCCAATGCTAATGCCACTGCGCTCTGAGTGAGTCCCATGCCACCCTGAATAATCACCACTGTATTCACAAAGACCATAGACGCTGCGGCAGACACAGCAACATTGACCGCGAGTAATCCGCGCAGTCGAGGGGTGGCTAAATAGATTCGAATGCCGCGTGTGGTTCTATCATAAATGCTACGGCGCGCGGGCATAGCATGCGCGGGTAGCGTGACCGACACGACCAATATGGCAGACGCTAAAAATCCCAGTACCGTCCCCGTAAACAGATTGTGGAAGCTCATTACTGTCAGCAATGCTGCTGCTAACATGGGACTGACCAGACTTTCCATATCGTACGCGAGGCGTGAAAGCGATAAGGCTTTGGTGTAATCCTGCTCATCAGGTAGAACGTCAGGAATAGTGGCTTGAAAAGTCGGCGTGAATGCTGCTGAGGCGGCTTGCAATACAAAGATCAGCACGTAAATTTCCCAGATTTGGGAGACAAAGGGCAGTAGCAGAGCGACACCTGCTCGTATCACATCCAGCGTTACCAGCATGGTACGTTTAGGCAGCCGCTCGGCAAAGGCCGCTGCAATGGGTGCTACGCCAACATAGGCAATCATTTTGATGGCCAATGCGGTTCCCATAACGACCCCAGCGTTATTACCTGCCAAATCAAAAGCTAGTAGCCCAAGCGCCACAGTAGCTAAACCTGTGCCAATCAGGGCAATCACTTGCGCGGCAAATAAATGACGATAAGTTCGATTTGCAAAGATACTAAGCACGGAGTGTCTCTTCAGGTCAGTCAACTAACCTTATAGGTAACGAGTTATTTCCTTGAACTCCTCGATAGAATTCTGCTGATCTTTATCAACAGACCCTAGCAAGTCTTCAAGGCAATGATCCAAATGGTCTTGAATTAAAATTTTCTTGGCTTGATGAATGGCATTCTCGACCGCTTGCAGTTGCTGTGCTATATCAAGACAAGTTCGACCCGCAACCAACATCTCTATTGTACTACTTAGATGTCCATTCGCTTTTTTGAGGCGTGTGATAACGGCTGGGTGAGACTCATGAATGTGTGGTTTTTTCATAATGGAAATATCTTTTCTCTAGGGAGCATTATTATACCTCATAGAAAACTTAAACTTTTCATTGACCTTATCCCCACCTAGGGGATATCATCCTACTCCTTAGTTATTCGTTTTGCATTTAAAATTTTCATGATTTTAAGTATTACTCTATAAAGAAGCACTTAGTTATGAAAACCATAATGCCTTCTTTGACTGATATCAGAAGTTTTAATGGTATTACCTACACCGCGTATCCACTATTCTCACATCATAGGAATCCTAATGCACAGCTATGTCTACAATAGGCTTCCAAGATCGCCATGGGCGACTTGGCAGACCCGTCTGCTATTGTTCTCAGCACTTCTTATTTATCTTCTTACTGGTAGTAGTGAAGCTTTGGCTCACGCGGTAACCGCGGGAGACAAAGGCTATATTCAGGAAATTTCAGGGGTTAATATCTTACCCTTTATGTACTTGGGTGCTAAACATATGATCACGGGATATGACCACATCCTGTTTCTCTTTGGGGTTATCTTTTTTCTCTACCGTATGAAGCACATCGGCATCTATGTGAGCTTATTTGCGTTAGGTCATTCCACAACGATGATCTTAGGCGTGTACTTTAACATCGGTATGAACAGCTATCTGATTGATGCCATTATTGGCCTCTCTGTTGTTTACAAAGCTTTAGACAATATTGGTGCGTATCAAAGGTGGTTCGGGTATCAACCAAATACCAAAATAGCGGTGCTAATCTTTGGTCTTTTCCACGGCTTTGGGTTATCAACTAAGCTCCTTGAATATGAGATGTCGCCTGACGGCCTGCTACCTAATTTGCTTGCATTTAACGTGGGTGTGGAGATTGGGCAGTTACTGGCTCTAGCAATCATATTAATTGGCATGAGCTATTGGCGTCGTACGCTAAGTTTCATCCGTAACGCCTATACCGCCAACGTCGCCATGATGAGCGCAGGATTTATTTTAGTGGGCATGCAGCTCACTGGCTATTTAATGTCTTCTTAATTCAAGGATTCCCAATATGTATAACAGTGACACCCCACTACAAGCTGAACTTCCCACTTCAAAGCAGCTTATAAAATCTACTGTTCTGGCCGCAATCGCAGCAGTGGTTCTTTTATTTACGGTGGTTCTCCCCGCTGAATATGGTATCGACCCTACTGGGGTTGGTAGTATTCTTCAATTGACAGAAATGGGACAGGTTAAGCAGCAATTGGCAGATGAAGCTGCCGCCGATGCGGCTGGTTTACTAGTAGCTGAAACACCAAGTATAGATAATGTGGCCGAACAAGCAGTGAGTACCACACTTTCTGACACTGCTGTCGCTAGTGGTGAATGGCGTGATGAAATTCCCTTCACCTTGACGCCAGGTGAAGGATTAGAGATTAAAATGAAAATGGATTCAGGTGGCAAGGCTGAATACTCTTGGGTCGTGGCAGGTGGTGATTTGAACTTTGATACCCATGGCGATGCATTAGGCAAGGCCATCAGTTATGAGAAAGGTCGCGGAGTTGCCGCTGATGAAGGCGTTCTAGAAGCTGCATTCACAGGCAATCACGGCTGGTTTTGGCGCAATCGTGGTGATTCAGATGTTGAAGTTATTCTGCGTACCCGTGGCGATTACAGCACTATTAAAACGATGTAAAGAAAGTAGTGGTTAGTTCTTGCCGTACTATCTAATTGAAAACAGAGCTGTCTCACTAAGATTATAGCAACCAGCTAAATAAACTTAATCCTCGCATTAGAACATAAGTGGTCTAATGCGAGGACTTATTTAGGATTGGATAGCGATGTATACATGCTACTTCTAGGAGTTATTGAAGAGGTGATCTATAAGAGAAGCACAAAGGGACGTAGTCACAGCCGTATCAAAACTTAGTGGCTCTGGCAAGCCACGCTACCAAATCACGGGCAGGAGCCTCAACCAAACACTGCGGACAATTAAGATAGGTCATCACGCAATCATTTAAATCAGTTAGCGTATGTAGTAATAATCCCAAACCAATTATTTTATAGGGCTTAGGTAGAAACAACATAACTGCATATACTACCATTGCATAATAAGTATGGAGTGGATGAAAATTGATACTACAGCGATCGGGCGAGAAAATAGGCGTAGCTATCAAATGATCTAGATCCACCAGCATAGTGGCTAACAAGATCAAATATACGCGTTTATAGTCATTACGAAAAAATGTATAGGCGATGATCAACGGCATGCCAAAGTGTAGAAAATAATGGATAACAACTTGAATCATCGTTTTTTCCGATTTAAGATAGTTTGTAATGGCTCATCAATCTCAGATAAAACATAAGATATTTTTTTCTTTAGAGTGCATGTGAAACATATGCATCATACACTCACTCTCTCATTATTGTACCTGTACAAAAAATCACTAGTTAATATAGGGTATACCCTAAGAGAACCATCAAAAAGGCTTCAAAAACCTATTAATAGACCACTTAAAATAGACTGGTATAATGGAACCACTTATAACAGATTATAAAAGTACCTATGTTTGTCAAAACATATTTGAAAAATACGACTAAACAGCTATCTACCTAACCCAAACTTATAATTAAATCAACTTCCGAGAGTATATAGTTCCACGAGATTTAGTCAGAACCTTAGACTAAGTCTTGTATCTCAATCTCCAGCGCATCACATATCTCATAAGCTTTCTTGAGCGTAATGTTCTTCTCTCCTCGTTCTATATTCCCCATATAGCTTCGATCAATACCAGCCATCTCTGCCAATCTTTCTTGGGATATTCCTTTACTTTTACGCATCTCACGGACACGCTTCCCAAAGGCAATCATGCGATCATCTGTTGTCATCTCATTAACCACTGCTAAAGATAGCAATACTCACAGTGGTAAGCTACAATATACACGGGATATAGTCGGTATCAAGAGGTGAGCGTGAAAACTAAACTAGAGTATCAGTCAGATATAACAGAAATTAATAAGCTTATCTGTGAGATGTACTGGTTAAGAGAAGGTGATAAACGAAGTGGTTTCATATATACCTGTAAAGAGATAGGTCAAGAGTTTGATGTTAAGCATCAGGATATACCGAGTATCGTTAAAATAAATGCTCATCTTGTCGTGCTAGACTGCCAATGCATAGACTGCGGTACAACTAAGATTTGCTATACTCGTTCACAGCTAACTCGATTGGATCTTATTA
This sequence comes from uncultured Moraxellaceae bacterium, assembly GCA_913057715.1. Taxonomy (GTDB): domain Bacteria; phylum Pseudomonadota; class Gammaproteobacteria; order Pseudomonadales; family Moraxellaceae; genus CAJXOR01. Next base: position 36,129 of record CAJXOR010000003.1, read on the forward strand.
GATGGCGGTGTGATGATTGTTGGGAGGCGCTTCAAAAAAGAATGGATCAAGAGTACTTAGAGCATCGTTTTAAACAGCACCGTTTAGCAGAAGAGAGAAGACAGACTGCTCTAAAGTACATCAATCAGTGCAGAAGCATTCAATTGAGCAGTATTCCTTCAGTCACTGAGCTTAACGATGTGGATAAGCTTCTACTCGCAGCGACTGTAGAGAGTATAGGAGCAGATGATTTAAGGAATACAGTCTCTCTGCGTGACAACTTATTATTACCTTTATCACCGTTCTCTAAATTAGATGAAGAGATACTACAGCATCTCTTTAAGCGAAATCTGCTCATACTAGCTCCTGAAAATAACTACGAATACGTAACCATCAACGAAGAACAAGAGTTAGAAATAGATTTCTATCAAGCGATTTTTGAATTTACCTATAGTATTGAGCATCTTACTAGGATTATGATAAACGCTAAATCTAACAAGAATACCAGTGCTCTAGTAGCGGATGATCAATTTAAGAGCTGGTGCGAACAGGTGCAGCTAGGAGAGTGTCTAAGCTACCTGATTACTAGGCCAAGACTGAATGATCTAGCTCCACCTATTGGCGACAAACTAGTTAGTATTTTCAGAGCATGTTTAGCTGAATGCTCTGTATCGACCATGCATTATATAATTTGGAAGTCTGTTGAAAATGCGGCTGCATACGTGCAAAAACCAAGTATTACTCGAAGACATGCTTCAAATTCTGTTTCTGGTAATATAGAAAGGGTTTTCGGTAAAATACATAGTGGTAGTTGGAATCGCAATAAATCTTTTCGCGATGCTAGCCACCCTCAGTCTGCAATGGCTAAAATATTTTTTGATTATGTATTTGGAGTAGATGATGGTGGTTTTCACTACACTATTGATGAGCTATTCAGACCATATAGGTCTCAGAGAGCTTTAGAGCAAGTCAGTTATGCAGCTCTAGGAAATGCTAGAAGCACTAATTATTCAGTCACAATAGCTCTTGATATCAAACAATCATGATTTACCGATGTCTAAATCATTAATACAATTAAATGAGCCAAATAAGGTATATCAGTAAAAGAAAGATTATTTAGATAGAACACTATATAACTTGCTGAGCAAATTTATTATTACTGATAGGAGCTAGTATGGAAGATTCTAAATTTGAAGCATCAATTACTGATGATCGTCCTATCCTCGTTAGCCAACAAGAAATAGAAGAACGACGCCGTATTATGGCTATTACTTCGGGTAGTTTCGCAGTAGACAACCTTCCTATTAACCCAGATACTCAGCATATTTTTAAGGATTTTGAAGAAGGTAAAATTGCAACTATTACAGAAGTAGAAGCGCTGCTGCACGCTCACTATACTAAGGTAGCGCTTGAAGATAATTAATCAACATCTCTTCTTTTACTAAAGCCTCAGTATAATACTTATTACTCGCTAACGGTTTTCTCATGCAGGTGGGTATAATTTCTAATCCTCCATGCGCTTGTGTCTGAGATAAGTCATATAGCCTTCATCCAATCTTTCTGCCACTTTACTAGCAAAAATGCTTTCATCCTCACCAATTTGTCTTTCAACATAGAAATTTTCACTATTAGAGAAAACCCGTGAATTATCATCTAGTCGATTACAGCTAAAATCGCTATCCGGTTTAAAGTCGGTTGCTATTAAGCGACTTTGATCTTCAATTGATCCATTGCCACTTACAACGTTACGGCTTAGGTCTAAAGCAGCATTCTCACTCATTATTAACTCAAGATAATGACAGCCTTCTACCTTGATTTTAGCCACAGTATCCTCAGTCAAACAAATTAAGTCACTTTCATTAATACTCTTTGAAGCAGACTTCATGTGCAGTTCAACGAAACATGAGCCTCTTGTTACAATGCTTGATAGTTTTTTAAGACTTATGAATATCGGGATATTTTCTGCTAATGACTCTTTCTTCGTAATATGGAGGCCAGTAATACCTCTTCCTTTACCCATACCACCCCAAAACATTTTTATATAATAGCTACTACATATCTCATAGAGCTCTTCTAGTGTACCTATAAATCTTGCATATTTCTCTTTTGGCTTAGATTCTACATGTACCTGTCCGTTAAACAGACTAATTGAATTGACGCCTGATAGGTCAATTAGGCTTAGTCGTTCCGTATTAAACCCACCGTTGATATCTGTTAGCCAGTAACAAGCGTAGTAAACCATACCGTTGACCACCTCTCGTATATACTCCTCTTTTAGCTGACCTTCATTTATATATACCTCAGAATCTTCAGGCGACATGTTCTCACTAACCAGTACTATTCGTTTGGCTGGCTCATCAAATTGTGTTTTTAATGCCCGCAATATATCGTCAGAGTAAGTATCAAAATAAGCTTTTAGAGCAGTCATATTTTTGTTGCTAAGCTCTCTTATACTGCTGAAAATCTGGGTTGCGGCTAGTAAATCACCGCCATCTTCATCAAGTTCAATCTGATTAACGAGGTTGTTCGTAAACATCATAGGCCAAACAAAATTTGCGTGTTTAGCCAAATTATCGAACCCGCCTACTAGCACGAAAGTGGCATCAACCAGCGGCTGACTCCAGCCTTTATTTACTAATAATATGGTGAGCTTTTCCTTATCATGGTGCATATCTCATTCCCTTTATAAGATATTTTGAGTGAGGTAGTTCTTATTACAAGCTTTGATATATTTGAGAAGTTAGAATATCTTGTGATTCCTTATACTGTTAATCGATATGGTGACATAGCTTTGTTGTAGTTTTAAAAGAATTTTCAGTATGATACTTTATTACTCGTAAGAACCCTAAGCTATTGTACTATCACTTTTCAGTATGATACTTTATTACTTGCTGACAGCAATGCACTTGGTAAATACACCATGCTTGCGGATAAGCACGACATGGTCATGAAGGCAAACCCTTACCAAGTTGACTCAGGAGTGGGACATGGAGGTATGAATCATGGCGGCATGAGTGGTCACATGAGCCACAGTCGTGGCGTGAGCGGCCTCGGCGATACTTTGGTAGGCGCCACTTATCGCTTGTACGATGAAGGCGCACACCAGGTACTAACTACTCTTGCCATCTCCGCTCCAACTGGTGACTTCAGTGAAACCGGTGCAGACGGCAAGCCGGTTCACTATGGCATGCAACTGGGCGCCGGGGTCTGGCAGGTGCTGCCAAGCATCACTTACAAGTACCAGCTTGAACCCATCACCGCAGGTGTTCAGCTCTCAACTCGTCAGCCGCTCGAGGACACCAATAACCTGGGCTACCATCAGGGGGATCAGCTTGCATCGACTGCGTGGCTCAGCTACCTGTGGAACCCGTCCATTAGCTTATCTGTGCGTCTGCAGTACAGCAAAACTGACACCATACAAGGTCACTATGAGGCGGCGCACAACCACAGCGCACCCGCAGACTTTCAGGGAAACTATGGCGGTGAACAAATCCTGGCAGGCGTAGGCTTTAACACCGTGATCCCAGCGACCGGCGGTGTGCGCCTCGGTTTTGAGTACCTAACGCCGATCAACGAGAGCCTAAACGGAGTGCAGCAACAAACCCGCGACGTGCTAAACGCCTCAATCAGTCGTGCTTTTTAAAACACCCTAAAAATGTCACCGATACAGACATTTTAGAGGCGATCTAAATCAACCACTTGACCAGCTCTCAGTTGCTCTTAAGCCGAAGTAGTCGAACCTTATGGCCGCGCTTCGCAGCCAAAGCAGTGATCCGATTGGTTAGACTGTCTGCTTGCCCAAGCTGGACGTCACGCCTTTAACACTTTCGCAATATTCGATTGGTGGCATTTTATTAAAACTGACCTTGCTCCCAGATAAAACTACCCTCAAGCTAGGGTTAAGATAACTGACGGCGTTGACCGCATGTCATACACCCCCAGCACCGATCAACCCATCGCCACCCTCAGCGAGCTTCGCACCGGCCTGGCACTTCCCTTCGCACGTGAGCAAGCCAGCGCCATCAACAAGATCAAGCAGGCCCAACCGCTTTGGGTGGGTGACTGCGGGATCGAGGGCGACGAGCAAGCCGACATGCGTCACCACGGCGGCCCCTTCAAGGCCGTCCACCAGCTGCCGCCTGCCAACTATGCGCTAATCGAAGCTCACTTTGGCATCCACGCTCCGATCGGCTCGCTGGGAGAGAACCTATCGACCACGCCTACGGTAGGCAACCTTCAGATGCTGGAGTCAACGGTGTGCATCGGTGATATCTATCAGATCGGTGATACTTGCCAGCTTGAAGTAGTGCAGCCGCGGCGACCCTGCTTTAAGATCAACGATCAACTGCGCACGCCGAAGATCGCAAGCTGGCTAAGCAAACAAGGCCGAACCGGTTGGTACTATCGTGTAGCCAAACAAGGTACGATCTGTGCGGGCGATCCGGTGTATCTGGTTTCCCGCCCCTACCCGTTTGCCGTGATCGAGCGCCTCTGGCAACTCACCAATCGCGACCACGCGGCTGAATCCGGCGAATTAGCAAAATGGCAACAAGTCACACCTCTTCACGAGAGCTGGCATACCGCGCTTGGCAAACTTAAGTAACTCGGCGCCCTGCCCGACGCGTTTAGGCTTGCTCAAGTGGGCTGGCTCAAATCATCAGCACCCTTAAGCCACCTCCAACCCGCCGCGCGAAGCTAACCCAGCACCATAAAAAAGCACCGCTCGCGCGGTGCTTTTAACTATCACTATCAAGCCTGCGTAAACTCAAATCACTGTGAGATCCACGCCGGTGGACATTTGACTAGCGCTTCATCTCAGCAAACCCCTGACGCACGATCGGCGCTAGCGGGACCGCGTGGGTATAGATGCCCCAGTGCTCCGCATCGAACTCACTCACGCGGTTGTTGCTAGCCAGCTGATCGAGATTGCGGTAGGTATAGGGTTTCACATAAGCGTCGCGGGTCAGCAAGATCGCATGCACCGGACAAACCGCTTTGAGTTTACGCGGCAGCGCCAGACGCTGGATCATATTGGCGCGGTAAAGCTTGATACCGTGTTGAGCGTCGCTTGCAAAACTGGGCTGATTGGGTTTTTTGGAGATCTTGGGAAAGTGCTTCTCCAGTCGCTGGATCAACAGCTCAGGGAGGACAGGCAAGTGAAAAACTGCGATGTACCAAGAGCTGAGCAGTTGGGTGATCGTCTGCTTGGGCGGGGTGTTGCTGTCGCGCCCGATCCTACCCACATGATCAAGGCAAGGCCCGGAGATACTGGTGAAGCCCAGCAGTTTTTGTGAAAAGCGCGCCTCACAAACCGGCTCCCATGACTGGATGCTGCCCCAGTCATGACCAATTAAGTAAAATGACTCGTTTGGGCAGATCACCTCAGAGGCCGCCCATAAGTCGTTTGCTAACTGCCCCAGCTGGTAACTTGAGATCGCAGCAGGCTTACCGGAGGCGCCTGCGCCGCGCGTGTCATACAAACCAATTGAGTAGTGCTCTTTGAGCTGCGCCACCAGCGGCAGCCACACACTGTGATCGTCTGGATAACCATGAACCATGATCAACCAAGGCTTGCCTGGGTTAATCAGCCGGTAGGTGGCGATCTGCGTGCCGTCGCTCGACACCGCGCTGCCGCGCTCAAACTCAGGCGCTGTCTGTTTGGCAACTTTTCTGGAATCTGCTGTTTCTACAGCCTGAGCGCTTGGTAAGTCGGTCATGTTTTCTCCCGCAGTTTATTCATAAACTGACGTCTAGATGGTCAGCGCTGGTACCGGCTCAGCAGAGCCAACCAGCGGTCAGCTCAGCCAACCAGTGGCATTGATATTAGTATACACCTGTTTACTAAAGCCGCAAAAGTCAGGTTCATAAAATCACCGTCAAAAAAAGGGTTTAATTCAGCCCTTATCCAATTTAGGTTTTGGCAATCTTCTTGAAGCGAGTCTTTTTACCGCCCGTATCACCCACGGTTTTTTGACGATAAGCCTCGTACTCTGACCAGTTGCCATCAAACCACTGCGGACCCTCGGCTTCAAAGGCCAAGATGTGCGTACAGATCCGGTCCAGGAACCAGCGATCATGCGAGACCACCATCACGGTTCCTGGGAACACTTGGATCGCGTCTTCTAGTGCACGCAAGGTTTCCACATCCAGATCGTTTGAGGGTTCATCGAGCAGAATCACATTTCCGCCTTGCTTCAGGGTTTTGGCTAGCTGCAAGCGGTTACGCTCACCGCCGGACAGCGATCCTACGCGCTTTTGCTGATCCTGACCCTTGAAGTTAAAGCGGCCGATATAAGAGCGGCTAGGGGTCTCGTACTCACCAACCTTGATCACGTCTAGGCCGTCAGAAACCTCTTCCCAGACGGTCTTATTGTCGTCCAGATCGTCGCGCAACTGGCCGACATAAGAGGTGGTCACTGACTCACCGATATCGACCGTGCCGGTGTCAGGTTTGTCCTCACCAGTGATCATCTTGAACAAGGTGGTTTTACCCGCACCGTTTGGACCAACGATGCCGACGATTGCCGCTGGCGGCACGGTAAAGGTGAGGCCCTCATACAGCAGACGGCCATCAAAGGATTTGGAGATTCCCTCAACTTCGATCACCTTGTTGCCCAGACGTGGCCCTGGCGGTATGTAGATCTCGGCGGTTTCGTTGCGCTGCTGGAACTCACGAGAGTTCAGCTCTTCAAAGCGCTCCATACGGGCTTTTGATTTGACCTGCTGACCCTTGGCGTTTTTGCGCACCCACTCAAGCTCTTTTTTCAGGGCCTTAGCAAAGGACTCTTCTTGCTTGTTCTGCTCATCGAGACGACGGTCTTTTTGCACCAACCAATCGGTGTAGTTGCCCTGATAGGGGTAACCGTGACCGCGATCCAGCTCCAAGATCCACTCAGCGACGTTATCTAGGAAGTACCGGTCGTGGGTAATCGCCACAATCGTACCGCTAAATTCTTTTAAGAAGCGCTCAAGCCAAGCGACAGACTCAGCGTCCAAGTGGTTGGTCGGTTCATCGAGCAGCAGCATATCGGGGCGTGAGAGCAGCAGGCGACACAGCGCAACGCGGCGCTTCTCACCACCTGAGAGCTTAGAGACGTCAGCGTCCCAAGCAGGCAAGTTCAGCGCATCAGCAGCTTGATCGAGTTGGTTATCGAGCGTGTGGGCGTCCCACGTCTGGATTATCGCCTCAAGTTTTTCTTGCTCTTTGGCGAGCGCATCGAAGTCGGCGTCTTCAGCCGCGTACTCTTCAAACACTTGATCCAGACGCGCCATGGCATCTAAAGCTTCGCGCACACCGTCCTCGACGTTTGAGCGCACGTCTTTGGTCAGATCCAGCTCAGGTTCCTGCTCTAGGTAACCAATCTTGATCCCTGGTTGCGCCCGAGCTTCGCCGGTGATCTCTGTGTCCTTGCCCGCCATGATCTTAAGCAGGGTCGACTTACCGGCGCCATTTAACCCCAGAACCCCAATCTTGGCCCCCGGGAAAAACGATAAATTGATGTTTTTTAGGATCTCACGTTTGGGCGGCACCATCTTTGAGACGTTGTTCATGGTGTAGATATACTGTGCCATAGGGCTCCTCGGCTGCAAAGCAACTTGCAAAAAGACAAAAGATCGTAGGGGCGTATTATGTCATAAAAGGGTCAGTGAACCCCAAAGCAACTAACGCGATGAGTCAACTATGAGCAAAATGTCACCAGATCAAATCCAGCAAGCACTCCAAAACCTCACCAATTGGCGCTATGAGCCCGCAAAAGGTGAATCAGCCGATCAGATCGTGTTTGAGCACTCTTTTAAAGACTTCAACGAAGCCTTTGGCGTGATGAGCCGAGTGGCGCTGTATGCCGAGCGCGCCGATCACCACCCCACCTTTACCAACACTTACGCTGATCTCAAGATCGCCCTGTCGACTCACGATGCAGGCGGAGTCACGAAGAAAGATGTGGATATGGCAAGTTTCATCGATGAGATCTGCACTTAAAACTCTCAAGCATCAAAAAACCGGCCACAGGGGCCGGTTTTTTTCGCTTCAAAAGCTTAGCGTACGATTTGCTCTGCGTTATCGACGCCGCGTGCTTCAAGCTCTTGCTGCTCATCTAACATCTCATCAATCAGCTGGGCCTTCACTGACTTATCACGGCCACGAACCACGCCAGACTTACCGGCTTTGGCGAAGCTATGCTCTAGCAGCTTGTGCATCTTATCAATCGCATGTTCTAAAGATTGATCCAGATTGCCCGCATAAGCATTGACCGCCAGCGGTTTCATACCTGCCACCCGAATCTCAAGCACGCAGTGGATGTCGTCATCCCCGCCCTTGTGGGCATTTTCATCTTTAAAGTGAACTTCAGCGTGCGTGATCTTGTCGCTTGAGCGTGAAAACTCATCCGTGATCCTTCCTTCGACGTGACTGATCAGACGCGCGCTACCTTCAATATGGTGACCATGACGAACTTGTATATCCATAGTTTTATTCCTTTTAACTGGAAACCCCAATCTAGCGCGGCTAGAGGATCAAAGTCTGTGTGGAATTGTTAGGATTTATCTACGTTTGAAATGTCGCCGCTTGACACGGCGAGCAGAGGCTTAAGCTCTGCGCACCAGCCGCACCCCAGACTCGATGTGCGGGGTGCCGGGAAACTGATCAAAAAGCGCCGCACTGACCACCTCATGTGTTGCACTTAACGTCTTTAGGTCACGAGCCAGCGTCTCAGGATTGCAGCTGACATAGATCAGGTGATCAAACTGAGCCAAAAGCTCAAGCGTATCGCCATCGATCCCGGCACGCGGCGGATCAACAAACACGAGGCCAAAGTCGTAATCACCAAAACTCACTTCAGCCTGCTTAAGCCGTCGAAACTCGCGGCTCCCCGCCAGCGCCTCGCCCACTTCCTCAGCGCTCAGACGAATCAGCTTCAGGTTATCAACATGGTTGTCTGCCGCGTTATGAGTCGCGGCAGCGGTTGAGGTTTTGCTGATCTCGGTGGCAAGAGCCGCTCGGCACTTAAGCGCCAGCGGCAAGGTAAAGTTACCGTTGCCGCAGTAAAGCTCCAGCAGGTCGCGGTTGTTAAGCTCCTCAATCTGATCCGCCTGATCCGCCGCCCAGCCCAGCATCTGCTCACACATCGCCGCGTTTGGTTGGCTAAATGCCCCCTCTGGCTGGCGGTAACTATACTTACGGCCCTGAACCTTAAAGACTTCAGTCACATAATCGCGCGACAGCACAACTTTTTGCTTGCGCGAGCGACCGATCACTGCACAGCCAAGCAAAGCTTCAAGCGGAAGCGCCGCTTCTATCCACGCATCATCTAGCGGCTTATGGTAGATCAGCGTGACCAGTAACTCACCCGACAAGGTGGATAAAAACTCAACTTGAAACAGCTTACGCTTGAGCGTATCGCCCTCGATTAGCTCAGCCAAGCGACTCATGGCTTGGTTGATCTGACGATGAGCGACGTCAAACTGGGTTAAGTAGCTGCGCTGTTTCACGCCCTGATCATCGGGCAGCATCATGGTGTAGTGCCACTGATCACCCTCGTGCCAAACACCAAACTCAGCGCGGTTGCGGTAGTGGGTGGGGCTTGATCGGTAGAGCTCAATTGAGGCGGTATAGAACTCAGACAGCTGCGCACTTAAGCGCTGATGCTTGGCCTCAAGCTGAGTTTCGTAAGATGATCCACTCTCATGGTTTGAGCTTAAGGCAGGTTCGGTGCTCATCTGGCAGTTATTTGCGGCTGCAGGCCGTGACGGTCTGGCTCTCAGGTTCTTCAAGTACAAATGACTTTTTATCCAAGGTCACGATACTAGAAGTGGCTGGTTGGCCAATTCTGGCCTCTAACTGCTCGCCGAGCTTAGCTGTCTTTTCAAAATCCGGATTGAGTATATTTTTGATATCTAGACGCTCAACCACGCTCGTAAGTTTGTCGCTTTCGATCTTATAGTTGCTTGCGCCCTGAAACTCATAACCGGCATAAGGGCGACCCTTTACCTTGATCACCATGCGACCCACGGTCAAACTTTTGCCGCCTGGCAAGTAGTTTTCACTTGAGGCGATCTCAAGTGCCGCCCCGCCCAGATCCTGAATCGTGCTGCATTTCCATACGCCCAATATCTGACTGGGCGCTGCTGCCCAGACTGGCGTTGAAAAACCCACCAACATCACTGTCGATATGGCTAAGTTGATCCCAAGAGCTCTCATGCACACCTCAAAATAAAAGCGTCAAAAAAGCGCAGCAAACGCTGCGCCATATCAAATCACTATAGACTCAGTAGAGCACACGCACCTTAAGTGTTTGCTCGACCGCGCGTAATTTTCCGACAGCCGCGTCTGAATCATCGTCATCGACGTCCATGACTAGGTAACCTAAGTCCCCGTCGGTCATGAGGCTTTGCGAAGTGATGTTGATCCCTGCATCGGCAAAAGACGAGTTGATCTGAGCGAGCACGCCGGGTACGTTTTTGTGGACATGCAAGATACGGTGAGCACCGTCTCTGAGCGGGATGCTGACTTCAGGAAAGTTAACCGAGGTCACGGTGTCGCCTGCGTCTGAGTAGCGCACCAGTTTCTCAGCCACTTCCAGCCCGATGTTGGCCTGAGCTTCCTGAGTCGATCCACCGATGTGCGGGGTCAAGATAACATTTTTCAAACCCACCAAAGGTGACTCAAGCGGTTCACCGTTTGATTTGGGCTCAACCGGGAACACATCGACCGCAGCGCCGCGCAGTTTACCGTTGGTGAGTACTTCGGCCAGCGCGTCGATCTCAACGCAGGTGCCGCGAGCGGCGTTGATGAACACTGAGCCGTCTTTCATGTGGGCAAACTGCTCTGCGCGCATCATGTTGCGGGTGCTAGGCACGTCAGGCACGTGCAAGCTCACCACGTCAGCGGTTTCAAGCAAGCCGGCTAAAGTAGAGACTTGGGTTGCGTTACCCAGCGGTAATTTGGTGATCACGTCATAGTAGATCACGCTCATACCCAGCGCTTCAGCGAGCACGGACAGCTGACTGCCGATTGATCCGTAACCCACGATACCGATGGTTTTACCGCGAACTTCGTTTGAGCGTGTGGCGGATTTGTTCCAATTAGCGTTTTTGATGCCGGTGTCCATCTCGGGGATGCGGCGCATCAGCATGATCGCTTGAGCCAGAACCAATTCAGCCACCGAGCGGGTGTTTGAATAGGGGGCATTGAAAACTGGGATACCCAGCTCTTTAGCCTTCTGCAGATCCACCTGATTGGTGCCGATACAAAAACAGCCAACCCCGATCAACTTCTCAGCATGCTCAAGCACTTCAGCAGTGAGCTGGGTGCGCGAGCGCAGACCCACAAAGTGAGCGTCTTTGATCTGCTCAATTAGCTCATCTTTATCAAGCGCGGTCTTGACATAGTCAATGTTGCTATAGCCTGCATCATTTAAGATCTTGACCGCGTTGGGGTGGACGCCCTCAAGCAGCAAAAACTTGATTTTGTCTTTGTTTAAAGAAAGTGTCTCGCTCATGGACCTGCCTCGCTTAAGTAGCTTATATAAAATGTCGACCTTGGCCAAAGTCCCCGGCGCGGCTTGTCATCTGCCACTTTGCCGGTTAGCCGCTCAATTGCCCAGAACTCAATTGGCAATACTCAATTGCCAAAAAAAACCGCAGACGCAAGAGACTGATCAGGACCTTTGATCGAATTTAAAGGCGATATGCTATCATATTCTACCCTTTGCAAATTTTTTTGCAGGCACAAAACCCGCAGCTTAACCTGCAGGTTTTGTGCCCCTTTTATTGATTGGTTTGAGTCCCTATGCCCGCACCCCTTCCCCAAGCGTTTTTAGATGCACTGTCTTTTTTAGATGACACTCAGCTCAAATCCGATAAGGATTCGCTTGAGCACTGGGGGCGCGACTGGACCAAACACTTTGAGCCAGACGCAAGCCTGATCGTGTTCCCGCGCTCAACCGAAGAAGTGGCTCGTCTGGTTAAAGCCGCTTTTGATTTTGGTGTGGCGCTCACCCCAAGCGGCGGCCGCACCGGTCTGTCTGCGGGAGCGGTGGCGGCTAACGGCGAGGTAGTGGTGAGCCTGGACAAGATGACTCGGGTGATCGAGTTTTTTGAGGCCGACCGCTTGGTGCACGTTGAGGCCGGTATGGTGACCGAGGCGCTGCAGAACTTTGCTCTAGATCAGGGGCTCTACTACCCAGTTGATTTTGCCTCGGCTGGCAGCTCGCAGATCGGTGGCAACATCGGTACCAACGCCGGCGGGATCAAAGTGATCCGCTACGGCATGACCCGTCAGTGGGTACTGGGCTTAACCGTCGTCACTGGCACCGGCGAGGTGCTGCACCTAAACCAAGGCATGATGAAAAATGCCACCGGTTATGACTTTCGCCACCTCATGTGCGGCGCTGAGGGAACTTTAGGCATCGTGACCGAGGCCATGATCAAGCTTGAGCGCGCGCCTAAAAACTTGACCGTGATGGTGCTGGGGTCTGAGGACTTTGGTTCGATCATGAAGATCTTATCCAGTTTTCAAAAGCGCGTTGATCTGACCGCTTTTGAGTACTTTGGCGATTTGGCGATGCAAAAAGTGATCGATGCCGGTCACACCCGTGCGCCATTTGAGTCACGTACGCCTTTTTATGCGCTGCTTGAGTTTGAAGCACCCTACAACGAGATCATGGATGAAGCCATGAACGTGTTTGAGGAGTGTTTGGAAGCCGGCTATGCGGTCGATGGGGTCATGAGTCAGTCCGAGTCTCAGGCGCAAAGTTTGTGGGCGCTGCGCGAGGGCATCAGCGAATCCATCGCGCCATTTACCCCCTACAAAAACGACATATCGGTGTTGATCGGACGGGTGCCGGACTTCATGAGCGAGATCGAGGCGATCGTCAGCCGCGAGTACCCTGAGTTTGAGATCTGCTGGTTTGGGCACATCGGCGATGGCAACTTGCACCTCAACATCTTAAAACCCGAGAACTTAACTAAAGATGAGTTTTTTGAACGCTGCAAACAGGTCAATGTCTGGGTGTTTGAGATCGTGAAAAAGTACGGCGGTTCAGTGTCGGCGGAGCACGGGGTCGGCATGACCAAAAAACCCTATCTGAACTACAGCCGATCTGAGGGCGAGATCGAGATCATGCGCGCGGTCAAACGCGCTTTTGACCCCAAGGGCATCATGAATCCGGGTAAGATCTTTGATCTGAAGGCTTAATTCAAAGCAGGCAAAATGTCAGCTATGGTTGGCATTTTGCAGACTGAAAAACCAGCTGATTAAGCCGTACAAACCCGGTTTTTGCCTTTAGATTTAGCGGCATAGAGCGCGGCATCTGCACGCGCAAGCCAGCAATCCAAACCCTCTTTCGGATTCAATTGCGCCACTCCAGCGCTGAGAGTCACTGAAGACTTAGGTAACAAATTGGCGCTACTGATGATGATCAACAGCTCTTCAGCTAACTGACTGGCTCTGTGCTCGCCCACCGAGGGCAGCAGGATCAAAAACTCCTCACCGCCGACCCTAAACTTCAAATCAGAACTGCGAAACTGACCTTTTAAGATCTCAGCGACTTTATTGAGCACCTGATCGCCCACGGGGTGGCCATAAAGATCGTTGATTTGCTTGAAGTCGTCTATATCGAGCACGATTAAACTCACTGAGGTACTCGAGTGAATCGAGTCTCTGATTGCGCCTTTGAGCTGCTGTCTTAAGGAGGCGCGGTTAAGCAGTCCCGTCATGGGATCGCAGATCGCCATGTGGTAAAGGTCGGTTTGTTTTTTCTGCGCCCCATAGCAGCAAGCCGTAAAGCAGATAATCAAGGTGGCGAGCGTCACGATTAACCTGAGTGCCACCGAAAAATCAAGCTCAAGCAGCATGGCGGGCGTGAGCACCAAAAAGATAATCAACGCAGCAGATAAGGCGCGCTTGAGATCAAAGAGTACAAAAAATGTCGCCACCGCTGGATAAGCCCACAGTGCTCCGATCACCTGCTGTTCAGCCATCGCAGACACGATGGTGATCAAAAAACCAGGTAGTAACCCATAATAAAGAAGCGTGACAGAGTGGCGACCCATCAGTAGCATCCGCAGAAAAACTGCACATAGGCTGATCAAGATGATGAGACCACCGGCAAAGGTCATATACTGACCACCGATGAAATCAAAAAAAACAAAAGGTATCGCGATAAAGATCGCCAAGATCGTCATACCCATGTACAGACGATACCCAGATATACTGGCGCCCTTATCTGGAGCGCGCTGCTTATAAGCTTCGCTTTGTTTCATGACGCCTTATCCCTGCGCGTTGTTATTTTTTTACAAACTCAATCCTTTGAGTTTTGCAGACTCTGTTGCCGTACGCAACCCAATTAAAAAACACACAAAAAAACTAAGATTTTACCCACTCACCCGATTTTTTCTCAAAGACATTTTTCACCGCTGACCAAGCCACAGCAAAGCTGACCTCTTCTCGAGTATCACTGCCCTCTCGATCTTCAGGGTTTTTATACTGCTCCCAAGCACTGTTGTAGGCGGCTCGAAAGATCTCTTGTCCGTGCTCAGGCAGAGCCTCGCGGACTTCCAAGGGCAAATCAGACAACGTCGAGTATGGCATAACTACTCCCGGTAAAAAGTTTAAGACGCAGGATCAAACTCGATCAGGAACTCAGCCTCCCCCAGCGTCACGCGATCACCGCCGCGGATTTTTTTGCGGCGCTGCAACTCAACTGCGCCGTTTACTTTCACCTCGCCTTGGTCAATCAGCATCTTGGCTTCGCCGCCACTGCTGGCAAGGCCCTCAAACTTTAAAATCCTATAGAGCTCGACCGGCTCGCGGTTGATCTGGATCGTATTCATACTGCCCCTTAAAAGTTGATTGTGCTACCTGCTCAAACCAGTGGTTACTGGCGAGTCAGGCGTATGGGCCCTGGCAACAAATCGTCACTCGTGGCTCTTGCTGGATTGATATCGATGCCGCCCCGACGAGTAAAGAGCGCGCGCACCATGAGCGCGTCGGGTTTTAGGCGGCTAAGCAGATCGGTGAAGATCTGCTCCACGCAACTCTCATGAAACCCCGAGTGGCTGCGATAAGAAACCAAGTAGCTTAGTAACGCTGCGTGATCGATGGCGCGCCCTCGGTACACCAGCTGTACGGTTGCCCAGTCCGGCTGCGCGGTGACTGGGCAATGCGAGCGAAACAAGTGGGTGTGAAGCTGCTCGAACACCCGAGACTCACCCGCAAACTTAAGCAGAGCTGGATCAACATCTTGATCAGATAACGTAACCGGCAGATGATCCAGACAGTGCGCTGGATCAAGCAGTGAAGGCATGAGGGAGTCAACACTGAGCAGCTCAAACTTAACCCGCGCCTTGATGACGCGGTAAAGATCGTCTTGTACTTGCTTGATCAGCGCGTCTTCAGACTCAAACACACTAAAGTTTAAGCTGCCCATATACAACTTAAGCGACTTGGACTCACAGATGTTTGGGGAGCTTGAAGGGACACTCAATCGGGCGGTGCAGGACACTGGTTTACCCGTAGGCTCAAGGTAGGACACCTCAAACAGGTGCCAGACATCGACCCCGCGAGTCAGGTTAATCCCAGCAGCTAAGCTCGCTCGACCAGCTGCCCTTGGGATCGCCTCCAGCACCTTCCAGTCATAGGTTTTGGCGTAGTCTGTGGTTTGACCTAAAGCGTCCAGCGTCACCATTTTCCCCAATCAAAACTCAAGTTTAACGTAAAATTAGGATCAGCCGCCGAAACCGACGCCGCGCTTGAGCAGTTGATAACAAAACCCGTAAAGCACCACGCAGAACACTGCGATGGCGATCAGGGCGCCGGTGACACTCACGTCACTCTGCCCAAGGATACCGTAGCGGAACGAGTTGACCATGTAGACGATTGGGTTCAACAGCGACACTTTTTGCCAAAACTCGGGCAACAGACTCAGCGAGTAAAACACCCCGCCAAGGTAGGTCAGTGGCGTGAGCACAAAGGTCGGTATGATCGATATATCATCGAAGGAGCGCGCAAACACCGCGTTGACGAACCCGCCAAGGCTAAACAAGATCGAGGTTAACACCACTGTCACGATGGTGATCCCGTAGTGCTGGATGGACAGCTCGGTAAAAAACAGCGCAACGATAGTCACGATCAAACCGATGGTTAATCCACGAAACACCCCGCCGCCGATATAACCCAAAAGTATGGTGTGCTTGGGCACCGGGGATGTCATGAGCTCCTCGATCGAGCGCTGGAACTTCACACTAAAAAAACTAGAAACCACGTTTGAGTAGGAGTTGGTGATCACCGACATCATGATCAAGCCGGGCACGATGAACTGCATGTAGCTAAACCCGTCCATCTCGCCGATGCGCGATCCGATCATCTTGCCGAAGATCACAAAGTACAGCGTCATGGTGATCGCTGGCGGCAACAAGGTTTGTGGCCAGATCCTGAGGATGCGGCGCACCTCTTTGATGAGCAAAGTGTAAAATGCCACCCATATTTCAGCATAGCTCATGAGCGCACCTCTGCTGTTGCGTTAGATGATTGTTTAGCCTGAGATTCAGGCTCATCGGAGCCTTCACCGTGCGGCTCAACCAAGCGCATAAACAACTCCTCTAACCGGTTTGACTTGTTTCGAAGGCTCAAAACCTCTATCCCCTGATCGGTCAGCTCGGTAAAGATCGAGTTGATGCTGGTAGATTTATCGCAGGTCACCTCAAGCGTCCGTGAGTCGGTCAGCTTGGTTTCAGCGACGCCAAGTTTAGGAGCTTGCGTGAGCGGCTGCGTCAAATCCATGATAAAAGACTCAACCGACAAGGTGTTGAGTAGCTCCTTCATGGTGGTGTTTTGAATCAGCTTTCCCTTCTCAAGGATCGCAATATCTCGGCAGAGGGTTTCCGCCTCCTCCAAGTAGTGCGTGGTCAGGATGATGGTTGTTCCCTCCTCCTTATTGATCTTCTCAACAAACTCCCACATGCTGCGGCGAATCTCGATATCCACCCCCGCTGTCGGCTCATCAAGTATCAACAAAGGCGGCTCATGCATCATGGCGCGAGCGATCATCAGGCGGCGCTTCATGCCGCCAGACAAAGAGCGGCTCACCGTGTCGCGCTTCTCCCAGAGTCCCAGCTGCTTTAAAAACCGCTCAGCGAGTACCTCTGCGCGCTTTGCTGGGATACCGTAGTAACCCGCTTGAGTCACCAAGATATCAAAAACCTTTTCAAACTGATTGAAGTTGAACTCTTGGGGCACGATACCGATCTGGCGCTTGGCTTTTGAAGGCTCCGCTTCAAGATCGATCCCCATGATCTTGACCGAGCCTTCGGTTGGCTTGAGCAGGGAGCTGACGATATTGATGAGGGTAGATTTACCGGCGCCATTTGGCCCCAAAAGTGCAAAAAAACCGCCACGTGCGACGGTAAAGCTAACGTCGTCTAGGGCTTTTAAGCCGGTGGGATAAACCTTGCTTAAGTGGGTGATGGTTAGCGCTGGAGCATCTGGATGCTCATTGGTTGAATTTGCTGAAGTCTGATTCATACTAAATTCTTATAAAAACTTGAAGCGGTACTATATAGCGCCGTCAGTGCATAAGCGTTGTGACTTTGGTAAATGCACGCCATGCAGGCGAAGTGCCACGAGCCAGGTTAAGTCAACTGCTTGGATATAAAAAACCCGGCTGTCGCCGGGTTTTAATCAAATACGTCAAATAAGCGTCAAGCTCAACGAACCGCGGCAACCATGTAGTCGACGGCATTTTTGACTTCTTGATCAGGGATCTCCGCACCGCCTTTAGCTGGCATCGCGTTAAAGCCGTTGATAGCGTGCGTGTAAAGCGTCGCCGTCCCCTTGCCCAGACGTGCAGACCACTGCGCTTTGTCGCCGTATTTGGGTGCGCCGATCAGGCCAGCTGCGTGACAGTTGGCGCAGACGCCCTCATAGATCACGTTGCCCGCACGGATCTCACCTTCAACCGCTGGTGCCAGACCTTTAGAGACCTTAACAGCACACTCGTAGCCCTCGATGCACACGGTGCCAAAGGGGTTAATCCGGCCAACCAAGTTGGCGTTGCGATCAATCATCGCTTGGATATGCGCCGGATAAATACCGACTTGCTCAGCCTTTCCTGGCGCTGTGCTGGGTGCAGCGACCACAATCACGCTCAGCAGAGCCCCTGTCAGCAGCGCTAACGCTTTTTTCATAAAAACGCTCATCAAATCAAAGTTTGCACATATTATATGCAAATCCACCCGCTACTGCATCGGTTTTGGGTAACAACTGACTCATGAGTTAGTTTCAACAACCCGCCAGATCTTTAAACAAAATGTCGCCGCTAGATCGGTTTTCGCCGCACATGGACTGGCAATTAACTCAAAAACTGCCTAATATGCTGCGCACGCGCCTGTAGCTCAGATGGATAGAGTGTTGGCCTCCGAAGCCAAAGGTCGTGGGTTCGACTCCCGCCAGGCGCACCAACTTCGATTTAAAAAAAACCGCCCTTGAGGCGGTTTTTTGTTGAGTCAGAATCTGATCCAGATTTAGGCGGTCAAGTTGTTGCAGCGCAGATCCGCCTCACGTATGGACCTTGATAGTGGACATTTAACAACTGCTTTCAGCTATGGTCTGAGCACTCGCCTCGGTTTAACCCCGCCCACACTATCGCTGATTTGCTGCTGCAAATAGGCTCGAAATTACAGCGAATCCATCAAAAAGGTATGTTGACTCCACTTAGGCTCATCAACCGCACGCGTCAAAACTGCAGCGACATCGCCGCGCGCAGCCGTCCCGCTCGGATCAACCTCATCGCCTAGGCGTATGTTGCCATCGCCCTCTTCATCGGTCAGGCTGACGGGACGCACGATCACATAATTCAAACCTGAGGCTTTAAGGTGCTCATCTGCTTCATGCTTAGCTTGAAGATAGTGAGCCAGCTCGCTGTCTGGATCAGGGTCGCCTGCACCCACACTACTCAGCATCACGAAGCGCGATACATCGGCTTTAGCCGCCAGATCGATCAATCGTTTAGCGCCATCGCGATCAACCTTATCCGTCATATCAGAACCGGTCGATCCACCAGAGCCTGCGGCAAAGATCACCACATCTGCGCCCTCGCAAACTCCGCTTTGAAGATCAGTGAGATCACCGTGACGAATTTCAACCTCACTACCCAACTCAGAGGTATCTGAGGATTCACGCACCAAGGCGATCGGGTTATGACCTGCGGCTGTTAATTTCTTAACCAGACGCAGTCCGGTGTTTCCGGTAGCGCCAGCAACTAGAACTTTCATGGATGACTCCTTATGTTGTTTATTTGGCTAATTAGCCCGCAAGAGGCGGGCGGCAAGGTTCAAGATCACAGCCTTAAGCATGCGGCCAAAAAGACCGCAATCAGACAAAAATACCTGCCAAGACTTGTCGATACTCTCTTAAAGCAGTTCGAGCAGTTTGCTCGCGGCAGCTTCAGACGACGCGGGATTTTGACCGGTCACCAATTTTCCATCGACTACCACAAAAGAGGCCCAATCATCACCTTTGGCGTAGTCGCCGCCGTTCGCGATCAGCATATCCTCAACTAAAAAGGGCACAACGTCGGTCAGGCCTACGCCTTCTTCCTCAGTGTTGGTGAATCCAGTGACGCGCTTGTCGGTAACAAGCTTGTTACCCTCTTTGTCTTTGGGGTGCTTAAACACGGCGGGCGCATGGCACACTGCACCGATTGGGCGATCAGTCGCTGCAAAAGTCTCGAGCAGCGCTATGCTGTCAGCATCTTCCGCCAAATCCCAAAGTGGTCCGTGTCCACCAGGATAGAAGATCGCGTCAAAATCATCAGCTTTTATGGTCGACAAAACAGAGGTGTTGGCCAGCAGTTTTTGAGTCTCCTCATCTGCTTTAAAGCGCTTCGTGGACTCAGTCTGAGCATCTTCAGCATCACTTGAAGGATCGAGCGGGGGCTGGCCGCCTTTTGGCGAGGCCAGTGTGATCTTTGCACCTGCGTCAGCAAACACATAGTAGGGCGCGGCGAATTCTTCAAGCCAAAAACCCGTCTTTTTGCCCGTGTCACCGAGCTTGTCGTGTGAGGTTAACACCATCAATATTTTCATCTGTTTTCTCCTAAATTAAATTAATTAGTTGTCCAAACGCACCACACGCTTGCCAAACGCTTCTCCATTGAGCAGGCCGATAAATGCCTCTGGGGCTTGCTCTAAACCCTCGATCACTTCTTCACGATATTTGACTTTATCCTCGGTAACCCACTGACTCATCTGGTCTCTGAATTCTGGATAGTGGTGACCAAAGTCATCGAACACGATGAACCCGCGCATGGTCATGCGCTTGCGCAGGATTTGCCCCATCAGATAATTCATGCGGTCGGGACCCTCAGGCAGCGAGGTTGCGTTGTACTGTGAGATCAACCCGCAAACAGGGATGCGCGCACCCGTGTTGAGTAACGGCAGTACCGCGTCAAACACTGCGCCGCCGACATTTTCATAGTAAACATCGACCCCCTTTGAGGCTGCCGCCTTGAGCGCTTCAGCGAAACCGTCTGCTTTGTAGTCGATACAATCATCGAACCCCAAGTGCTGGGTCACATGCTCGCACTTCTTATCCCCTCCTGCGATACCGATCACTCGGCACCCCAAGATCTTGCCAATCTGCCCAACCGTTGCCCCAACTGGCCCACTCGCTCCGGCAACCACTAGGGTTTCTCCAGCCTTTGGCTGACCGATCTTTGTCAGCCCCGCCCAAGCGGTCAGCCCTGGCATACCAAGCACCCCCAGCGCCCATGAGGGGTTCTCGGGTGACTTACCCAAATTAATCACCCCCGCTCCATCCGAGAGCGCATAGTCCTGCCAACCGCCTGAAGCGACAACCCAGTCGCCCTCCTCAAACTCGCTCAGGTTCGAGGCAATCACCTCGGCAACCGTACCCCCAACCATCACCTCACCAATCGCAACCGGTTCAGCATAGGAGGGCGCATCACTCATGCGGCCGCGCATATAGGGATCGAGGGATAAGTACTTGTTTTTAAGTAGCATCTCACCCTCGCCGGCTTTGGGCACATCGGTGGTTTCAAGACGCAAAGTATCCGAATCTGGTTCACCAACAGGGCGCTGTGCAAGAACAAATTGGCGATTGGTTTTTGAGTGGTGTGTCATGCAGTTCTCTTGTTAAACGCTAAGCGATAGTCAAATGTCACTATGGCCCTGCATCACGTTTAAATACAGACCGACTCTGTATGGGGAACATAACTGTGTGGCCGCTTAAGGTTGCAGCCGAAGATAACCCCAATACTTAAGCTTCAATCGACTGATTGAGATTGGGATACAGAGATTCAAATCCTCAAAGTTTTGAGTTTGATGAGCAACCGGTTTAAAAGCCAGTTAACTACAAATCCGGTAGTTGCCCAGATCTAAGTGAAAGTGGTCGCGGTGCAAGGCGTTGTATTCGGGTCCCAGCACTCCGCCAAACAGGTTGCATGAGCCTTGCTGGACGGCATTTAAAAATTTAGCTTCGCTCGTGTCCTCGCCCCAATCACCCAACAAAGAAACCGAGCCTTGATCAAATTCAAAACTGCTGATATCGATGGCGTTGGCACTGGCGTGCTCACTGATCCGCTGTGACCCGCGAACGCTTCGGCAAGCAAAGATCCCGCTGTGATTGATCCGGGTGGGCTCCTCTCCTAGGTACTCAAGCGCCGCTGGCGCCACCACGTGTTTCTCCCAAAGCGCAACCGAAAGCATGAGGGCGCACTGTCCTTTGACAGGCGCCGAATACGGGTAACGTGATTGGTTAAGTTGAACTTGAGAGTCAAGCGCGCAAGTTCCCGCTGTGCGGTCTGGTAAGGACTCATAACTGACGCCAAGCTCATAAAGCTTGCGCTCACACGCAAGCAAATCATCGCTTAAGCGCCGGATCTTGGTCACCGTAAAACGATCCGGCTCAGCGCTGACGTCCAGCGGCTGCCATGGCATACGCTGGTAAAACTCAGCGGTGAAGAGCTCCTGATAAACCCAGATCAAGCCCACCAGGACTAGCAGCGCCACGCCCTTCACAAGCTTGACTCAAGGGTTTGCGCGCTCAAGCACTGCTGTCCTACTCCCAACACAAACCGCCTATCAATACACCAATTAAGCTATCAGCCTAACTAGACGGGCTCCGAGCTTATAGAGCCTTACCGTGACAGTTCTTATACTTTTTGCCCGACCCGCAGGGACAAGGAGCGTTACGCGACACTTTTTGGTTGGCATAAGGATTAGAGGCAGTTTTAGCGCCCAGTCTTAAGCCCTCAGCAGCGTGCGCCTGTGCGTTACGGGCAGCAAGCTCTGGATCGTTGCGAGTTTGGCCACCCAAGCCGTCTGACTCTTCATGGATGTAGTCCAGATCGCTCGGCGCGAGTGTTTGCGCTTGGCGCTGAGCCTCAAGTGCTGCCAACTCCTCTTGAGTTGGTATATGAACTTGGGAGAGATCCTGAGCTACCTCAGATTGAGTGGCGGCGATCATCAGCTTGAACAGATCAAACGACTCGCGTTTGTACTCTTGCTCTGGCTGCTTCTGCGCATAACCACGTAAGTGGATGCCGCGACGCAAGTGATCCATCTGCGCTAAGTGTTCTTTCCAGTGCTTATCCAAGGATCTGAGCATGAAGTGGCGCTCTAAAACATGAGCGGTCTGATCCCCCATCTTGGCTCGGCGCTCGTTAAAGCGCTCAGTAGCAGCCGCATAAATCTTAGCGCGCAAGCCCTGCTCATCTAAGCGGCGATCCTCTTTAAGCCAGCGCCTGAGCGGCAGTTTGAGGTGGAACTCGTTGTCCAGCTCATCCTCCAGTCCTTTGACATCCCACTGATCTTCGACTGACTCGTAGGGGACGTACTGGGAGATCAAACCAGCGATCACCTGCTCATACATCTGCTCTATCCCAGAGGACAGATCATCGGATTTGAGCACCTGATCACGCTGACGGTAGATCACTTTGCGCTGCTCGTTAGCGACGTCATCGTATTTGAGTAGGTTTTTACGCGCATCAAAGTCACGCGCTTCCACTTTACGCTGGGCATTTTCGATCGAGCGGCTGACCATACGCGCCTCGATTGCCTCATCTTCTTTGAGACCCATGCTGCGCATGGCACCGGCGACGCGGTCACCAGCAAAGATCCGCATCAGATCATCCTCTAAAGATAAGAAAAACCGCGACATACCCGGATCGCCCTGACGACCGGCACGTCCGCGCAACTGGTTATCGATGCGGCGCGACTCGTGACGCTCAGAACCGATGATGTGCAAACCACCCGCCGCTTTAACCGCTTCGTTGTCCAGTTTCCACTGCGCTTTTAACTGCTCAATCGTACGTGCATCAGGAGGATTGCCTGCCTCAGTGAGCACATCGGCTTTTTCCTGCCAGTTCCCGCCCAGTATGATGTCGGTTCCGCGCCCCGCCATGTTGGTGGCGATGGTGACCCGGCCTGGCGAGCCTGCCTGCGCGATGATCTCCGCTTCGCGCTCATGCTGTTTGGCGTTGAGCACGTTGTGAGGGATCTTCTCCGCTGTCAGCATCGCTGACAAATCCTCTGACGCCTCAATCGTCGCCGTACCAACCAAAACCGGCGCGCCTTTTTCCTGGATCTCTTTGATCACCTTGATGATGCCCAGATACTTTCCAGCCTTGGTCAAAAAGATCTGATCATCTAGGTCTTGACGCACCATCGGCTTATGAGTTGGGATCACCACCACGTCGAGTCCGTAAGTCTGTTTGAACTCACTGGCTTCGGTGTCGGCGGTACCAGTCATGCCCGAGAGTTTGTCGTAGAGTCTGAAGTAGTTCTGAAATGTCGTCGTTGCCAGCGTCTGGTTTTCGTTTTTGATGTCCAGACCTTCTTTAGCTTCGACCGCTTGATGCAAACCCTCGCTCCAACGCCTGCCTGGCATGGTGCGACCGGTGTTTTCATCGACGATCACCACTTCACCGTCGTTGACGATGTACTGGACATTTTTCACGAACAAGTGATGCCCGCGGATCGCCGCCTGCACGTGGTGCAAGAGGTTCAAGCGGCTTGGCGAGTACAGTGACTCACTCTCGCCCAATTCACCCAACTTCTGCAGCTCCGCTTCAATCAGCTCATAACCCGCTTCGTTGATCTCGATCTGGCGGTTTTTTTCATCAACCCAAAAGTGACCGTCGGTGTTTTCTTTAGCGCCCTCTTCGGTTTTGGCACGCTCAAGTTTAGGGATGATCTGATTGATCACCGCATAAAGACGCGAGGAGTCCTCAGAAGCACCCGAGATGATCAGCGGCGTGCGCGCCTCATCGATCAAGATCGAATCAATCTCATCGACGATCGCGAAAGACAGGCCGCGTTGCTTTTTCTCTTCAAAAGCAAACACCATGTTGTCGCGCAGATAGTCAAAACCAAACTCGTTGTTGGTTCCGTAGGTGATATCACAGCGATAGGCGTGCGCTTTTTCATCGCCCGGCTGCATGGAGTAGATCACCCCGACCGACAAACCCAAAAACTCAAACAGCGGACGGTTCAGCTCAGCATCGCGGCCGGCTAAGTAATCGTTGACCGTGACCACGTGAACCGACTTGCCGCCGAGGGCATTTAGGTAACACGCTAAAGTGGACATAAGGGTTTTACCCTCACCGGTGCGCATCTCGGCGATCTTGCCTTCATGCAGGGTGACCCCGCCGATCAGCTGCACATCGAAGTGGCGCATGCCCAGTGTTCGAACCGAGGCTTCGCGGCAGACCGCAAACGCCTCGGTTAGCACATCGTCCAGAGACTTGCCGGAGGAGACAGCTGCCCTAAGCTCGGCTGTCTTAGCCTTGATGTCCTCGTCGGAGAGTTTTTGTAGTTCAGGCTCAAGCGCGTTGATCTTATCAACCATGCGGCGCATGCGTTTGAGCTCGCGCTCGTTTTTGGTTCCAAACATCTGGCCAACAAAGCTACCAATCATAAATATCCGTCGGTTTTAAAGGGCTAAGCCGGTAAGACTGCCCGAAAATAAAAGGAGTTATCTTAGCGGATTTGGGGGTTAAAAAGTAAAATTCAACCCCATCCTTGCTTGATCTCACCACCGTTGACATTTTGCTAAAGCGGATTGGCCTCAAGCTTGCCCAAAAACACAATTGCGCTTACTATACGCCCACTTGTTTTATCTGCTGATAGCTGCCCATAAGGAGCCGCCATGACCTTTGTTGTCACCGAAAATTGCATCAAATGCAAACACACCGACTGCGTTGAAGTGTGCCCGGTCGACTGCTTTTACGAAGGCCCAAACTTCCTAGTGATCGATCCCGATGAGTGCATCGACTGCGCGCTTTGTGAGCCTGAGTGTCCGGTCAACGCGATCTTTAGCGAGGACGAAGTGCCAAAAGGTCAGGAAGTGTTCCTTGAGATCAACGCGGAGCTTGCGGCTAAGTGGCCCAACATCACCCTCATGAAGCCTGCTCCAAGCGACGCTGAAGAGTGGGACGGTAAGCCGAACAAGCTTGAGCTACTTGACCGCAGCATGCCCGAATAAGGTCTTTCAGCAATAAAAAGCCCCGAGATCGGGGCTTTTTTGTTGGTTTCAATTTAGGTTTATGGGGCGCTCAAAACTAAATTAGGCAAAATGCCCACCAATCCGGCCAATCAACCGTAACGCACACCGTCTTTTTCAATCCAGCCGTGCTGATGACGAGCAGCAGGGTCGTGGTGGGTCCAGTGCATGACTCCGCCTTTAGGGGTCCAAACATACTCCCCATAAAAACTCACCTGATCGCCTTTTTTCAAGTTGGCAACTCGGGGCGCCAGATCAATGTTGTGCGCTACGAGCAAAGTTTGACCACTGCCGAGTCTCACCAAAAACTTCTGATGCTGTCTCTTATACACATCTGACGCTGCCGACGAAGAGGATAG
>CAJXOR010000004.1 GCA_913057715.1 uncultured Moraxellaceae bacterium
GAGATCATGCCTAGTCTCGTGGGCTCGGAGATGTGTATAAGAGACAGGATTAATATGGGGACTAAGCACTTAAGATTCAAGGAACTTTATTGGATAGCAAGGGTAAGCTTATGTGCTAATTTTGGAGGGCTGATTGGCTCAAATCTGCCGCTTAAGTCAAATGTCTACGCTTGCAAGATCGCCACTAGGTTATGGCCTAGCGAGCGAGGTGAGTCAAAAAGAATTAAAAAACCAACAAAGATAAGATAGCTGCCGTTAAGGCCAACATAATCAAGACAACCCAAAGGTTGGGACGTAGCAGTGCCAACTTCATACGCGCAGATGCCATCTGTTCGGGATAATCCTGAGGGTCAACAATCTGTATTTGTGGGTTGGTGGCAATCGACTCAGCACTGCTTTCAACAAAGACTTGAACCAGTTCAGCTGCCTGTGATTCAGACAGGTTGTATAAGTCATCGTGCATGGGGTCTACCCCCAAAAACTGCTTAATTTTAGAATCCAAACTCACGTACTTTAAGCCCCAATCAGGGGCACGCTGCTCCTCGATCGGCTGATCAAACATGAGCTTGAATCCAACGTGGCGCGGATCAACCTGAATCGTGTTGACCAATCGATCAATATTTTGTCTCGGGCCTTCCAAATACTGGAAAAATGATCCCTTATAATAGTAAAGAACACCGCCGATTCCTTGGCTCATGTTGCGCTGAGTGGCCTCTGCGCGGATCTGCTCAATCGACTCAGCCAGCTCTTGATACTGCTGGCGATAGTCAAAAGCAGCATGACTAACATAAGCGATGGCACGGATGTCTTTATTCATCAAACACTCTCTATCTTAAGAAAATTACACACAGTGTTAAATTAAATCAATAAGTAAAATTCGATTGATTTAATCAAACAGTCTAACAGCATAACCCCTGCTCAAGTAAAATTTTGTTGATTCAGTGCCCAGCTCAGCGCCGATTAAGTTAGGCTAAACATGAAGAGATCTACCTGATATCAATTACCTCAAGCGACACCGATCTATGACGCAAGCACGCACTGAAAACACCGAGACATTGAACCCCACGAAGCCAGTCAAATCAGCTAGGCCTGCACCTGTTATTGCCGGTGAGAAGTTGCGCGGTTTAGAAAAAGTGTCTCGCATACCGGTCAAAGTGATCCCAACCACTGAGCGCGTGCAGAAGCCAGACTGGATACGGGTGAAGATCGCTAAACCCGCTGAAGTGGCTCGCATCAAGGGGTTGCTACGCGATCAAAAACTCTCGACCGTTTGCGAAGAGGCGGCCTGCCCCAACTTGCCAGAGTGTTTCGGCGGCGGAACCGCAACCTTTATGATCATGGGCGAGATCTGCACGCGACGTTGTCCGTTTTGTGATGTCGCCCATGGCAGACCACTCGCCTTAGATGCTGAGGAACCGCTTCATCTGGCCGAGACGGTACAAAAATTGGGACTAAAATATGCGGTCATCACCTCTGTCGACCGCGATGATTTGCTCGACGGCGGAGCCGATCACTTTGCCCAGTGCATCAATCAAATACGCACACATTCTCCTGAAACCCTGATTGAAGTGTTGGTTCCCGACTTTAGGGGGCGGCTGAAACCGGCGCTTGAGATCTTTGAGCAGACACCAGCCGATGTGTTTAACCACAACATAGAAACCGTGCCCAGACTGTATAAAGCCATGAGACCAGGTTCGGACTACCAGCACTCACTGGATCTGCTTCAAAAGTACAAAGCACTTCGGCCCGACATCACCACCAAGTGTGGATTCATGGTTGGCTTAGGGGAAACCGAAGAGGAAGTTTATGAGCTGCTCAGCGATCTTCGTAAGCATGATGTAGAGCTGATCACCATCGGTCAGTACCTGCAGCCAAGCTTAAACCACGCTGCGGTTGAGCGGTTTGTGCACCCAGACGAGTTCGCCCGTTACACCGAATTTGGTCAGAAAATCGGCTTTAAAAACATCTGGGCTGCACCCATGGTCAGATCCAGCTACTTTGCTGATCGTCAATACCGAGGCGAGCCTTGTCCAGCTGTCAGACGCCGTGAAACCGCAGCGAGCTCATGAGCCAACCCTACGCTCTACACCCCTTGGTTAATCGGCCATGGCGCCGTTGCGCGGCCAATTTTGTTAGCAGTGACCCTGTGTTTAGCTCCTTAGGGTCAATTTAGAGTGAGCACAAATCGGACACAGAACCGTCCATGCTAATCAAGCCGTGGTCGCTTAAAGTAAAATTGAGCTATGCTGGAAGTCATTTGATACAGGTTACGTCTTTTGATTAAACTCTTAACGTCACTTACGTGCACCAGCTTACTGCTGTCAGGTTGCCTAACTCACCGGGCCAGCGCCTATCCCAGTAGCGACTTTTATGAGCAAAGTTTTGCAGACATAGGAGATGCCTCCTACTACTCAGACCGCTTGCACGGCCGGAGCACCGCTAGCGGTGAACCTTATGACAAAGGCCAGTTGACCGGCGCCCACAAAACTCTAAAGTTTGGCACATGGGTTGAAGTCACCAATTTGCAAAATGACCAATCTGTCAGAATCAAGATCAATGATCGTGGCCCGTTCACTCCGGGCCGCATCGTTGATTTATCAAGAGCTGCCGCAGAGAGGATTGATCTGATTCGCCCTGGGCACGCACCGGTTAAAGTCACCATCATCGATCCGCAAAATTAAATGAAGCTCATCCGCAAAAGAAAACTCAGCGATCACCAGAACCGACGGATCAAAACCCAACAACAAAGTAACATCGAACTCAGCAGCCAATCTTTGGCCAGAGGGTTGGTGGTTACGCACTATGGTCGCCAGTTTGAAGTCAAACTGACTG
Organism: uncultured Moraxellaceae bacterium; assembly: GCA_913057715.1. Taxonomy (GTDB): domain Bacteria; phylum Pseudomonadota; class Gammaproteobacteria; order Pseudomonadales; family Moraxellaceae; genus CAJXOR01. Next base: position 2,833 of record CAJXOR010000004.1, read on the forward strand.
AGCTACCAGAAGTCGCGATGATCCAACCCGACCCCATCGCTGGGGAGCCCGAATCCTTTTGGCTTGAACCTGCAATCGGTGAAATCTGGCGCTGTCATGCACGCACCAATCTTGAGCCAGTCGCCACTGGAGATGAGATACGCTTAAGTCTTGATCCCAACACCGGACAAGGCACGATTGAGGCGATACTGCCCAGACGCAGTGCGGTCATGCGCCCCGATCGCTACCACAACCTAAAGCCAGTGGCTGTGAATCTGGATCTGATGCTGATCGTCTACGCCCCACTTCCGGTGCCCTCAAGTGAGCTGATTGACCGCTACCTAGTGATTGCAAAGGTGAGTGAGTTGACGCCGGTACTGGTGCTGAACAAGTCGGATCTGATCGAAGAAGACCAGCAAGCCCGCGGTTGGCTAGACGACTACGAATCCCTAGGTTTTCAGACCCTGATTACCTCCGCCAGCGGCGATTTAAGCGAGCTTGAAGCCCTGATCAAGGGTCAGACCGTGGTTTTCTTGGGCCAGTCTGGCGTGGGTAAAAGCTCGCTCATCAACACCTTGGAGCCTTTAGCTGCCCAGCGCATCAACCAGATCTCCGATAACTCTGATCTGGGCCAGCACACCACCACCACCTCTCGCCTGATTGATTTTAATCAGGGTGCACTCATCGACTCTCCTGGGGTCAGAGAATACGGCGTTTGGCACTTAAAACCCGAACAGATCGATCTAGGGTTCCCTGAGATCAGTGAGATTGCGCAGCATTGCCGGTTTAGAAACTGCTCTCACGCCAAAGAACCTGGATGTGCCGTCAAAGCTGCTGTGACAGCTGGCGAGATTTTGGAGCGCAGGCTGCTCAGCTACGAGAAACTCCGAGCCGAGGCAGTAGCTTTTTGAGCACTTTGCCCGCAGCCTTAAGTTTTGCAAACTCTTTGTCCCAGTGCTTATGCATCGCCGCCCACTTACGCTATAATTCCCGCCTTTAGCTGGGTGAGTACCGATGTCACGTTTTTTTGAATTTGCCAACAACCACCCCATACTGCTGGGTCTGCTGATCGCGCTCATCGTCGCTTTCTTTCTGCTTGAGTCACGTCGTCAAGGTGCCAAAGTCTCGCCGTCTGAACTTGGGATATTGACCAACAACCAAGGCGCCAAGGTTATCGATCTCAGAGAACCCAAAGAATTCAACGCAGGCCACATCGCCGGCTCACAAAACATCCCCTTTTCGCGCTTAAGTGAAAACATTGACTCACTTAAAGCTACCGGCGCACCTTTGATCTTTGTCTGCAAAATGGGTACGGTAGCTGGCAGTGCGATTGTGAAGCTGGATCATCAAGATACTTATCGCTTAGCAGGCGGGATCATGAATTGGCAATCCAGCGGCTTACCCTTAGTTACCCCCAAGTCATCTAAGACTAAGGTTAAGTCATAAGCTAAGCAGCGCTCATACCAGTCAACGCTGACATTTTTAAGCCGATGAGGATCAACTGATGAGTGATAATCAGACGAAACAAACGATCTCGCCTGTGGTGATCTACACAACCTCAACCTGTGGATTTTGCCACGCCGCCAAGCGTCTGCTTGAGCGCAAGCCTGTTGAGTTTAGGGAAATTAACCTAAGCCATGAAGATCCTAGTGTGCGAGAGGAGCTGATGTCACAGACGCAGCACCGCACCGTGCCGCAGATTTTTATCAACGAAAACTTTATCGGTGGTTACGATCAGTTATATCAGCTCAACCAATCGGGTGAGCTTGATCGCATGCTGATCGATGAAACCGCCCACAATCAACATAAAGCCCAATCAAAGGAGTGACCCATGGCTGAAGAAAATCAAAACCCAAACCCGCGTCTGGTACTTGAGCGTATCTTTGTTAAAGACATGTCGATGGAAGTACCGAACACCTCGGTCTTTACTCAAGAGTGGCAGCCTGAGCTTGACATCAACCTGAGCAGCAACAGCACCAAAGTAGATGACGTGCACTATGAGGTGATTTTAACAGTCACTGTCAACGCTAAAAACAAAGGAACTCAGGCATTTATCGCTGAAGTTCATCAGGCAGGTATATTCCTGATTGAAGGAATAGAGGGCGATCAACTGGGTCAGCTTTTAGGTGCGTACTGCCCTAATGTATTGTTCCCATTTGCACGTGAAGCGATCAGTGATGTCGTGACCAAAGGCAGCTTCCCGCAGTTGTTGCTGGCGCCCGTCAACTTTGATGCCGCCTACCAAGAAAGCCTGCAAAACAAGCCAGATGCTTGATTGTTGAGCCATAAAAAAAGCCGCATTTGCGGCTTTTTTTATACATGCCAAACAGTACTTATCCCAAGATATCTTGAACCTGAGCTTTTACCTGATCAATAGGCTGAGTGCCGTCTACACGGTTGAACTCAACGGCCTGCTGATCACTGTAGAAGTTCACCAGTTGCTCGGTCTGAGCATGATAGGTGTTCAAGCGGTCCTTAACCACTTCAGGCTTATCATCTTCGCGCTGCACGATTGGCTCGCCGGTGACATCATCCACTCCAGGCTCTTTAGGCGGATTGTACTTGGTGTGATAGGTACGACCTGAGTCCATGTGGAAGCGACGTCCCGACATCCGCTCGATGATACTTTCGTCCGGTACGGCAATCTCAAGCACGTGATCGATCTTCACACCCGCCTGATCTAAGGCTTCAGCCTGCGGGATCGTGCGCGGAAAACCATCAAAGATGCAGCCTTGCTCGCAGTCTGGCTGAGAGATGCGCTCTTTAACAAGATCAATGATCAGATCGTCAGATACCAGTTCACCAGCCTTGATCACTGCATCAACTTTCTGACCCAGCTCACTGCCCTGCTTGATCGCAGCGCGAAGCATATCGCCAGTTGAGATCTGAGGAATACCAAAAGTCTCGGTAATAAATTTGGCCTGTGTTCCCTTACCTGCACCTGGGGGACCCAGCAATATGATGCGCATGCGATTCCTCTTATTTACTGTTTGAAGGACTCGTTAGAGTCCATGATCAATTCGATTGAGTCGACCTCGCCATCTAGCATGGCAGAGGTAATTGGTTTTTCAGCCATCAAGTCACTGGCCAAAGGCTCGACGCTATCCGACAAACTCAGTCTCGCCCTAAAAACGAGCGGTATCATATCATTTTTAGCTGAGCTGAGGGTTTGACTCGGTAGCATCGCATCACCATCACTTAAACTCAACCGCAGTGTTCCCTGCATGAGCGGCGAGCGGACATCTGCCAGACTCATCCGCTTAACTGCATATGGAGGCCCTCCCGATGGACTCACCGCATAGACAAACAAACTGGCGGTATCCGGCCAGCTTCTCACCATAGCTGCAGCAGAGTCGGTGAGCTTGATCTCAGCACTTAAGGCTACTGCACCGCTACCCTGATCAATACTGAGCGTTTGCGTGAGCCTCTCCAAACTTTGCAGCGCCAAGGTACGATCACCTGGTTTTTGTGCGATCAGCGCTTTGATCTGACTCAGATAAACCTGCGCTTGCTCCATCTGCTTAAGCTTCACTGACTCTGCCAGCAGCAACATGATAACACCCTCGTGATTTGGGGTTTCCCGCAAGATACCCTGAAGCTCAGACTTCACATCAGGATCAAGCTCGCCCTGACCAAAAAATTGGGTTTGAGCCATCAGAAGTGTTGTGTTTTGATTGTCAGGCTCAAGCCTTGAGGCGCGCTGAAGTGCTATCAAAGCCGCTTCGATATCCCCTGTAGCAACATAAGCCTCAGACAGGCTAATCCAGTAATCGGCGTTCTCTGGTTGCTCATGAACCTCACGCTGCATCGCCGCGATCAAAACTCTGAGCTGCTGCCCACTGTCATCGCTCAAGGTTTGAGCGCTGGGTTCGCTGATTTGCCCACTTAAAAACTGCTGTGCTTCAGATTGCTTTGCTTCGATCGCGCTGATATCACTTAACCTTGTGATTCCATCGAAAACCAAAGCATAGAGGATCGCCGCCACCACTAGACATGCAAGCAACCAAGCTATTTTGACCCTGAGCGATAAACCCGCCCGGTGTGAGGGCTGAGAGCTCTGCGACTCAATGTCTGCAGATAAGTCTGAGCCCTGCTGTATCTGATTTCGGTTTTGTCCGAGCAACTCAAGCCCTAACTCATCAATCAACTGCTCGGTCTGATCCTGACTTTGCTCACCTTGAGTAGATCTCCTCAGCGCATCGACACGCTGTTGATAGAGCTCCAAGTTTTGCTGATCAAAATTCAGCACCTTGCCGCGCGTGCGACTCCTGACTAGTGTCAGCCCCACAATCACAACGAAGCTCAGCAGCACCAAAAGTATAAACACACTCACGAAGTTCATGGTTGATCTCCGGTTTTTCGCTCAGACTCAGTATCGATTAAGCGCTCTATCTGATCACGCTGATCTTGGGTGAGTGAAACCGAGTGGCTGACGCGCTTGTACCTCACCAGCCAGATCAGCAAAAACACCCCGAGCAGCAATGGAGGGAAAAACCACAGTACAAATGTCTGCCGGTTATAGGGCGGCTTGTAACTGATGAACTCACCATATCTTGAGATTAACCCCTGCTTGATCTGCTCAGGACTTTGTCCCGCTTCAAGCTGCTGCTTGATCAAGCTTTTCATGCTTTTAGAAATTTGCGAGTCAGAACCCGCCAAATTCTGGTTCTGACATTTAGGACAGCGCAGCTCTTGAGTCAGCGCCTCATAATCCTGCTGCATACTCGGGGTGCTGAGTAAATTGGGCTCGGCAGCCATCAATCCCGCCGGACCTGCGATCAGGCAAATCAACAACCATAGCTTATACATCATAAGCAGATCTCCTCTGCCTGTGCTGCTGGATCGGTGTCTCGCTGGGCTTGGCCGCCATCAAGCCAATTCAAACAAGGCTCGATACGCTGCTCCCACATAACCGGATCAATCGCACCCACGATGTGCTGATACACGCGCCGATCCGAACCAATCACATAAGTCTCAGGTGTCCCCGTTAAACCCAGCTCCACCGCATAAAGCCCCTGAGGGTCACTTAGGTGTTCAGACAAGTAAGGGTCACCCGCGTCGCTTAGATATGCGCGTGCCGTGTCAGCATCATCTTGAAAATCCACACCCACGATCCTGACACCCTTGGCCGATAGATCCATGAGCAAGTCGTGCTCAATCCGGCAGGTAGGACACCAACTTGCCCAGACATTGAGTAAAAATGGCCCCTTTGGCAGATCCTCAGCGCTCAAGAGCTCACCTGGCTTGTTGAGATTTTCAAGACTAAAATCTGGCAGAAGCTCACGATCCAACTGAGAGGGAATGATCTGAGTTTCAGCGCCCAGTCGGTTATAGAGCAGAATACCCAGCACCACAAACAGCACAAGTGGCGTTAGCCACAGGGCTTTTTTCAAGCTATCTGAATTCATGGCGTGACCTCTTTGGCTTTTTGAAAGCTGCGCTTGTCCCAAGCACCCAAGATACCGCCAAAACCCATCAATAAAGACCCAAGCCAGAGCCAGTGAACGCCAGACTTGATACTGACCCTAACCGACCAACCCAAAAACTCTCCATCCTGAGTCAACGGCTCACCTAAAGAAACATACAGATCACTGGCTAGCGTTGCATAGGTTGCCGCCTCAGTCATGCTCTGGTTGTCGACGACATAGCGGCGCTTCTCAGGCATCAAATCAGCCAACAAGTCGCCTTGCTTATAAACGCTAATCTGGGCGACATAAGCATCAAAGTTTTGAGCCTGACGCTCACCCAGCTTCTCCATCCTAAGCTCATAGGGACCAATCTCAAGGGTGTCGCCCACTCTGAGCGCCGCATCCCGATCCACGGACATTTGACTGGCTTGCATGACGCCAAGCGCGAGCACCAAAACCCCCAGATGACCCAAGCTCATGCTATAAAACTTGATCGGCAAGCGGCGGATACCAGCCCACTTAGAGGGCGCAAAGCGCAGGCGCAGATGCAGATCAAGCACCGAGAAACACAGTGCCCAGTAAACCAGCACCCAAGTGATCAGCACGTGCCAATTGAACTCAGGATAAAGCAGGCTGGTCGAAACCCCTAAGATCAACGAAATGCCAATCATGGCAGCCAGCGGTTTGTTGATCTGGCGAGTTTCTTTTTTCCAGCGCACGACGGGCGCGGCGGTCATGCCCACGATCAACAGCCAGCTCAGCGGCACAAACAGTGCGTTGAAGTATGGCGCGCCAACTGAGACCACACCCAGATCAAAGCCATCTGCGATGATCGGGTAGAGCGTGCCAAGCAGCACCACCAAAAGCGCGCCGGTAATCAACAGATTGTTGTATGCCAGCATTGACTCTTTTGAGAGCAGCTCAAATCGTGTTTGCGTCTTAAGCTTAGGAGCCCTAAAGGTATACAGCAGCAGTGAAAAGCCCACCACCAACCCCAAGATCACGAGGATAAAGAACCCAAGCTTAGGATCTGAGGCAAAAGCATGGACTGAGGTCAGCACGCCTGAGCGCACCAAAAAAGTACCCAGCAAGCTCAAACTAAACGCCGCGATCGCAAGCAACAAAGTCCACGCCTTAAAGACACCCCGGGATTCGGTTGCGTAAAGCGAGTGCATGAGCGCCGTCACCGCAAGCCACGGCATGAGTGAAGCGTTTTCAACTGGGTCCCAGAACCACCAACCGCCCCAGCCAAGCTCGGTGTAAGCCCACCAAGCCCCAAGCGCGATACCAAAGGTCAGACAGCTCCAAGCAACCAACGTCCAAGGACGCATCCAGCGCGCCCAAGCAGAGTCCACTCGCCCAAGCCAGAGCGCCGCGATCGCAAAAGCAAACGGCACACTGGTGCCGACGTAACCCATATAAAGTATGGGTGGATGAAAGATCAGGCCAGGATCTTGCAAAAGCGGATTAAGGTCACGTCCGTCCACCGGAATCATCGGCAGTGTGCGCTCAAACGGGTTTGAAGTGATGATCAGCAGCAGCAGGATCATGATAGCGACGACATTTAGCGTCCAGATGATTCTGGATTTGAGTGCCTGAGGCAAATGTCCGCCCCATACAATCAGCGCCGCTATCCAGCCATACAGGATAGCCGACCACATAAGCAGAGAGCCGGCATGCCCGCCCCAGCTGGCAGAGACTTTGTAGAACCAAGGAGTCAAACTGCTGGACTGCGCCGCCACGTAGGCTAGCGAGAAGTCGTTGTGCAGGAAAGCGGCAATCAGCAGAAAGAAGGAGATTAAGATTGCTAAAGCAGCAGCCAGACTCAGGCGCTCGCTCAGCTCCATCAAGTCAGCGCGATCACGCGCGATGCCAATTGAGCCTAGGAACAGATGCCCCAGACACAAACTCAGCGCCAAAACGATTAAAAAGTGACCCAGCTCAGCGTAAACCAAGATGATCTCCTGTGTGACTTACCTTTTGGGTGTCGATCAGATGTTAGACAAAGGCGAGTATGAGGTGGATAAAACCAGCCATCGCTCCAGTAACTGCCCCAAGTATGATCAGTGTCAGCTCATCCTCTTTAAATGCCGGTCTGAGTAGGTTTTCAAACTCTTTGGGGGTCAATGCCAGTATTCGCTCTTTGAACAGATGATATATCTTTTGTCCGCGCGATTTGTTGAGCATCGGTGAGCTGATCGGCACCATAGAAACTTCGATAGAGCGGTCAATCAGATCAGATTTGAACTGTTTGTAGTCTCTTGGTCCCAGACTCAGGTTTAGTCCCGCGCTGACAACCGGTTGCTCCAACACCTTAAGCAAGTGTGATTTGAGCACCGCTCGGGTCTTGTCTTTGTGCTTGCCGTACATCATCTCGTGCATGATGTTCTTCACGGTGACCAGATCTTCCACCACCACTGCTGAGAAAACCTCGGATACTTCTGCCTGACGCTTCATAAAAGCCCCTTGCAGCGTAATCACGCCGATACAAGGTTTAACTGGCCTGACAAAAACCGGGTGTTTTTTGAACTCGAAAAACTTTGGGAATTTGACATAAATCGGCTCAAGCGGATTGAAAACCATCAATATCGCTATCCAGTTGGTCAAAAATCCCCAGATTGCCGCAAACAGCGGTACCGTCTGGTGCTTCCACTCATCTGGCACAAATATATAGACGAACATCTGAACGATGCCAAAGAAAAACCCGATCGCAGCACTGATGTGCCAAATAAAGTTGATCTCTTTTTGACCCACCCTGAGGAACATATTGACCATGAGCGCGCGGTCATTTTCCATGCGAGAGACAACCATCTCACGCATATCAACCAAGTGCTCAACGTTATAGGTGAGGTCAACCACTAGGTCTTTGAGTGTTTCAGGGAGCTGCTCACGGGCGGTTTGATACAGCCTGCGTTTGATCGCATAAGGAACTTTTTTCCAAACAGCTGGACGGCGCTCCAGCATCAGCTCATCAATGATTGTCTCGATGTTTTCATTGATGTCAGCACTCATCAACTCAGCCATCTCTTCAGGGTCCATCGCCTTGAAGAACTCTTCCAGAGACCCTAGCTTTGATAGTGTCTGATCTACGATGATTCCGGAGATCTTGCCCGCTTTACGCGGCACAATTCCTTGCCAACCCAGGATAGGCAAACCAAACGGCTTGAAACCCATATAGTGAATAGGGTGAAACAGCATGTAGAGCGCCATCCATACGTGGGCCCACGTCACGAAAGCCGTTACTGGAGGAAGTGTCAGAATCGCCCAAAAATCAGGGCGTTCGATCAGGGCTGTCCAGAATTCAGTAAACATGAAGGATGATCAATGGTTTTCTCAAAAATCGCGCCAGATAAGGGAGTTGAGCACATCATATCTGCCTGGACGCAGGGGCGGAAAATTCAACTGCTGCCATAGTAAAGGGCGCAGGGCTTATTTTCAAAGCTTTTGCGCCCCCATATCTCTAAACGACCCAAACCGACTTTTTAGAAAAAGCCGCCGCTCAAGTTCAAACTGAACATTGCTTGAACTTTTTCTGTTCTGTCGACGCCCAAATCGTCTTTGAACGTTTCACCCATGTAGACACCGACCGAAAGGGATGAAATCCGAGAAGCATCAAACCAAAGATAGGAGACATCCAGCCCCCCGCCCAATCGGTTTTTAAGCTTACCCTCGTCTTTTTCAGCTTCAACGTGACCCGCAAAACCGCCCAAGTAAACTCCGTTGTTGTCCTTACCGCTCAGTGCGACTGGGTATCGGTAACCCGCCTGGGCTGCCACGCCATCACCGTCATAGAACTGACCGACTTTGGCGTAAAAGTTGCCATACTCTGTCGGCTTTACAGCCGTACCGTGCATCAACTCCTTGGTCAAGCCTCCGCCCAAGTAGATGGGGTGAGTGTTCTGAGGCAACTCAATCTTCATGCTTTTAGCATAAGGATCATCTTCAGCGGCATGCGCTGCACTGACGCCCATGATTAGAGTGGCTGAACCGAGCAAAATCCGGCTAAATACGTTGATCATATAACTTCCCTGTAGTGATCGATTGCGCTGACTAATTTTAGCAAAACTGAGCCCCCTTTACACGAATCTATTTACAATCTGACCAGCGATAAATTGCTAAGATATGTGCAGCTTAAAACAGCGGGAATCTGGTAGTGCATGGCAGCAAATAACTCTCGGCTCGAAGATGAAAAAACCACCTTTAAACGCCGTATTGTGGTGGCCATGGTTTTCATTTTACTGGGTTTTATGCTCCTTGGGGCAAGGTATGCTCACCTGCAGATCAACCAGCATGAGCTGTATCAAACCGCCTCTGAAAACAACCGGATCAGATTGCAGCCCGTTGCCCCAACTCGGGGTTATATTTTTGATCGCAGCGGCATCATCTTGGCAGATAACCGGCCAGTGTTCATGGCGATGCTGCAGCCAGAGATCATTGAAAATGACGACAAATTAGATGAGCTGCTCAGCTATCTGGTGCCGATTTTTGATCTGACCGATGAGGACATCACCCAGGTCAAATCAGAAATCAGCAAGCAAAAAAATCCTCAACCGGTCACCCTCAAGATCGATCTGAGCGATGAACAAATGGCGCGATATGCGGCGCGCAAGCCCTTCCTTAAAGGGGTTTATATCGACAACAAGATGACCCGCGCCTACCCTCATGGCGGCCTGTTTGCTCATGTGATCGGCTACGTTGGGCGTATCAACGACAAAGATCAGCAGTCGATCAAAGACGATGAGCTAGAGAAGCGCTACTTAGGTACTGAGCTGATAGGCAAATTGGGGATTGAAAACTACTACGAAGATCTGCTGTTGGGCGATCCTGGTTACGAATCGATCGAAACCGACGCCTACGGCAAGATGATCCGCCCCCTGAGCCGCGAGGAACCCATCGCAGGCAACGATTTAACCCTCACTTTGGACTATGGCCTACAAAAAGTGGCCGATGAGGCGCTTGCCGGACGTCGCGGGGCGATCGTCGCAATCGATCCCAAAGACGGCGGGGTGTTGGCCTTTGTATCCAACCCCTCCTACGACCCCAACCCTTTTATCACCGGTATCAGCTTTAAAGATTACGGCGCGCTGCGCGACGATATCGATCAGCCACTATATAACCGGGCACTCCAGGGCATGTACCCACCCGCCTCTACCATCAAACCGATCGAGGGCTTGGGCGGTATCCACTACGGCATCATCGACTGGGATACCAAAATCCAGGATCGCGGTTACTTCACCTTACCAGGTGATTCACACCGGTTTCGCGATTGGCGCAAATCCGGTCATGGCGTGGTTGATCTGGATAAATCAATCTGGATCTCGTGCGATACATTTTTTTACCAGCTAGCCAACAAAATGGGTATCGACCAATTCGCCGAGTGGATGGCGCAATTTGGTTTTGGTCAAAAAACTGGCATTGATCTGCCTCATGAAAAGGCAGGAATCCTACCCTCTCGTGAATGGAAGATGGAGTCTCGCGGAGGCCAGTGGCGCCCTGGTGACACCATATCAGCCAGTATCGGCCAAGGTTACTTCTTAGCCACTCCGCTGCAGCTGGCGACCGCGACCGCGATCATGGCCAACAAAGGCCAACACATCACCCCGCACTTGTTGCGCTCAACCACTGGGGTTCGCGAGCATAAAGTCATCACCAAACCTGACGGCTTGATTAAGTTCAACGGGACCGAAACCGACTGGAACAAGATGCATAAAGCCATGCAAAATGTCGTCGATATCGGCACCGGCGGAATACTCAGACAAGGTCTTGAGGGATATAAGATCGCGGGTAAAACCGGCACAGCGCAGGTCAAAAGTATCGCTCAGGGCAAATCATACAACGCCGCCACCCTATCCGAGCGCCAGCTGGATCATGCCTGGTTCATGGGATTTGCTCCGGCAGATGATCCACAAATCGCCGTCGCCGTGATAGTTGAAAACGGCAAACACGGCAGCTCAACCGCAGGACCCGTCGCTAAAGCACTGATGGATTATGTGGTTCACCGCATGGACAAAGATCCAATTGAGCCGCCGCCGCCGGGTCAGATGCAGCAAAACGTCGCCGAAACTGCCACCTCACAAAGCTGACTCTCGTGGCAAAACCTACGCGCAAAAGTGCACATCCTGCCTCTAAACCTCGCTCAAGCTCGTTGCGAATCATCGGGGGATCGCTTAAGCGCAGGCTGATACACTTTGAAGATGCCGAAGGTCTGAGGCCAACTCCTGATCGACTCAGAGAAACGCTGTTTAACTGGCTACAGTTTGATTTTAATCAAGCCCAGGTGCTGGATCTGTGTGCCGGTAGCGGCGCTTTGGGTTTTGAGAGCCTCTCGCGCGGGGCCGTTAGTTGCACTTTTGTTGAGCCCAACCCGCTTACCCTCAGCCAGATACGCGCCAACGCCGAGACGCTTGGGATAAGTGATCGTTGTCATTTTTCAGCGGTTACTGCTCAGCAGCAGATTTTGGAAACTGCTGAAGCTTTCGACGTGGTTTTTATTGATCCGCCTTTTGGACTTGATCTGTGGCAAGAGCTTTTAAATCTACTGATTCAGTCTCAGCTCTTGCACCCAGCTAGCCTGATCTATGTTGAATCAGATCAGGCGCATGATTGGGTACCCAAAGAGCTTACGCAGTTAAACCATAAAAAGCTTGGCTCAATCTATGCGGCGATCTACACCCCTTGCTGAGCGGAGGTTTTAAGCAGTTTTTCTCGGTAGGCTCTGGGGGTGCTCTTAGTCCAGCGCTTGAATGCGCGAGTAAAGGCACTTTGGTCTGAATAGCCCAGTAGTTGAGCAACATCAATCAGTTGCAGCCGCTCGTCCTTTAAGAACTGCTCAGCCAAGGTGAGCTGAGAACGCTCGATCAAATCTTTAAAGCCATATCCGTGATCAGTCAGACGACGCTGCAAAGTGCGACCGGAGATGTTGAGCTGTGAGGCCACATCCTCAAGCGTCGGTAAGCCATGTTGGCTCATGGAGATGATCACCGAGTGCACTTTGAGCAAAAACTGATCGTCGCTCGGGATTTCTTTGAGCGCCAACTGAGCTTGCTGCTCAAGGATGCTGAGCAGGTTTTCGTCTGGCTGGCGAAGAGGAAGATTTAAGTTGCTGGCCTTGATATCCAGCCCCACTTTAGCGTGACCAAAGTGAGGCATAACGCCGTAAAACTCCCGGTACTGCTGCGGATCTCCGATCGCTTCATGCACGAAGTAAACCGCTTCAACACTCTGATTAACCCCAGTCAAATTGCGAGCAAATTCAACAAAAACCCCCACACCCACTTCGGCATATAAAGACTTATAAGTTTCATCGGGTGGCAGAGGCCAGCTGATGTTAAGCACATCTCCGCTCATGCCGATTTGCATAAAAAAACCGCGATCAACCAGTTTGGCGTAGCGCTCCAGCCGCATGAGCGCCGCACCCAAGTTCGGGCAAGCGAGCAGCACATAACCCAAAACACCCAAATGTGCCGCCGTGATGTGCCGCGCAATCTCATGCCCCTGAAGGGGCTTGACGGTCAGCTGATCAATTCGATTCAGTAGCTCAGCGAACTCATCGCGCGAGATAGTGACATTGGTTTGCCCTTGCAGCGCTCCCTCAATCTTTTTTAGCTGACTAAATTCAGACCGATTGAGCACAGCAGGCGTATAAAGTCCGTTTGCCTTCATATAATCAATCAGGATAGAGGCATATCGGGTGATAATCTGTGAAGGCATCTGGCTTCCTTTCATGCTTGCAGCACTAAATTTACCCGATTTGTCGCCTTTTGACCATTTTTAATCAGAGACAGCATCTGAAAATGCAACTCATCCAATGTTAGGACTGTCACTTATAGTATAAAAAATGTCTGCTATTGCCCAAACTACAGTAGCGGCAGTTGCTATATTGAGATACGAATAAGCAATTATTAGCAGGAGTTCAGATGAACACCATCACTAAAGCATTTGATTCAGCACAAGTTGAAAACGCCGAAAAACAGATTACTGTCCGTAAAAACATGGACTTTTCACAAAACGACATCCCCAAATATTGGTTCGCCGGTAGTCCATTTAAGACCAGAGTCGCCGATTCCTTGCAGATGACCTTCCCTGTGGGAGAGCGCTACTTTATTGAGAGCGTACGAGCTTACCGTGACGACATCACCGATGACAAACTCAAGTCCGAAGTCAAAGATTTTATCATGCAAGAAGCTCAGCACGGGATCTCGCATGAGCAGATCAACGATCTGCTTCGCGCTCAGGGCATGCCGATCGACAAGATGGAAAAAAGGCTCAAAAGTATCTTGAACAACCACACCAAAAAACTTTCACGTGAGTTCAATATCGCACATACCGCAGCAACCGAGCACTTAACCGCCCTCATGGCAAAAGCTTTTTTCCACTATCGCTCTACCATGCAAGGCGTCGACCCCAACATGCGCGGACTACTTGCTTGGCATGCGGTCGAGGAGATGGAACACCGCGCTGTTGCTTTTGATGTGATGCGTCATGCCTCTAAGGCAAGTGAAGCTCAGCGTTACACCGCTATGGCACTGGTCAGCACCCTCATGCCGCTGTTTACGCTCGCACGCGCGGTGATCATGTTGCGCGTCGATGGCTACACATCTTTCCAGATCGCTCGCATGATGGTCTCAAAAGACGGTCTGCCCTGGCTTTTTGCTAAAGAGGGAATCTTGCGCGGGATTACCAGCGAATACGCTGACTGGTATCGCCGTGATTTCCATCCCAACATGCACCCGATGGTTCACAACTATCAAGATTGGGTTGACGTTTACGAGAAAACTGGCGATCCGATTGAGGCAGGTAACGCGATGTGGGCTGCTGGTTACTAACGCCTCTTTTTCGCACAAAACTCAAAGACCTTTGAAGTCATGCAAAATGACATTTTGCATGGTTTTTTACGTGCCAAACTAAGCCCTAAGGGATGCTTAGCGACTGCTGGGCTTTCCGCTTCTGATCCGGCGATTAGAAGTAAGAAGCGCCTCCTCCTCTTCACTTTGAATTAACTGCCTGGCCACGTGCATGATCAACTGGCGAAGCCAGCGATGCGCCGGATTATGCTGCAAGAGCGGCGACCACGCCATGGTGAGCTCAAACTCAGGGATATAAAAAGGAGGCTCGCTCATCACGATATCGTCGTTACCCGACTGCATCTGCGCGACCCGAGTGGGCAAGGTGGCGATCAGATCGGCGTTCGCCGCCAAAAGAGCCGGCATCTGATAGTGGCGAGTAAACACCGAGATATTGCGCTTAAAACCTAAGCGCTTAAGTGACTGATCGATCCAGCCCAAACCGCCTGCCTGATCTGGGTTCATACCAAACCCCGCCCCCAAACCGGTTTTACTCACCCAAATATGCTGAGCCCCAATATAGTTTTTAAAGTTCAGCTCCCCTGCGATCGGCGACTTAGCACTGATTAAGCAACTATAAGAGTCGTGCCAAACCACCACTTGGTGAAAACTCTGCGGGATCTCGTTGAACCGGTTGATCGCGAGGTCAATCCTTCCCTGTTCCATGTCAACATAAGAGACGTCGGACGGCGTCAAGAAATCCAACACCACGTTGGGCGCCTCAGATCTCACCGCTTTCACCATGCGCGGCACTAAAGTAGCCTCAGCATAGTCAGAGGTCATGATCCGAAACACGCGCTTGGAAGTGAGCGGTTTGAACTCACTCATCGGCTCTAGTAAAGAGTCGATGCTGGCGAGCGCCTGACGCACCAGCGGCTCGAGCTCACGCGCGCGCTCGGTTGGCGTCATGCCTTCGCTTGAGCGGATAAGCAGCGGATCGTTAAAGGTTTTACGAAGCCGCCTTAGGATATTGCTCATCGCAGGCTGAGTGATGTTTAGGCTCTCAGCCGCCCGAGTGACATTTTTCTCACGCATCAGCACGTCAAAGTGCACCAGCAGGTTTAAATCAACCGACGCTAAATTCATGGTTTTGAGTCCCTATAAGCGAAAAAGGCAGGTAAAATGTCTCTCGATTTACCGGCTTGCCCCTGATTTATCTTACTACTATCACATAGATAAATACCGAAAATCAGGGTGATAAATTAGCTAAATTATGGTCTTTTTTTTACAATGCCACGACAGTCGGTGCCCGATCAGCCGTCCTGACCCCGGACTCTGAGCTTAAATTTGGCGAATCTGCCAGTTAGCACCTACGACACTTCAATCGGTTTTAAAGCAACCGGCCAGAGTGTACTTAACCCTCTATCCACTTTAAGGAGTCAATATGACAACTTATTTATCAGCTGTAGAACACGTTCGCCAGATTAAAGAGAAATTCGGTTCTACTTGGGCTGACATCAGTGCTGAAGATGCAGGCCGCATGATCGTTCAAAACCGCTTCAAAACCGGTCTGGACATCGCTAAGTACACCGCCGCTATCATGCGTAAAGACATGGCAGAGTATGACGCTGACACGTCACAGTACACTCAGTCACTCGGTTGCTGGCATGGTTTTGTTGCCCAGCAAAAGATGATCGCCAACAAAAAATATTTCGGCACCACCAGCAAAAAGTACCTGTACTTGTCAGGCTGGATGGTTGCAGCATTGCGTTCTGAGTTTGGCCCACTGCCTGACCAGTCTATGCACGAAAAAACTTCTGTGCCTAAGTTGATCGAAGAGCTATACACCTTCCTTCGTCAAGCGGACGCTAAAGAGTTAAACGACTTGTTCCGTCAATTGAACAACGCTAGTGGCAGCGACGCTAAAGCAATCCAAGACAAAATCGACAACTTCGAAACTCATGTGGTTCCAGTGATCGCCGATATCGATGCCGGTTTCGGTAACGAAGAAGCGACTTACCTGTTGACCAAAAAGATGATCGAAGCTGGTGCTTGTGCGATCCAGGTTGAAAACCAAGTGTCTGACGCGAAACAGTGTGGTCACCAAGCGGGTAAAGTTACTGTGCCGCATGAAGACTTCCTGTCAAAAATCAACGCTATCCGTTATGCGTTTCTTGAGCTGGGTGTTGACGAAGGCGTGATCGTTGCACGTACTGACTCTGAAGGCGCTTCACTGACTCAAAAGATCCCCGTATCTAACGAGCCAGGTGATTTGGCTTCTCAGTACATCAGCTTCTTGGACACTGAAGAAGTGAACATTGCTGATGCTAAAGAAGACGAAGTTCTGATCAAACGTGACGGCAAGCTGCATCGTCCTAAGCGTCTGGCTTCTGGCTTGTTCCAGTTCCGCGAAGACACCAACATCGACCGCGTTGTGCTTGACTGCGTAACTTCACTGCAAAACGGTGCTGATCTGCTTTGGATCGAGACTCCAACTCCAGACGTAGGCGTGATCGCTCACATGGTTAACCGTGTTAAAGAGCAAGTTCCAGACGCTAAACTGGTTTACAACAACTCTCCAAGCTTCAACTGGACGCTGAACTTCCGTCAGCAAGCTTTTGATCGCTGGAGCGAAGCAGGTAAAGATCTGTCTGATTACGACCGCGCTGATTTGATGAACGCTAAGTATGACGGAACTGAATTGGCTGCAGACGCAGACGACAAGATCCGCACTTTCCAAGCTGACTCAGCTCGTGAAGCTGGTGTATTCCATCACTTGATCACACTGCCGACTTACCACACGACTGCTCTGCACATGCATGAGCTGTCTGAAGGTTACTTCGGTGATCAAGGCATGTTGGCTTATGTTGCTGGCGTACAGCGTAAAGAAATCCGTAAGGGCGTCTCTTGCGTGAAGCACCAAGCGATGGCTGGTTCTGACATCGGCGATGATCACAAAGAGATCTTCTCTGGTGACCAAGCTCTGAAAGCTGGTGACGACGCTAAAAACACCATGAACCAGTTCTAAGACTGAATCATGTGTGAAAAACCCGCCGTAAGGCGGGTTTTTTTGTGCCTGTTTTTAGCAAAATGCACCCAATAGTCAGATCTCCCGCAACCACCACGATCAACTCGACAGTTAAGGCCATAATTATTTAAGGAGCCGACAATTAATTAATTAAAACTAAGCACCACGGAATTTTAAAGCTGCTAATCCACTCTGACCGTTCCATCAGAACTGCATATAAAGCCTGCTTCATTATCAGGACTAATTTGAGCCTCCTGATGAGTGCAACCTTAAAGTCGAACTCGTGCATTGTCGACATTTGAATAAACCTACAAAAAACTTTGCTGCCCCAGTATCTACCCTCCTCACCGCCTTACAGTAAAGCTGCGTCCAGTCAGCTCAAGCTAGCGGGCCACATAACGGGAGCTACAATTAACCTAATAGCACTAATTCAAACCACTTAAGCTCGATGAGCTACACAGCCTCAACACAGCCTCACTTGTGATCTTGGCGACGGATTATCACTATTAACACATAGAAGAAAAAACTGGGTTTAGATGACCACTCATCAACACATAGACTTTGATACGCCCACCAACCTATCGCATCGCTTCGATAGTTGCCGCGCGCATAGTCTTAGGATTTGTCGCAACCTGACGCCTGAGGACTCAGTCCCGCAAGTGGCAGAGTTTGTGTCCCCCATGAAGTGGCACTTGGCTCACACTACTTGGTTTTTTGAAACTTTCATCTTAAAGCCACACCTGAGTGGATATAGCGAGTTTGATCCTGAGTTTGCTTTTCTGTTTAACAGCTACTACGTCAGTGCTGGTAAACGGCACACCCGTAACCTACGCGGACTGATCACCAGACCCGATTTGGCGCAAGTTTATGCTTATCGCACTTACGTAGATGAGCACATGGGCCGCCTGCTTGAGCAAAACTGCTCAGATGCAGAGCAACTGACCGAACTTGGGATCAATCACGAGCAACAACACCAAGAGTTGATGCTCACCGATCTAAAGTACTTGTTTTGGCATAACCCCCTGCTGCCGGCTTATGACCAACAACTTCGGTTACAGCGTCAGGTAGGCTCCGATGCGCCCATGGTCGACATAAGCGAGGGGATTTATGAAATCGGTCACGCAGGCGCAGGTTTCGCCTACGACAACGAATCACCCAAGCACCGGGTTTTTCTATCAGAAGCTAAGCTCTGCTCGGAAGTTGCTTCAAATCAGCTGATGTTGGATTTTATCGAAAACGGGGGTTACCAGAACCCACTGCTCTGGCATGACGCAGGCTATGCTTGGGTCCAGCAAAGCCAGCAAACCTGCCCGCTTTATTGGTACGAGCAAGATGACGGCGCGCGCCTCAGCTATCACTTAAGCGGCGCTGAGCCAATTGACCCAACTGGCGTACTGACCCACATCAACGCGTTTGAAGCCCATGCGCTCGCTGAGTTTTCCGGCATGCGCCTGCCAACAGAGTTTGAACACGAGGTAGCCGCCTCAAAGCTGGCAGTTGGTAAATGTTGGGAGTGGACCAGCTCAAGCTACCTTCCTTATCCAGGATTCAAGGCGGCCGAGGGAGCACTTGGCGAATACAACGGAAAATTCATGATCAACCAAAGCGTACTTCGCGGTTTTTCAGCAGCAACCAGTCCTGGTCATAACCGATCTACTTACCGAAACTTTTTCCCCACCGATGCCAGCTGGCAATTTACCGGCCTGCGCTTAGCTGCCCGATAAGGATACGCATGAACCAAGCACTCAAGAGCGATCCCAGTTTTGATCCACACTTTTTGCAAAGTGTCACTGAGGGTCTTGGTTGGGCTGAAAAATGTCTGAGCTCTCGATATTTCTACGATGATCGTGGCTCTGAGCTGTTTGCTCAGATCATGAAGTTACCTGAGTATTATCTGACACGATCAGAGATGCAGATCTTCACCGAACAATCAAACTTGATCTGCCAATCGCTTGATATTAAGGCAGATAAGCTTGAGGTAGTGGAGCTGGGCGCAGGAGATGGCAGTAAAACTCAGCACCTTCTCAAGCAGCTGCTTAAATCCGATGCGCAGATCACCTATCGACCGATCGATATCTCATCTGGCGCCTTGAGCTCCTTAAAGCAACAGATGCACACCGCACTACCTGATCTGACCATCCAGATCCTCTGCGGAGACTACTTTGAGAAGCTTGAGCAGCTACAAGAGACAGTTCAGCAAAAACTCGTGTTATTTATCGGCTCAAACCTTGGTAACCTCGACGACACTCAAGCCAAAAGCTTTATCCAGCGCTTAAGTAACACCCTAAATCCCGGGGATTACTTAATGTTGGGTCTAGATATGATCAAACCTGAGCAGATCGTACTACCCGCTTACTCCGACGCAGCAGGAATCACCGCTGAGTTTAATTTAAACCTACTTAGGCGCATCAACCGTGAGCTCGACGCCAACTTTGATCTTGGCAGCTTTAAGCACGTCGCTGAGTATCAAGAATCCGAAGGGTTTGCTAGAAGCTACCTGCAAAGCCTGAAACATCAAACCGTGACCTTAGGCGCTAGCGGTGATCAGTTTACCTTCCAACAGGGTGAGAAGATCCACACCGAGATCTCACGTAAGTACAGCGATGAGCTCTTAGCTGAGCTGATTCAAGGGTGTCAGCTGACATTGGAGCGTAAATTCACCGACACCAAGGGTTACTTTGCCGATTACCTACTTCAAAAAAGCTAAATCAAGCGGCTGCTTAGTCTGTATCTGGCCGCCCTGTCGCTCTGAGTTCGCATGAGCCAGTTTTTCTTGCAGTTAGATCCAGCTTCAAATCAGCTCTATCAGCACTTGATCACTGAGCTACAGACATGCCCAATCAATCAACCATCGCCTAAAGAAAGTGCCAACGCCGTCAAAAAATCATTTGCATCATCCGCACTGAGCCAGCAAAACATACCCGCGCGCGCATGCACGAATTGGCCGGTAAACTTTGATCAGATCAACGCTTATCTACCCGATCAAGACAAACCCCTGCGCGCCTTGCTTGAACCTTTATCCACTGAGCTGATTGAGGCGGGCGCAACTTGTGTGCTGATCCCCAACATCACCTTGAGTTTGGTTTTTAGGCGCTTGAGGTTACTTCAAGCACAGCTCGTTGATCCTGTGAGCTTGTTGCAAAAGCACCTAAGTGATTTGAGCAGCTCATCCCATCAAACCAATCATAAAAACAACCACCAGTTCAGGGTTTTTGGCGGGAAACACACGGCGCGCTCTAAAGTCTGGTCACAGGCAACTGAACAGAGCACATGGACATTTTGCCCAAGTGAAAAAGAGGAAAGTGAGCGAGTTGATGAAATCAGGCGCGTAACTTTTACTAAAGCCTCAGATGATGAAGGCTGGCTCAAATCAGCAGCGGTTGAGCTGGCCAGTCTCATGGAACAAGACCACTCCAAGATGAGCCTACTGGCATGCAGCGAGCTCTCTCGGATCTTTCAACAAAACCGCAACTGCTTTAGTGGCTTGAGAGTTATTGATGTGGCAGAGCTTCAGGCAGCAGCTTTTATTCGGTAAACTTAAGAATATCTCCTGATGGACTGACCCCATGAATGCCAAGCGAAGGATCGCAGCCTTTTTCAGATTAATCACCCTAACGTGTCTAACCATCATAGCCAGCCAGACCACGCTGGCGTTTGAGTTCAATCCGCCGCCGCTAAAGCCCATGAGCGCCGATCTGGTGAAAAAAACCGTGGCGATGGTCAACAACCCGAAAACTTGGGAGCGGATACCCAGCTCAACTACGATCTGCATGTACGTCCCCGGAGGGGCCAGAGGGGATCTTTTTAAACTATCGAAAGCCTATCTTGATCAAATCCCCACGCTCACTCAAGGACTCAAAAAACAAGGGGTTCACCTCGATATCACCTCGACCAGCCCAACTGAGTATCAGTTCAAACTCAGATCCGACAAGCTAAATCGCGAGAAAGTGACCCAAGTGAAGCTGCGCCTGTACACAAGCGAAGCAGTGGTGGCAAATGACTTCCGCTCTAAGCGCTGCGACGGCGCCATGATGAGTAACATGCGCGCCAGGGTGTTTAACCCCTTTGTGGGCAGTCTGGATGCAATCGGAGCCCTACCCAGCAACAAAGCCATGGACATGGCAGTTCAAGTATTGGCTAAACCTCAGCTGCAGTCCATGATGAAGAATCTGGGCACCGAAGTCGTCGGTATCGTGCCCCTCGGTGCGGCCTATATCTTTGTTAACGATCGCAAGATCAACTCAGTCGATAAAGCTGCCGGCAAAAAAGTCGCCGTGCTCAGTTTTGATCCCTCCCAACAAAAGATGATCTCAACACTCGGCGCCCAACCCGTTGCTGCTGAAGTCACCAGTTTCGGTCCCATGTTCACCAGCGGCGCAGTTGATATCATCGCGGCGCCTGCCATCTTGTTTGAGCCTTTTGAACTTCATAAAGGCATGACCAAAGGCAACAAAGTCACCGGCGGTATCGCCCGCTTTCCGATCATGCAGCTCAGCGTCGTTAGCCTGATCCAAGAAAACCGCTACCCCGAAGGTCTGGGGCAGTTGATGCGAGAGATTGGTGCACAAAATGCCAGCATAGCCAGCTCCTTCTCACTGGCAAGTGAAAAGGCCATTCCAGATAAATACTGGTTCGATGTTTCCCCAAGTGACAAAGCCAGCTATCAGAAGCTCATGCGCGAGATACGCATCAGCATGACCAAAGAAGGGTTTTACGATCCCAAGATGATGCGCCTGCTCAAAAAGATCCGCTGCGAGCTTAACCCCACTAACTATGAATGTTCGATGAGCATCGAATAAATCACTATAAAAAAACCCAGATTAATCTGGGTTTTTTTATGCGCTTTAACTATTTTAATCACGATCAAAAGATGAGTTAATCACGTTACCCGTCATCTGTTTACCCAAGAAGGCTGAGTTCTTTCCTTGCGAGTGCATGCTCTCTCGGGTCAACTCACTTGATTTAAAGGGATCGACCAAAACCCACTCTGACGTGCCCACCTCAAGCCCGGCGATCTGCGCTGGCGCTGTACTGATCTTATCAACCAACTCACTGGCGCTGAGCACGCCCTCACTGACCAACTGACAGGCCAGCGGCATAAAGGTATCAAAGGTGCTCATGCCAGGCAGGGTGTCGGCAAAGGGGGCATTTTTACTTGAAGCTGTGAGCGGCTCATGGTGGGAGCAGATTGCATCGATCGTGCCGTCTTTGAGCCCCTCTCTGAGCGCCTTTTGATCCGAGTGACCTCGTAGCGGGGGCAGCACGTGCGCCATGGTGTTAAAGCCCGTCAGCAGATCGTCAGTCAAAAACAACTGATGCATGGCGACATCGCAAGTCACCGGCAGCCCTTTGAACTTAGCCAAGCGAATCAAATCCACACTGCCCTTGCAGCTAAGCTGAGAGAAGTGAGCGCTCACGCCGACCTCTTGAATCATCAGTAGCTGCTTGGCAAGCGCGGTGGTTTCTGCGATCCACGGGATGCCTCTTAGGCCATGACGTGAGGCCACATACCCATCGTGAGCACAGCCGCCGCTCGACAAACTCGGTTCATCTGGGTAGAAAAAAACCTTCATATCTAAGGTTTTGGCGTACTCAAGCACTCCAAGCAAAGCCTGATCACTGACAAAGCCGCGCCTAGCGTTGGTGACACCCACCGCTCCGCCTTGTTTGAGACCAGCTATGTTGGCAGGGGTTGCGCCTTTTAAGTCCTCGGTCATAGCTCCTAAGATATGCAGGTGGATGCCCGCGTCTTGCCAAGCCTTTTGTCTCAGGCCATCTAGCAGAGGACCGCTTTGCAATATCGGATGGGTATCGGGCGGGGTTAAGACATGCAAGAAGCCATTTTTAAGGGCAGCACGGCCCTCGGTTGCCAGCGTCCCATGCTGCTGAAAACCCGGCTCACGCAGACGCGCGCACAAATCAACTAAGGGCGGCATGACCCATAACGTGCGGCTTGCGGAGTGCTGGCTTATCGCCGGACTGAGTCCGGTTAGGTTTTTAAGTGCGTCGTCACTTAGGCCAGGTATCAGATTGATGGTTTGAGTACTCATAGAGGTACCTCGCTAGCCGACTGCTCTATGGCTGACTCACTCTGACCGGCATGGGTCATCGCCATCACCGCCATGCGCACCGCGATACCGTAGTTCACCTGTTTCAAGATCACCGATTGCGCAGAATCAGCAACGCTAGAGGCGATCTCAACCCCGCGGTTCATTGGACCTGGGTGCATGACGATGGCGTCCGGCTTAGCCAGCGCTAGGCGTTGCTCGCTCAGACCGTAAAGCTTATAAAACTCTTCTTTGGTAGATAGCAGCGCCGATCCCAAGCGCTCGTTTTGAATTCTAAGCGCGATCACCACATCGACGTCTTTGATCCCCTGCTCCATTTGGTGGAAAACCTGCACACCAAAGCGCTCGATCCCCTTTGGCATCAGGGTTCTGGGGCCTATGACCCGTATGTCCTTGACCCCGAGTAGTTTCAAAGCAGCTATGTCGGAGCGCGCTACCCTTGAGTGCTTGATATCACCAATCAGTGCGACGCTGAGCTCACTAAAGGGACGCGGCGCCTCACGCTGGATGGTCAGCATATCGAGCATCGCTTGGGTTGGGTGAGCGTGCCAGCCGTCCCCTCCGTTGATGATTGGGATCGTCGGACAAACCTTTTCCGCCATAAAGCGCGCCGCGCCCGATGAGCCATGACGCACCACAAACATATCAGCGCTCATGGCCTCAAGGTTCTGCAGCATATCTAAGAGCGACTCACCCTTGGTGGTTGAGGATCTGGCAATATCAATATTGATCACGTCGGCAGAGAGCCTTTTGGCGGCGACTTCAAAGGTGGTGCGTGTACGGGTAGAAGGCTCAAAAAAAAGGTTCATCACCGTGGTGCCAGCAAGATCGGGGCGGTTGATGATTTCCCCCTGCGGGCCAAGGTAGCCATTTGCCTGAGTCAAGATAGCCTCAAGGTGCGCTGTGGTTAATCCATCGAAATCTATAAAATGCCTAAGTTGGCCACTTGGGGTAAGCTGAATCTCGGGTTGCCGCACGACTTACTCCTAACCATTTATAAAGCGCTGGGCATAGTTTAAAGTATGCACAACTTCAAATGCCACTATTGCAGGATTTGCTCATGACTTCACTCAACCAGTGGCTAAACCAACAACCTAATCAAGATTTAGGTGCGCTGATCGACTCCTTAGCTCAAGTTTGCACTGAGATTTGCACCTTGGTTCGCCGCGGGCCACTAGCAGAATTTCAAGGCGCTGCAGGCAACACCAACGTGCAAGGTGAAGACCAACAAAAACTAGATGTCATCACCAATGACATGCTGATTGCTGCTTTGAAACAGACACCCAGCTGCCGCGCAATCGCAAGCGAAGAGATGGATCATGCGATTGAAGCAAATCCCAATGGCCAGTTTTTGGTGGTTTTCGATCCCTTAGATGGCTCAAGCAACATCGACATCAATATGCCGACCGGCACCATCTTTTCTGTATTGGCTGATTTACCCGATGCTTCGCTAGATGATAAATTTCTGCAGGCCGGCACCAAACAGTTGGCTGCAGGCTATGTGCTTTATGGCACAGCCACGATTCTGGCGCTCACCCTTGGTAGCGGTACCCACTTTTTTTGCCTAGATCCTGCCACTGGCGTGTTTGAGCTCACTGAGTCAAATGTCAGCATCGCCGCGCAAACTCAGGAGTTTGCAATCAACGCCTCAAATCAACGCTTTTGGGAAGCGCCAATGCAACAGTACATCGCCCAGTGTTTGGCTGGAGCAGAGGGTGCGCGCGGCAAAAACTTCAACATGCGCTGGGTCGCGGCTATGGTCGGTGACGTCCACCGTATCTTGTGTAGAGGCGGCGTCTTTAACTACCCCTTTGACCACAAAGATCCAAGTAAAGCTGGCAAACTCAGATTGCTGTATGAAGCTAACCCCATGGGCCTTCTGATCGAACAAGCGGGAGGCAAATGCACCACGGCAAGACAGCGGATACTTGAGATCGAGCCCAGCAGTTTGCACCAGAGAGTCCCAGTGGTTTTAGGCAGTCTTGAGGAAGTTAATCTGATCGGCGAGCTGCACCGCCAGTTCGACGCTAAGAAAGCTTGAGTTAACGCTTTTGAAAACCATCGCCTCACCTGAAAACCCTCAGTACCGTCAGTTAATTCAGCTTCAACAAAGCAGCCGCGCGAGAAAAAAACTGCAGCTTTATGTCTGTGAGGGCAACTCTTTGGTGCAAGCGCTTGCTGACAGCAGCTGTCAAATCGATCAAATTTGGATCGGTATCGATCTGAGCGCTTCACCTGAGACGGTGTCAACTCAGGTCAATCAAGCACTTTCTTCGTTGAACCTAGATAACTCGGTTAGCGTTTATGGTGTTAGCCCGCAGATGCTCCATAAGGCCAGTACGCTTGATCAGACGACGGGCCCCATAGCGGTTTTCAAAGTGCCATCCGTCTTGAGACAGGCAGGCGATCTACTGGTACTTGATCAAATACAAGATCCAGGTAATTTGGGCACCATCTTGCGCTCAGCCGCTGCTGCTGGTGTTCACAACCTCCACCTAAGCAAAGGCTGCGTTAGTGCTTGGTCACCCAAAAGCTTGCGCGCCGGCATGGGGGCGCAATTTTCACTCAACATTTGCGAGCAAGTCAGTATCGACCAGCTAATCCCTAAAACTGGTTTTCAGGTCTTTTCAGCAAGCTCACACGCGCAAAACAGTATCTACGACACTGACTTAAGAGATCCAATTTGCTGGGTGTTTGGTAACGAGGGAAATGGCGTCTCTGAGCAGATCCTCATGGAGACCGTACCTCTTAAGATCCCCCAACCCGGGGGTCAGGAGAGTCTAAACGTCGCCGTTGCAGCTTCAATTTGTATGTTTGAGATGTGTCGTCAGCGGCAAACCTAAAATTAGGGCTGAACTACGCTGCGAATATACTGCTTCTCTGTCTCGTTGGTCTGACTCCAGATCAGCTCAAAACTCTTAAGCAAATCCTCTCGAGCTGCTGTGCTTTGCCCTCCAGAGTCACCCAATGATATTTCTGAGGTGACTTGATTCACTAGGTTGCCTAGTGCTGCCACGATACTGGTGTTGTTACTGTCAGCAGTTGTGGTCTGAATCACAGTGCCATTTTTAATCACACTGATACTGGCATTTTCAGCAAATTCCTTAGCAGCATCAAGCTTCATCGGATTTTGGGTTGGTTTGAGCTCAAATCGATCGGTAGGCTCATCAACAGTGATCAGCGCCACCATCGACTTTGAACGAACAAACTCATGTTCATCAGCACTAGGCTCAAACAGCCGGTCGTACCGGTAAGCGATCGAGTGCACGCCAGGCTCAAGGGTAAATTGCCGCGTCTCACTTAAGACAGAGGTTTGAGCTGAGCGCGTATCGATGTCCGTGATCAACACCGAAGGAGCGGCCACTAAAGTGGCCGCCTGTATTGAGCTTGCTGCAAATACAGCAACGAACGATAAGTACTTTATCAAGGCTTAGCCCTTTTTGATCTGATGTCTGGAGCGCCTAGTAAATACCAAAAGTGACAGAAATCCAAGTACCCAAGGAGCCATATAACCACCGCCAGAGAACACTGAGGTTGCATCCACTAGATTGCTGTTGCCTTTACCAGCAGTGATGGTCACTTCGGCAGGTTCAGAAGCTACTGAGCCGACAACTTGCCCGTTAGTCAGTGCGCCGCCGTCATAAACGACATACTGGAAGCTGTCGGTAAAGTTAGAAAGCAAGTTATCGCGAACATACCGAACATAGGGCGGATAACAGATTGCATCTCCTAACTGGTTAGCGTTTGCAACGGGGCAATCGATACCGGCACTGATGGTGTTAAATGACGGGTCGCTTGAGAACTCTAATCGTCCAAGTTCAGGCTCCTGTGTTACCTGCACAAATGCTTCTACACCGGTTGGTGAGCGGTAAAACTCAGGTATCTGAAGCTCTTGGTCAACCAAAATTGGGTTGTCTTGATCATCGAGCTGAGGATTACCGTTAGCGTCCAGTAGAGGAGTTTTTAATCTGGGTCTGACTGGACCATCACCATCGTCGTTGATTGAACCAAGCAGGCTGAAGTTTACCGCAACCTCATCTCCTTTAGTCTTGATGGTCAAATCCTCTGCGTTAGGTGCGATATTGATAAACTCAAAAGCGATATAACTTGTGGTGCTGATACTATCGTCACTTTTCAAGGTAATGGTGTATTCACAGAAATCAAACTCGCCAGAGGGAGTCGTTGATCCGTCGTTGCGATACGCAATCACATCAGCAAGATTTTCATCATATTTACAAGTCAAATTATCATTCACGTCCAGTTCAGACGTATCCAGTTCGCCAGCCTCAGTGAAAGTCAATTCAGGGCCACTTCCGACGACTCTGACTTCGATGTCATAATTCTCAGCGCCACTGACCACATAGTTCCCATTTTCATAGGCAATCAAACGTGGCAGCAGCTGGATATCTGGTAGATCGCCCTCTGCTCCTTCATATGGAACATCGTTGTCAAACGCCAGAGCAAAAGTCGCTCGGTAATTCTCATTTAGAAGTTCCGTGTAAGCTCGCAAGAAAGCTTGATCGAAATTTTGTGCATTGGTTACAATTTCTGGACCTTGGGGCTCATCATCAAAGTCGTTTGGATCTCTATCCAAGCTATCCTCTAAACGTTGAACAATTGTCGTGAAGTTATCGTTACTGATTGGACCATCCGGCACGGCGATCAGATTGGCTCGGTTAATTGCCCCTTTATAACAATAGCCACCTGGAGGAGTGATAAATCTTGCTACTGGCAGATTTCTAAATAGGCCCCTTTGATCAACACCAGTACAGCTGGCGTTTGATTCATTTTCATTCAGGATGGGGGATTGAGGCTCGAGTCTTTTAGGGAGGTACCCTAAAGAGGCCAGACCATAATCCTTAAGTTCCTTTTCAAAAAAGTCTGTAAATACTGAATTAACGACATAGGAATTTGAGGTGTTAGCTGTGGGGGTGGTAACACCCTTATCATCAGTGCTGCTCAGTTGAAAAACCTGACATGGATTAGCATTGCCTGTGTCCGATTCGCCAAGCAAAAAGCTGTTAGCTACCGCTAGGGTTCGCTGTGCGTTTATGTTATTTCCAACGTAATCACAATCAAGAACTGAGTTATAAGCCAACACACTGTTCTCAACATCTATGATGCCGATGTCGCCATATGAAATACCTACGGTATTTTGACTGAGCGTAACGTAGTCCACTGAAAGTCTCGGCGGTACAAGCCTATCACCATCTGAAAATTCACCGACTTCTTCAAAATCTATTGCTGGTCCGCCTGTGTTTTCAGCAATGGTAGTGTTTTCGATAGTTGCATTGGGCGTACCGCAAAGTTTAATTGCACTTGGGCCGTTATTTTGGACAATGCTAGACTGATCAATCAAGATGACACGATTGTCTGTGGTTAGGTTATCAAAACAGCTCTCACCTATCGCTGAACCCGATTCTGTAGCTTCGTTACCAGACAATTCAGTTCGGGTTAATTCAATCGAACTCTCACTACCCTCTAAGAAAAAAGCACCGCCTACTCGAGCACTACCACCGGTGACTTTAGAGTCATTTAACGTCAGCTCGCCGCCAACATTGATGGCGCCGCCTTGATCAACAAAGCCCGACCCACGAAGCTCTATGCCGGTGAACTCAAGCCCGACACGATCCTGACTAGAATCAAAGATGCTTTGGTTGTTAGCCGCACGTATGATCGGACGGTTGATGATAATCTTGCCTGGTAAGCCGGTAACGGAGTTGCGCTGTGAATAATCCAACTGTTGATCTGAATCTAAACGAACTGATGAAACTCGGCTGTTGAGTTGTTTATTTAAAACGATGGTCGAGTTCAGCTGGTAGGTCTCACCCGATTTAAGATTGATGGTATCAATCACACCGACACGCGTATCGCCAATTCGAGCACAGCCACCGATATTGGTTTGCCGTAATGCTGTCTTGACTGCCTCTCGAATCGAACAGGCAGATGAGTTGACCACATCCTCATCTGTTGTGGTCGTTACCTCAATCGTAGCAGCATGCGCACTGACCGAAAAGATCAAAGCAGCACCGAGAAAACTCAGAGTAGAAAAACTTGTTAACAATTTCATCGACACGTCCTTGTGTATGATTCTCAACGCAGCTTGACAGCTAGGCGACGACCCAACCCGATCAGAGTTAAGGCAAATAACCAAACCGGTGCATTTGAGCCACCGCCATCCCCAAAGATGCCAATAGTATCTGAATCAATTCCAGACTTGGGGTCTTGCAAGATTTGCGTGGTTATCGTCAAAAACTTTTCGTTATTTGCTCCTGAGAAGCGTGAAGTGGTGGTTACCACTCGGTATTGAAAGGTATCAGTTCCTTGATAGTTGCTACCCGGAGTGTATTGAATCAAACCGTTAGCCAACACTTCAACACTGCCTTTTTGCGGAGCGTTTCCACGAACAAATCTCAGGCAGCCGTCGGTAAAACCGCTGGACATATTATCGCCTGTTGGCAGCGTCTCTTGATCGGTTTGCGCTAAAGGCAACATGAGATCAGCACAAAACTCTGCAGGTACCAGCTGCCCATCGCCAATTGCAGTAGCCAGATTTAACGTAGCGAGCTCACCAAAGAAGATATCCTCATTTACCGAGTTGTTAAGCGCTCCTTCGCCAAACACGACCAACTCAAAAGATCCGATATCGCATATTGGACGGGCTTGCCCTCTTATGTCATCAGGTTGGCATGACAAAGCTAGAGGGCTTTGGGTGCCGGCACTCAGTCCGCTATTGACTATCGATGATTCATCGAGTGATTCATATGTTAAAAACAATCGTGGTTTTATTGTCGGTAAATACTCGCCTTCAATACGGATTAGAGGACAAAACAGACCGATCTCACTTCCGATTTGCGGAATACGGCAGATCTCGACCATCTCGCCGTTGATCTCAACGGTTTGAGCGGCTATCAGCCCATCCAGCTGATCATCAGTTAAACCTATGTCATTTAGATTTTCGGATCGAGCTGTGTTTGACGCATCAAAACCACCCGATAGATTGTCGAAAACCAAATGATTTAAGTAAATCTTATCTTGGGTAGTCGCGCTCAGATCATATTCTGCATTGCCAAGTAGAACCGAGTTGGCCAGGCGGCTGATGATAGAGATCCTATTGCCTTCGTTGGCGATGGCTTGAGCTGCATCAAATTTAACGCCGCGGTCATTGCTGATAACGGTCAAATTGTTAGCTGAAATAGATGGATTGAGTAAGACGGCGCCGGTGCGATTGTCAAAAAATAATACATTTCTCAGAAGGCTAGCATCTAATCCCGGTGAAATCGTCACTGGCTCTGCGTTAGCATCAGGCTCTGCGGGGTAACTTGGAATTGAGGGAGTCTCAAGATAGATGCTGAAGCCATCAGCTGCTGGATCAATTTGACCATTATTGACGATACTGACCTGGCTGATATTTAAACCAAATGACTCAGAATAAACCGCCGCACCTTGATCAGCATAATTGCGCTCAAAAAGCACTTGAGACACTTCAAGTACTGCATCTAAAGATGAGTTATAAACAGCCCCTCCTTCTTTGGCAACTCCACCACTCAGGGTCACGCGATCCAGCGATAGCAACTCTCGGTTAAAGATCAATCCGCCTTGCTCTTGAGCCGTAAATCCATCTGCAACATCTGACTCTGCGGCCACACCCAAGATGCGAAGCCCGCTTAAAATAACAACAGAAGGCTCTGGAAAGGCTGAGCCGTCGTCAATTAAAAATGCGCGTCCCATTGCCTTGATGATGGGCTGTTCATCGGCTGGTTGATCACGGACACCAAAAACATTGTCTGCCTGAATCGTCATGCCAGCTTTGATTAGCAGCGCACTGTTCAGTGTGTAAGTTTCGGTGTTGTCCAAAGTG
This sequence comes from uncultured Moraxellaceae bacterium, assembly GCA_913057715.1. GTDB lineage: Bacteria > Pseudomonadota > Gammaproteobacteria > Pseudomonadales > Moraxellaceae > CAJXOR01. The sequence goes on from CAJXOR010000004.1 coordinate 33,960, forward strand.
ATAACGGCGTTAGCCTCATCGTCTTCAGGCTTACAGTCACCCTCAGCATCCCTCTGATCAGCATTGATATAGTTGACTGCTTCTCGCAAAGAACACTCGCCGTCAGAGGCGATTCGATCGATTGGCGTGGTGACAATGATGTCAGCGGCAGCGAAGGCAAACGTACTGCACAAACACAATGCCATCGCTGAAGCTATACGGTAAACCATGACGACTCCTTGTCGCTTATCTTAAGATATGTCCTTTTGCGCTTAACTGAGCTGATAAACGCAACATCTTTGAGGCCAGATTATAGCACTCCAAGATTGTCGCATTATAGTGATTAAATCAAGTCTTTAGAGCCGGGATATCCACCCAGTCATCAGTGGGATTGGGCAATCACCAGTTCGATCTGCTTGATCTGATCAGCTGAGAGCTTCTTAAACGGTTTACCCGCCAGTATTAGTTCGACCTCTAAAATCATACGGGTCATGCCTCCACTGGTTATAGGACCTTCTTGGGCGATCAGGCGACAAAGCCTATTTGAGAATTTCAAATGTCTGAGCTTTGCCGTCTGCTCTATAAAATCCATCCTTTCTTCCCATGTGCTCATCACCGGAAGCTCAAACCTTGCTCCCTGCATCAATCTTGATCGAAGATCCTGTATGTGACAGTTAAACTCAGCATCTTGTGAGCTTAGCAGCAGTTTTTGCTCTAAGGATTTAGCACGGTTAATGAAGTCAAATAACAAACTTTCAGCAGGCGTTTGGAGTATTTGGTCAATGTCATCTAAAGCGATGAAATCAAACATACTGATGTCGGCTAGCAAGTTGGAGGGATCATCGGCTTGTAATTGAAGTACGCAGGCACTCAATCCGCTGTGTTTAGCCGCCCTTACCGCTGCGTAGCACAAATGAGACTTTCCTGTCTGATCTGCTCCAAAACAAACCAACTGATCCAACTGCCCGTTGATCAGCTGCTCCACAAAACTGATCACGCCACTTTGAGCGGTGTGGTTGAAGTCAGCCAAACTTGCGCTGGCAGGCATACGCACGTTGAGCTGATATTGCTCCGCATCAAGAGGCCGAGCCAGTCTAGGCTCACTACTCAGATGTTCGCCAAGTTTTTTATCAACAGGACTCATCAATCAGGCTTGATCACCGCTTTTGTCCAGTTTTTTAAGCCAAGGCGGATCTTGATCTATGTCTGGCTGTGTCTGGAGCAGATTGACTCCAGCGTCACCTTCGGGCGATACACAGGATTCTTGCTTGGTATCAATACGTTCCAGATACCAGTGGGAAGACAGGTAAAGCTCATACAACCGGCCAAGCAAGACCTTGAGTACCGCGGCGACAGGAAGTGCTATCAACATACCTCCTAAGCCCATCAATTTAGCACCAGCCAGGACCGAGAAGATGACGACCACTGGATTTAAGCCAATACGATCACCCAGCAACTTCGGCTGCAGTACGTAACCTTCCATCATTTGACCAAAAACGAAGACACCCAAAATCAGTGCCAAAGAGAGCGGATCAAACCCCATCTGAAACAGGCCAGCCACGATGGCCGCTGTTAGACCAACCGCAAAACCAACATAAGGGATGATGCTGCTGAGACCCGCGACCATGCCGATGATCAACCCCAAATCAAGACCAACTAACTCAAGACCGACCGCATAAATAAGTCCCAAACAGACCATAACCGTCAGCTGCCCTTTGATAAACGCACTGAGTACGCCGTGGCAATCTTTCATGAGGAGCGCAAAAGACGCTTCATGTCTTCTAGGGATCAGGCCAGAGAGGCTATCTAGCATCTGCTCCCAATCAACCAAAAAGTAACAGGCCACGATGGGAATCAACACCGTCAAGCCAGCGATATTTGCCAAACTCAGACCGGACTGGGTCAACCAATTGATGAGGTTACCCGTGCCATCGGAGTTGTAGTTGCTTTGCAAATACTCAATCACAGAGTCGCCTAGCGAGTTTAGATCAACCAAGGGGATATCCAAACCCAGCTTCTGGTTTAACCAAGGCAACAGACTCATATTGATCCAATTCAAAAAGTCTGGCCAATTTTGCTGCGCATAGCGGATTTGCTCAAAGATCAGTGGTATTAGCCAGCTTAGTGCCAATACCAAGGCAAAGATGAGTGCAACCAACACCAGTATGATTGACGTGCCCCGAGCAAAACCACGATTTTTGAGCATAACAATCATGGGGTTGAGCAGATAGGCAAGCACCAAGGCCAGCAAAAAAGGCACGATCACCGGCATCAACTCATAGATCAGCCATACGAACAAAGCGATACCCACAATTAGGTAAATGCGCCTTAAAACTGGGTCTTGGATAAGATTCATGGTGTCCTTGGTGTTGGTCTGGGTGTCAGCGACATTTAATTAGGTTTATATGATTATATGAGAGCGCCCTTGGCGGGCTAGAGTCACTAAAGAGTGACATTTGTGAGTGTATTTTAATGCCAAATGCAACAAATCACACCCCATAAGATCACCTGCTGAAACACAGTGAGTCTAATCAAGCATGCGCCTTTAGGCAGCAGTTTGAGTTTAAAAAAGCTATACTGCCCCGAAAATGATGACACCTTAAGTGAGCCGCTCATGTCGCAGACGCCCAATACCCCAACCACGCCGCTAACTTATAAAGACGCCGGTGTTGATATCGCTGCTGGCGATGAATTGGTCAACCGGATCAAGTCCGCCGCCAAAAGCACTGCCCGAGCAGAAGTGATGGGAGGTCTGGGTGGTTTTGGCGCCTTATTTAAACTGCCGAGCGGTTATCAAGAACCGGTTTTGGTGTCTGGGACTGATGGCGTGGGCACCAAACTTAAATTGGCAATTGAGTATGCTCGCCACGAACACATCGGTCAGGACTTGGTTGCGATGTGCGTCAACGACTTAGTGGTCTGCGGCGCCGAGCCTTTGTTTTTCTTAGACTACTACGCAACTGCCAAACTTGAGCAGGATGTCGCTGCCAGCGTGATCGAAGGAATCGCTGACGGCTGCAAACTGGCCGGCTGTGCGCTGGTAGGTGGAGAGACCGCTGAGATGCCCGGCATGTATCAAGCCGGTGATTATGATCTGGCGGGTTTTTGTACCGGAATCGTTGAACAATCTAAAATCATCGATGGCAGCCAAGTACAAGACTCTGACGTGCTGATCGCACTGGCTTCAAGCGGCGCTCACTCAAACGGCTACTCACTGATCCGCAAGGTAATCGAAGTCAGCAGCACTGATCCAACTACCGAACAACTTAAATCAGGCAGCCTGCTGGATGCGCTCATGCAGCCCACCCGCATTTATGTCAAAAACATGCTCAAGCTGATCTCTGAGGTAAATGTCCACGCGATCGCGCACATCACCGGCGGCGGACTAACCGAAAACCTCCCGCGCGTCCTACCCGACTCGCTCAGCGCAGAGATAGACTTATCCAGCTGGCAGATGCCCGAGCTGTTTGGCTGGTTAGCCACTAAAGGTGGGATAGAGCAAAGCGAGATGCTCAAAACCTTTAACTGCGGTGTTGGCATGGTGATCGTGGTCAGCGCTCAGGATCAGCAGCAAGCACTAAGCGAGCTTCACGCCAGCGGCGAGCAAGCGTTTGTGATCGGCAAGATCACTCATCGGGACAGCGCTGCGGTCACTTACCGCTGAAGTTTGTCAGCCTTGTTAACTTTGCTGCGCCAGATGCCTATGACCTTGAGCCCTAATTCATGAGCAACCCCAAGAAGATCGCGGTGATGGTCTCTGGCAGTGGCAGCAATTTGCAAGCCATCATGGATCACCCGCTGCTGCAGCAAAAACTCGAGCTCTGCGGCGTGATCAGCAATCAGCCAGAGGCGCTGGCACTAGGTCGCGCGCGCGATCGGGGTATTGAAGGCATTTTTTTTAGTTCAAAGAAACTAGAGTATGAGCCGCTGATCCTCAAGCAGTTAGGCGAGTGGCAAGTTGATCTGGTGGTGTTGGCTGGTTTCATGCGGGTGTTGAGTCAGGATTTTATCGAGCGCTGCCCCGCGCCCCTGATTAACCTGCACCCCTCACTGCTGCCCGCCTACAAAGGCCTAAACACACATGGGCGTGTGATTGAATCCGGTGATCGACTGCACGGCTGTAGTGTTCATGCGGTCACCCCTGAACTTGATGATGGGCAGCTGCTCTCGCAGAGTCTGCTAGCAGTCAGCAGTAGCGATACGGCGCAGACGCTCCAAACTAGGGTGCAAAGCCTTGAGCACCGACTGCTTTGTGATGTACTGATTCAATTTGCTCATGATCGGCTTAGTTTCACTCAAGATCACTGGCAACTCGATGGCGGCCACACCAGCTTACCTATACGGTTTTATGATCCTGCTTAAACCCTGTTTTGCACTGTTACTGGTGATGATAGGGATCAGTGCAGCCGCTCAATCGACCGATAGGTCTGAACCTGAAAAAGCTTACGCTGAGAAAAAACCGGTTTCTAGCGTGCATTATCAAGCTGGGGGCGTATGTGTCAGCGCCAACCCCTATGCATCAAAAACCTGTCTTGGGATCCTGCGCGCTGGGGGGAGTGCTGCTGACGCTGCCATCGCAGCCGCTTTTGTACTGGGCTTGGTTGAGCCTCAATCCTCGGGGCTTGGAGGCGGCGGATACGCACTTTATCGCAACGCAAACACGGTGCTCAGTTATGACGGGCGCGAAATCGCCCCCATAAGCGCCAAAGATTCACGGTTTTTAGACTCCTCTGGCGCACCGCTTAGCTTCACTCAAGCAGTGCATTCCCCGCTATCGATTGGGGTTCCCGGCATGAGCGCGCTCATGAAGTCACTGCATGAGCGCGAAGGTAAACTTGACTGGAGCGCCTTGCTTGCGCCTGCCATCTTACTTGCCACTCAAGGCTTTACCGTCTCTGAGCGCATGAGCCAGTCAATTGCAAGCAGTCCAGAGCTTAAGCTTACCGAAGCCAAAAATGTCTTCTATGTAGACGATCAGCCCCTGCCAATAGGCTTTCTATTCAAAAACCCATCGTATGCCCGAACCTTAAGCGCACTCACCCAAGACCCGAAAAGCTTATACACCGGCGCACTATCTCAAAGCCTTCTAGCATTTTTAAATCAAATCAGCAGTGACATCAGTGCAGCCGATCTGGGCAGCTACGCAGTTAAGATAAAGCCTGCTCTGTGCCGGAAGCTACCCAAAACTGACCCAGCTGATCCGATCAAGCTCTGCGCTGCCCCGCCCTCAACCTCAGGCGGCATCGCCTTGCTGCAGATCATGCAAAGTCTGCCTGCTGATCTTGATCTCAATTCAGTGCAGGGGCTGACCACGCTCACCAACGCACAAGCCCTAAGTTTTGCTGATCGCGGACTGTGGGTTGGCGACGATGAGTTTTTTGAGGTACCGGTTGATTTACTGCTCAGTCACGCTTACTTAGACACCCGGGGTAAGTTGAGTCAGCAGGCATTTTCAATCCCTCAAGATCAAGTGCTGAGCGGGATTGAGCCACTTGAGAGCGCCCCAGCAAAAGACACCCCTAACACGACGCACATCAGTGTCGTCGATGCCTGGGGGGAGGCGATCAGCATGACCCTGTCAGTCGAATCCGCGTTTGGCAGTAAATACTACGCGAGCGACTTAGGTTTTATCCTCAACAACGAATTAACCGATTTTGACTTCACTCCTAACTCAGCGATCGGGCCCGCAGCCAACCGAGTAGAGGGCGGCAAGCGACCGCGCTCCAGCATGACGCCGATCATCACCCTTGACTCATCAGGCAAGGTGCTGGGAGTTGTGGGCTCACCAGGCGGGAGTCGCATCATCGGTTTCGTCACCTCCGCACTGCTTCGTCTGACTCAGGGCTCAAGTGTTGAGCATTCAGTCAGCGCTCCACTGGTACTCAGACGGTTTGTCCAGACGGAGGTTGAGCCAGAATTAGGCAGCGAGATGATCCTCAAGCTCAAAGACACAGGTCACACACTTAAGATTGAGCCCATGGCAAGCGGGCTTGCTGTAATATGGCGCTCGACTAAATCAACCACTACCCACCCCACTTTTGACGGTGCTGCAGACCCCAGACGTGAGGGCCTTGCACTAGGAATCCCGGAGGCTCCATGAGTTTGATATCCAGTTTACTGTTGGCCGTTGTCGCGCTTGTTATCTTGGCCTTTAGTGCCGATAAATTTGTTGAGCTGGCCGGTAGAATCGCCAAATCAGTGGGCATACCCAGCTTTGTGATCGGAGCACTGATACTGGGTTTTGGCACCTCCGCCCCCGAGATGATTGTCAGTGTGCTATCGGCGCTTGAGGAAGCTCCTGAGCTTGCCTTTGGAAATGCCATCGGATCCAACATCACCAACTTGGCTTTGGTTTTAGGGGTGACCCTGCTCTTTGGAAGCATCAGTATCCAGCCGCAAGTGCTTAAGCGCGATATGTCCCTGCTGCTGCTCATCAGTGTTTTCATGATTTATCTGCTTTGGGATCTGAGGCTTTCAGCCATCGAGGGATATGTGCTGATGTTGCTACTGGTGGGCTATGTTGCTCTGAGTCTGTATCGCTCCGAGCAAGACCCTGCAATCAAAGAGCTTGATGAGCAGCTTGAGGCTGAGCAGCCAGCGGCTGAGCGGTCTCGGCTAGCCGGGTCATTTATCATGATCTTTTGGTTAGCACTGATGTTGATCAGCTCGCAGATGCTGGTCACCGGCGCGGTCAGTATCGCCACCACGCTCAACGTATCTGAGCTGATCATAGGGCTCACAGTGGTTGCGGTCGGCACATCAATGCCAGAGCTGGTGGCCAGTGTCGCAGCAGCAAGGCGAGGCGATCAGCAGATGGCATTGGGCAACATCGTGGGATCCAATATATTTAACACCCTCGGCGTGGTTGGTCTAGCAGTGGCCGTCCAGCCTTTCGGCGTTCCGCAATTAGCGCTGGATCGAGACATGGTGTTGTGCACGCTGCTCACACTGGCGGTGCTGGCCATCTCTGCTGTGGCTTATAAGCGCGGCAAATCGCTGGGCAAGCTGACGGGTGTGGCACTGTTAAGTGCCTTCGTTGGCTACACTACCCTGCTCGTTGTCACTGCGGCTTAACACTGTGTGTCCTATGAGGCAAAATGCCTTCTAATTAAAACCCAATAAAAAACCCGCCTAGGCGGGTTTTTTATTTAGTCCAAACTTAAAGTTTAGACGTCATCTCAGGAACCGCTTGGAACAGATCGGCTTCAAGGTAGTAATCAGCGATGCTCGCGATTGGCGCTTCAGGATCTGTGTTGATCGCAGCGATCACTTTAGAATCCTTCATGCCTGCCAAGTGCTGGATCGCACCCGAGATCCCGCACGCCAAGTACAGATCAGGAGCAACGATCTTACCGGTTTGACCAACCTGCATGTCGTTTGGTACATAACCCGCATCTACCGCAGCGCGTGACGCACCAACAGCAGCGCCCATCTTGTCAGCTAAGCTATACAGCAGCTCGAAGTTTTCTGAGTTAGCCAATGCACGGCCACCAGATACCACGATTGAAGCAGAAGTCAACTCAGGACGGTCAGACTTCGCCAGCTCTTCGCCAACAAAGCTAGACACGCCAGCATCATGCGCAGCGTCAACCGATTCAACTGAAGCAGAACCACCCTCTTCGGCTACTGCATCAAACGCAGTGGCTCGAACGCTGATCACTTTTTTGCTTTCGCTGGTCTTTACCGTGGCGATCGCGTTGCCGGCGTAGATCGGACGCTCAAAAGTATCTGCAGAGATCACCGCGGTGATTTCAGAGAGCATGTTGACGTCGAGCAGCGCAGCCGTGCGCGGGAGGAAGTTTTTACCGGTCGTGGTTGCTGGAGATAGCACGTACTCGTAATCAGCAGCCAACTCAGCGACAAGTGGAGCGATGTTTTCACCCAATTGGTGCTCGTAAGCGGCGTTGTCAGCCAGCAGCACTTTAGAGACGCCACTGATTTTGGCGGCCGCGTCAGCAGCTGCAGAGCAATTTAAACCGGCAACCAGTACCGTGATATCTCCGCCAATTTCTTGCGCAGCAGCGATGGTGCAAAGGGTCGCTTTTTTGATTGAAGCGTTATCGTGTTCAGCAAATACTAATATAGACATCATTTATCCTTAATCGAATTGATCGTCAAATTGATCGAAGTCAGTAACAATTAACCCAGCACTTTGGCTTCGTTTTTGAGCTTGTCAATCAACTCATCAACTGAACCAACCGTCACGCCTTCTGAACGCTCAGGTGGCGGGCTTACTTTAGTCACTTGAATTTTGCTCGCCGCATCAACACCAAAGTCACTAGGCGCCTTCATCTCGAGTGGTTTTTTACGAGCTTTCATGATGTTAGGCAAAGCAGCATAGCGCGGCTCGTTCAGACGCAAATCAGTGGTAACAATCGCGGGTAACTTCAGCTCAACCGTTTGCAAGCCGCCATCAACTTCACGGGTGACATTCATCTTGCCGCCATCGACAACTACTTCTGAGGCAAATGTCCCTTGACCAACACCCATCAGGGCAGCCAGCATCTGGCCGGTTTGGTTGTTGTCGTCATCAATCGCTTGTTTACCTAACAGGATTACCTGAGCATCTTCAGCTTCAGCGATGCTTTTAAGGATTTTGGCAATCTCAAGTGGACGTACAGCATCGCTGCTCTCAACCAAGATAGCTCGATCTGCACCCAGTGCCATTGCGCTACGCAGTTGCTCTTGAGCTTCTTTAGGGCCGACTGTGACAACGATGATCTCAGAAACAACGCCTTTTTCTTTTAAGCGAACCGCTTCTTCAACAGCAATCTCACAAAAAGGGTTGATAGACATCTTAACGTTTGCGAGCTCTACACCTGACTCATCAGCTTTTACGCGAACTTTAACGTTGTAATCAACAACGCGTTTTACGGCAACCAGTGCTTTCATACGGATTCCTTAATTAAGTAAATCAAATTCAGACAGTATCTAAAATAACTGCCGGGCAGCTCTAAAACAGTGGCCTTATGATGCCGATCAGGGACATTTTGGTCAAGGCAAATGCTCAAGTTCCAGCTCACTTAGGATCAGTTGGGCAATTTGATCCGGGTATTCATGGATAAACATATGTCCGCCAGCAGCCACCTTGTAGGGGATGCCGCAGGACTTCTCAAACGCCTGCGGATAACCACGTTTAAAGAAAATACTCTCAGAACCGGTGACTTGAAGCACAGGAACGCTGGGTTTCCTGCAATCGCGCCAAAAAAAATCAGGATTGGTTCTAAAGATCGCCGTCTCTGCTTCACGGCTGATCAAGAGCTCAACTCCGCGCTCAGAGTCCACCAAAGCATGGTCGATGTAAGCCTGAAAGCAGCGCTCATCAAAAGGCCTAAAAAGAGACTTTTGGCGCAGCGACTCATAAGCGGTTGCCCGATCCGGCCAATGATCACGGCGCTTTTTGGAGAGCCCTGAAGGAGCCAACTTATCGACAAAGCGGTTGCCCAGTCGTTTTAGGATCCACATCGCTAAAGAAGCCGAGCCGACAAACATGGGCGGATCTAACATGATCACACGTGAAAACAAATCGGGGCGCTCATAAGCTGCAAGATAAGTGCAAAGCGCCCCTAAGGAGTGCCCCACTCCAATCACCGGTTGTCCGCCGCCAAAAGACTGGACAGAGTCAATCACTTGCGAGGTTAAACTCTTCCAGTTCTGGTCAACAGGATAGCCAGCTGTCGCCCCCAAAGGAGTAATTGCGGCGACCTCTAATTGGTCGCGTAGCACCGACAAAAAGGGTTCATAAACTGGCGATGGAACCCCGTTTGCATGAGCGAAGTGGAGTTTTGGCTTCATCAGTTCAGTTGGGGCTGATCAGTATCACCCAGTTTACTACTGAGCTCGTGCGCCATCGCACCGGCAAGCTGCTGCTGAAAACTCAAACCCAGCCCTGAGAACAACTCCTGAAGAGGATCGGCAGGCATATAGTTGATCGCTGTATCGATATCCAAATCTTTTTTGATCTCAGTGAGACCGCCTGGCTTATCAGCCAACCCAAGCAAGATCGCCTGATCGCCGCTCCAGAACAACCCACTGAACAGCTCGTTACCGACCGGATCAACCAGTTTATCGCCGCGTCCGGTTTGAACTGCATTGATGAAGTGAGCGTGGACATTGTCAAGTACCGACATCACATGTGCTTTGTCTTGATCACTGATTGGCGCGGTGAAACTCAGCAGGTTCTTGTTATCACCTGCAGTCAATGTCCTGTCCTTGACGCCCAGTTTGTCTGCCAGACCCCTCAAGTCATAATTTGGCATGATCACACCGATCGATCCAACCAAACTGGATGGGTTGACGTAGATCTCATCTGCCGCTGAAGCGACATAGTAAGCGCCCGATGCCCCTATATCCTCGATCACCGCATAGACTTTTTTAGCGCCCGCTTGTTCTTGGTAATTGCGGATTTGCTTCCAGATTTCATCTGACTGCACGGGTGATCCGCCAGGAGAGTTAATCTTGATCACCACCGCTTTAGCACTGGAGGAATCAAAGGCCTCTTTAAGCGCTTTTCCTACTCGCTCAGCGCTGGCATCTGAATCAGCAGCGATTGCTCCGTAAACTTCTACGACTGCGATATGATCATCGCTAATCCCGCCCATCACAGAGCTCTCAGAACCAGTGGATGTGCAAGACTTGACCAGTAAGATCAGCACCACGCCTAAGTACAAAAATGTCAGCCCTTTAAACACCAAGCTCCAGCGACGTGACCGACGCTGCTCTTCGACGTTAGCAAGCAGGGTGTTCTGGATGACTTCCCACTCCTTACCGGCAGGTGGGCGAGACTGAGTTTCGTTTGGGGAGGAGCTGCTCGCGTTGGGTTTAGGCGGCCAATCAGACATGTCTAGTAGAACCTGTGACTAAAACCGGATTATACCAAAGCAGCTCAATTAATCCTTCACAGTTTAGGGCGTTTTTAAGGCAGCTGAGTAACGGTAAGCCAAGGCTTACCCGCCCGATAAGCATGCAGCTTAACTTCTTCATCGCCAAATACGGCGGTGATCTGCCCGGCCTCTCGCAGGTTAATCAGGTGGGCATTTACCGCCTCAGTTTGAGCAAAATGTCTAGGTTGACTGCCTTGCGAGAGGTTTTGACTCAGCCGCTCTTTAGGGTTTTTAGATAAACCAGTGAGCTGCTCGGATTGCCAGCTCCAGCTCGGCGCTCGGCCTGTGAAGCTTAGCGCATGAACCAACCAATCCTTTTCAGTGGAGACACTGTCCAGCTCCTCAAGCACCTCTTTAGAAGTCGATGCTGGGAAAACCGTCATTTTGGCGTCTGGCAGTAGGCACATCTGCGCCAGTATCTGCACCGAGGTAGTTGCTTTGTCCGGCAGGAGCAGCGCCAATTGTTGGTTATCCTTTCTCCAGCTGACCACGCAGCCAGCCCCATCACCTGTATCTAGATCACCCCAAGGCGCCAAAAACTCAAGAGTGCCTGCACCAAAGCCGAGCCGCGTGCCCGATTCGCATGTCGATGATAGGACGTCGTCGCTAAAAGACCCATCCGTCTGATTACTGATCACCCGATTAACTTGCAGCTCAGGCATGAGAGCGGTCAGCTGCTGCCAAGACGCGGTTTGCTGCGCTTCAGAGACGATCAGTCGCCAATGCTCGGAGCGCTGCAGGAGCTGCTGACTCAGCGAGGACAACTCATACGTCAAGTTTTTATCAGATTGACCGCCCAGCTTTGGTAGGTCACTGATCACCAGCCACGGCGTTTGGTTGGCGCTGATCAGCGCGGTGGCAGTAAAGCTTAAGCCGTCAAACACAATTAATTGATCAGGTTTGGGTTGTTTGGGGACCAGCACCAGTAAGATGAGCAGCAAGCCCATCAGCTTTGCTCTGCCGGTAAAAACCAACAGGATAATCAATGCCAGTAGCGTCATCAGCAGCTCCATGCCAGTCCAGTCAGATTGTATCAAGGCGCTTGGCGTCAGCTTTTGCACCCAAAAAAGCAGCTGATCAAACTGGTCAATCAGCCAGATATTGGTCGTAAAGATCAAGTTGGCTGCGGCAGGCGACACGGCAAGCAGCAGATAGCCAAGCAGATTTAGGGGCACAACCACCAAACCAATCACCGCGACGGCGATCAAGTTGGCGGGTATAGCAAGGGCAGAGAACTCCCCAAAAAAGCCCAGCGTAATCGGCAGCAGCAGAGCAAAAATCATGGCCTGCACGATCACCGCGCGCGTAATCAGTGAGCGAAGCTTTGCCAGCATGGGCATTTGTCTATCTGACACATCGGCGTGGCCAGACAACATGCGGCTGATCATCATCAACGCGCTCACGCCGGCCAGTGACAACCAAAAACCCACCTCAAAAATACTGAGCGGACGTAAAAGTAAGATGATCGCGGCACAAAGCGCGAGGATCTGAGAAACACTCAGTGACCCCACGCGCAAACCTGCACCCGCTAGCGCAAACATGATCAATGTCCTAAGCGCAGGCACATCTAGGCCGCTCAGCCACGCATAAGCGCCAGCCGCCAAGATAGCGCCCGGTGCAATCCAGCTGCCCCGATCCATCAGGCGATAAGTGAGCGGCATCAGGTTCAGTAGTAGCTTGATCAACACTGAAAAAACCAGCGCAGCAAACAGCACGTGTGGCCCCGATATCGCCAGCAGGTGACTGATCCCAAAGTGCTGGTACAGCTCGGTGAGCTTGGGCTCAAGTACCCCTCGATCCCCTGTCAGTAACGATAAGCTCAGTCCGGACGCCTCCGGCTTGTTGGCCCAGACACCCAGCATCAGCTCGCGCAAATTCATGCGATGCTGATTGACCTTGAGATTCAAGCGTTCAAACCAACCAAGCGTTGGATCGGACGCACTCAAGAAAACTTGGCCACCTGCCCGATAAGTGCTCAGCTCAGTCTCAGTGGAGTCAGCGCTCAAACCCAGTAAGGATGCAGTAACTTCAGCTCGCTCAATCTGCGCGCCCGCGTCTGCTATCTGCTGTGCCTCAAGCAGGTAACCTGTGGCTACGACTTCCTCTGGCAAGAGCCACTTCTCTTGGGAAAATGCCGGGCTAGCAGAGGATCGTATGGGGTTTAATTTGAGCTGCAATCGATACCACTGACCCAAAGCCTCGTGCGCCAGCGTCTCGCTTGAGCTGCCCAGATAAACCAACACCTTGGGCTGTCCGTTTAACCCTTGGATCCTTTGGGACCCCAGGTCATAGCCCATCAGGGTAAATTCTTGGCGATAACCGCTTGGTGTTTGCGCAGGTAATCCCGTACTGATCGCGATCACATCAGCGGTCTGAGGCAGCCAAAGCCGGCTCTCTAGGTTACTGTCGATTGCGCGCTCTATCTGGTTTGCGCCGAGCAAAAAACCAGCAAAGAGCAATACCGCGATCACGCTTTTGCGGCTCTTAAAAACCCACCCGACCATCACAGTGATCAGCAGCAAAACCACGCTTTCAAGCAGGCTAAGCTCAGGCAACTTACCCAGCGTCAGTACGCCTAGGCAAAACCCAGCCGCAACTAGGCTTACCGCTGTGCTGGCGGCAAAAGCAGGTGCTGTCGAGCGTTTAAGCAGATGAAAATCCAGAGGTTTTCTGGGGTCTTTGGTGCGCGGAGTTTTAGATTTGAGTACCGGTTGGTTTCTAGCAGTGTCACTAGAGCTGGGCAATTGGGACTGTGACATCTATGCATCACTCATGTGCATCACTCAATTTTTATTGTTAGGGAGCCACTGATGAGGCTTCTCGTGCATGGTTCTGTTTTTTATCTACCTTGGCTAAGATAAGTCTACATCAGCAAAAAGCCTCAAAGCAGCTAAAGATCAACCGATTTGAGGCTTTTTAAATATCAATCAAACTGAGTTAAGCCCAGCCACCGTCCTGCAGCATCTTGACCGAACCCATGTGCTTGGCGAGTGAATCATCGTGAGTAACCAGCACCAGCGCCAAATCATGCTCTTGTTGCAGCGCTGAGAGCATCTCAAACACACTCATGGCGTTGGTGTGATCCAAGTTGCCGGTCGGCTCATCCGCCAGAAGCAACTTAGGCTGATTCACCAGCGCTCGCGCGATCGCAACGCGCTGGCGCTCACCGCCTGACAACATGCCGGGTTTGTGATTTTCACGGTGAGAAAGTCCCACTTCTTTAAGTTTTTGAGCGGCGATCGCTCTGACCTCGTCCAGCGCTATGTCTCCGGCAATTAACAGCGGCATGGCGACATTTTCAAGGGCGCAAAACTCTGGCAACAGATGGTGGAACTGATACACAAAACCGATATCTGAGTTCCTGGTCTGACACAGATCCGCCTCGCTCAAACCGCTTACCTGTTTGCCTGAGATCAACACCTCGCCGCTGCTGGGCTCATCAAGGCCGCCAAGCAAGTGCAAAAGCGTACTCTTGCCTGATCCACTCGCCCCCATGATTGCAAGCGACTCACCTTTTAAAACCTTAAGGTTCAGCTGGTCGATCACGCGGATTTGACTGGCGCCATCTGCAAAGGTTTTGCACAAGTTGCGCGCTTCTAAAACCGGATCTACCGAACTCACCGGATTGCTCATAACAGCCTCACTCATAGCGCAGTGCCTCAGCAGGTTTGACCTTGGCCGCACGGGCAGCCGGATAAATCGTGGCCAGAAAACTCAAGGTGATGGTAGCTGAGCACACCAGTGCCACGTCAAACCAATCCAGTTTTGAGGGCAGATAATTAATAAAGTAAGCATCGAGTAGATTCAGCCCCAGCCCAGTATTCACCCAAGCAAAAAAGTCACTGATCGTCAGCGCAAAGATTACCCCAAACACTCCACCAATCAAGGTGCCAGTCAGTCCCACGATCACCCCTTGAATCATAAACACACGGCGGATCAACCTTGGTGTCGCCCCCATGGTTCGAAGGATCGCGATATCGGATTGCTTTTCGCTCACCGCCATAACTAAGCTTGACACGATATTAAACGCCGCCACCAAGATGATGAAAAACAGCAGCAATCCAACCATGGCTTTTTCCATCTTAATCGCGCCAAACAGATTGCCGTGAGTCTGCGTCCAGTCAGCCGGATACAGCGGCATGCCCGACACATCAACTAGGTTGAGCGCAGCCTGAGGAGCCTGAAAAATGTCCTCAAGCTTCATCCTCACCCCTTGAGCGCCGTCAGGGAGTCTGAGCAGTGTCGATGCGTCGTTTAAGCTGATATAGACGATGGATGAGTCCACTTCAGGGCTGATATTAAAAACCCCAGTGATGGTGAAGCGCTTAAAGCGCGGCACCACGCCAGCCGCTGAGGCTGAGGCTTCTGGCAACACCATGGTGATCTTATCGCCGATGGATAAGCCCAAACCGCGTGCTAGCTGCTCACCCACCACCATAGAGAAGGGCGCCAGATCCAGTGATTCGAGTGAGCCATCGATCATGTGATCGCCCAAGATCGAGACTCGGTTCTCAAAAACCGGCTCGATCCCGTTGATCAGGGCGCCGGTTACTTGGCCGTTGGCGGTGAGCATGCCCTGCATCTGGGTAAATGGCGCCGCGCCAAGGACATTTGGCTGATCTTCTGCAATCTCAACCAGTGGCTGCCAATCACTGATCAGATCAGGGCTGTACACACTGGCCTGAGAAACCGTGCCCAAAATTCGGGTGCGCAGTTCATAGTCAAAACCGTTCATGACCGATAGTACGGTGATCAGCACGGCAACGCCGAGCATCAGCCCCAAAGTCGAGATGAGCGAGATAAACGATAAAAACCGGTTGTTTTTTTCAGCGCGGGTGTATCGCATGCCCAAATACAAGCTGAGCGGGCGAAACATCGAAGGTTTTTTCATGAAGCCAGTCTCAGGCCATGGATCAGGGGCGCTATACTAGCATGAGCGAGGCACGCAGCTGCGCAGTTTGCCGTAGCGCTTTGGTTGCTTAATTTTAAAGATCGCTCAATCCTCAATATTCCTCCTTTTAAGAGCACTCCAAGTCTTAATAGTTCAATTCTTAGCGTTATGCTAGCTATGAGAATTTGAAGGTTTAGCTTTAGGGTTGCTAAGAGATCTAACACTCAAGCTGAGATCTTCGGCTCACAACTCCAATTAAAAGCTTGGTAAGTTTGCAAGTCTCTGAAACAGCTCCCTTTAAAAACTTGCTTGAGGCCTCATATAAGCTTTATGCACGACTTAAGCCAAGCGAGAACCCATGACTGATACTGAGCACGCAACCGCCAACACTCATCACCAAAAGCCCGCTCAAACCAAAAACAAAAGCATCACGTTGTCTCAAGGCTTTCCGGGTCATGAAGCGCACTGGCGAGCCTTAATTGGCGATCAAGCCCCCACAGAGTGGATACACCAAGCACTTGAGGAAGTCAGCGCCCAAAGTCCCACTGATTCAGCTAAGTTCTGCTTGCTATCCAACCATCAAGCAATTTCAACCCAGTTAGTCTTTGAGCTGAGCGATCAAGCTGAACCCAGCCGCTTAGTGTTTGCCGTGCCTGCCATCGGATCACCTCACCGCTATCAGGCTCAATTACTCAAAATTTGGGGGACACCGTTAGCCGAACAGTCTTTACTGGAGCTAGATTTGGGCGGCGATATCAAAGTGTTTGCCTATAATCTTGATCACCTTCGCCAGAAACTCGACTGGAATCAGATCGAACATCTTGAAGTCAGTTTGTCTGGTCTGGCTCTGGATCTTGAGTGTTCCGAGGAGGGGCAACTGCTGCACATACGTGACGCCAAAAGTATCGAGCAGCACCGGGCACTGATTGAAATCTTACTGCAAAACGAAGCGCACCTGCCAAGTGATTCTCGGGCAAAGATTAAGGCCTTAATCGATGAAGGGAAGCTTCCAAAAGAACCCATCACCCTGAGCCTAGATCAGATGTGCGCCTATCTGTACAGTGATGAATTGGGCCAGCAAGATGAGGCCTGGTGCCGCGGAGAGGTCATTGGCAAACAATTAGTTACAATTTTTTCTAAAAACTTCTTGTTACTAGATATAGTGGTTTTGAGAGATCCGGACACACTACCTGTGGTAATAAGGATAGCTGTAAACGAAGATTTAGCACCTAAACCCTTAAAAGTAGGGGATTTTGTTCAGGGCAATATTTGGCTACAAGCCAGTATCTGTGTTAAACCTGGTTAAATTTTGTACAAATCACCGATTTGGTGCACTTATGATCCCAGCTCAACCAGTTACGAAAACCAGTGACACGCAAGCGCCAGCCGTGGAACACCCTAAAACTTTGATGGGTTTTTTATCACAGATAACTGGCCTGAAATTGGGCAAAGAGCCCACCCTTCATGAGTACTGTTTCAACGCTGTTTTTTTCTCAGCAGGAGCACTGATGATGATCGGGGTCTTTCACTAATCGAGATCTTTCACTAATCAGTTTGCTTCCAACAACAAACTCAATCATCAGATCGATCAACTTCTAAGCACTATCCAAAAGCCTGCACTCGTTCCAGGCTTTTCACATTCAATCCAAGCGCATCTAGAGCACTCACCTCACCCTAAGGTAGGGTGATCGCTTTTACCTGCTCCAAGAGCGCTTTGTGCTGAGCAGTTGGCTTAAAAGATTGGGCGGCCATCAACTGAGTGATGTCACCCTGCACTCGAACCCGTCCCGTCATAAACCGCTCAATCAAATCTGAAGGGTCCTGGTCTATCAACGCCATCTTGAGAGCAGAGGCATCATCCACGCATACCGTCGTAGTCGCGTCACTGACCGGGGTGCGATAAAACAAACCCCCTTTGAGCGCGAACTTCTTAGGCGCGTCTGGCTCATCAACCTCAAAATTGATACACAGTGCCGCAATCTTGGAGGGTAGTTGCAACTCTCCGTGCTGCTCTATCAGTTGCTCCAACTGATCAAACCAAGCATCGCTTAAAAACTCTTGTTGGGCGGCCATAAATCTCCAAAACTCAGACAATAATCAACCTGATCGGTCGGGGGATTTACCATAGCACGCTTTATCGCAGTCGCCGAGTACAGGATCTAATCACCTGATATTCCCTGCAAATGGGCATTTTGCAGGATGATTTTGTAAAGGGGCTGGTGTAAACTAAGCGCCAAATCGCTCATAGATTGACTAAGCGAGCTAGTTTAGCGCTTGTAGGCTTGAGCGTTTCTTTTGTGTATCCCTAAGTACACCCCCAATTAAGGACATGCTGCATGAGTGCACCCTCTTTAGTTACCAACAACTCCACACTATCCAATACAGCATTGGGTTATGAAAATGAGCTGATCAAGCTTTTCACCATAGCCGCTGTGTTCTGGGGAATTGTTGGTATGAGTCTGGGCGTTTATATCGCCTGTCAGCTGGCTTTTCCTGAGTTCATGAGCTGGCAGCAATCTTGGCTACACTTTGGCCGGATTCGCCCGCTGCACACGAACGCAGTGATCTTTGCCTTCGGGGGAAATGCCCTCTTTGCAACTTCTTACTACATTGTTCAGCGCACCTCTAAGCGCAAACTTTACTCGCCTTACCTGGCCTGGTTTACCTTTTGGGGTTGGCAAGCCGTCCTGATTGGTGCGGTGATTACCCTACCCATGGGCATGACCAGCACCAAAGAGTACGCTGAGCTTGAGTGGCCCATCGATATCCTGATTGCGCTGGTGTGGTTCAGCTATGCCGTGGTGTTTTTTGGCACACTCATTAACCGCAAAACCTCGCACATCTATGTGGCCAACTGGTTTTTCGCTGCGTTTATCATCACGATTGGACTGCTGCACGTGGTCAACTCGATGGCGGTTCCACTGTCGGCATTTAAATCTTACTCACTGTTTAGCGGCGCAACCGATGCGATGATCCAGTGGTGGTACGGACACAATGCGGTTGGTTTTTATCTAACCGCCGCTTTTCTGGGGATGATGTACTACTTCATCCCGATTCAGGCACAGCGCCCCATCTACTCGTATCGCCTATCGATCGTTCACTTCTGGGCGCTGATCGCAGCTTACATGTGGGCTGGTGCTCACCACTTGCACTACTCTGCCCTACCAGACTGGACTCAGTCTCTTGGTATGGTGTTCTCACTGATTTTGTTTGCACCCAGCTGGGGCGGCATGATTAACGGCGTGCTCACGCTGTCTGGCCAGTGGGACAAACTGCGCACCGATCCGATCTTGAAGTTCTTGATTGTGGCGCTGTCTTTCTATGCCATGTCGACCTTTGAAGGTCCCATGATGTCAATTAAGACGGTTAACGCCTTGTCGCACAACACCGACTGGACCATCGGCCACGTTCACTCAGGTGCTTTGGGTTGGGTGGGTATGATCACCATCGGCTCGCTATACGTGCTGATTCCACGAGTGTTTAACCGCAAGAGCATGTACTCAATCTCATTGATCAATCGCCACTTTCAGTTGGCTGTCACCGGGACTCTTTTTTACATCGTCTCCATGTGGATCTCAGGGATTGGACAGGGCTGGATGTGGCGTGCAACCGACACCGACGGTTCTCTGATTTATAGCTTCGTACAAGTGGTTGAGTTTTCACACTGGCCTTATGTGGGACGCGCTTTTGGTGGTTTCTTATATGTGAGCGGTATGTTCATCATGGCTTACAACTTCTATAAAACCGTGACTGCCACTGAGCTTCAGGAAGATGAAGTTTCTGAAACTCAAGCCACTCACACGACCAGCGCTTAAGGAGAGTTCAACATGGCTGGATCAGCTCACGAGATTGTCGAAAAAAACACTGGTTTATTGGTGGTCTTTATCATGGTGGCAATCAGTTTTGCGACCTTGGTTGAGATCGTACCGCTGATGTACCAAAAAGATCTAAACAACCCTGTTCCAAGCATGAAACCTTGGAGCGCGCTTGAGATGGAAGGCCGAGATATCTATATCCGTGAAGGCTGCCACGTTTGTCACACACAAATGGTTCGCCCGCTGCGTGCTGAGGTTGAGCGCTATGGTCCTTACTCTCGTGCCGGAGAGTCTACTTGGGATCACCCCTTCCTTTGGGGCTCAAAACGCACCGGGCCAGATTTGGCTCGAGTTGGCGGCCGCTACTCTGACGACTGGCAGCGCCAGCACTTAATTAATCCACGCTCGCTCGTGCCTGAGTCGGTCATGCCAGCCTATCCTTGGCTTGCTGAAACTACGCTTGATGGTGAACAGACTGCCGCTAAACTTA
The DNA here is from genome assembly GCA_913057715.1 of uncultured Moraxellaceae bacterium. Classification (GTDB taxonomy): domain Bacteria; phylum Pseudomonadota; class Gammaproteobacteria; order Pseudomonadales; family Moraxellaceae; genus CAJXOR01. The sequence continues at coordinate 54,018 of CAJXOR010000004.1, forward strand.
ATCTGTTTAAGACTCGCTTTGGGCTACCTTACTCAGATACTCAGATTGAATTGGCAAAAGATGAAGTTCAAGGCAAAACTGAGTTAGACGCACTGGTAGCTTATCTGCAACAACTCGGTCACGCTATGAAGGGTCAGCGCTGATGGACTGGGGTCTTTATCACAGTATTGCTACCGTAGCTGCCTTTATCAGCTTCATTGGTGTTTGTTGGTGGGCCTACTCACCCAAAAACAAAAAGCGCTTTCAACAAGACGCTCAGCTGGTTTTTGACGACCCAGCCGAGTCAGATCAACAAGATCAAGATGATCAACCGACTGGAGACAGACATTCATGACATTTTGGAGTTCATGGGTCACCATCATCTCGCTAGGCTGCTGGGTATTTATCGCTGGCGTACTGCTTCTCACCCTTAAAAAGTGGAAGCCAACCCTAGAAGAGGACGGCACCACCGGCCACGAATACGACGGTGTTAAAGAATTTGATAAGCCGATGCCTAAGTGGTGGCTGGTTATCTTCTTCGGCTCGCTCGCCTGGGGCTTAGTTTATATGGCGCTCTACCCCAGCATCGTGCCTTACTTCTGGAAGGGCTTAAGTTCAGTGGAAGTTGGAGGTGAGCAAGTTCACTGGACCAGTAAAACTGAGTTGGCCAGCAACCTTGAAGCCAACAACCGCGTGTTTATGGACAACTTCAACAACAAGCTGCTCGTCAACCCAGCTGCCAGAGCTGAGCTTGATGAGCTTGAGCGCATGCAGGTGAGCTTTTATGACCAAACAGAAGAGTCAAATGTCACCCAGGCCGACCTTGACGCTCAGGTGGCTAAGCTTGGTCCTGCGGTCATGGCGATGGTTAACGAACCCCGCGCCATCAAAGCCGGTGCCAAACTGTTTCAGCAAAACTGTTCGGTCTGTCATGGCAGTGCAGCCAAAGGAAGTAAAGGCTATCCCAACTTAACTGACGAAAGTTGGCTGTATGGCGGTAAAGCTAGCGATATCTTACTCACACTGCATAACGGCCGTGTCGCCGCCATGCCAGCTTGGCAAGCTGACTTAGGCGAAACAGGTATCGCTGCTGCGGTAGAGCATGTTTACTCTTACACCCACAGTGAAGACATCAATCCGACGCTTGCCGCTCAAGGCAAGGCGCTGTTTGAAGCGAACTGTAGCGTCTGTCACGGTAAAGACGGCAAGGGATCACAAGCAATTGGCGCTCCCAACCTAACCGATGATATCTGGCTGTACGGCGGTGATCGTGACACGCTCAAAGAAACTTTGCGCTATGGCCGCAACGGCGTTATGCCAGCTTGGCAGCAGAAACTAGGTAACGAGCGCATCATGCTGCTGTCAGCCTATGTCTACCAACTCTCGGATCACACCGGTCCCGGAAGTTAAGTTCTGCTCTTGTGACAATCAACACAATAGGCCGCTTTTAAAGCGGCCTTTTTAGTATAATCAGCGCATGAATCAGATTCCCACGCAAACGCTTGATCCCGATCAACATCAGCGCATCTTTACCCGACTGATTACCGGTTTCTATCAAAATATTCGCTTGCTCAGCATGTACGGCCTGCTGATTTTATTTTTTATCCTACCCTTCTTTAGATATGACGGCAGACAAGCGCTTTGGTTCGATATCCCAACTCAGCACTTCTATATCTTTGGGCTGACATTTTTCCCTCAAGACTTGTTCTACTTAGCTTGGCTACTGATTCTGGCTGCGATCGTGCTCTTTGCCGTCACTGTTTTTACCGGCCGTGTGTTTTGCGGCTATGCCTGCCCACAAACTATATGGACTCACCTCTACATGAGTGTTGAGCGCTTGTTTCAAGGGCCGCGCCACCAGCGCATCCGCCTGAGCAAACAGCCGATGAACGCCAGCAAGCTGTTTAAGCTTAGCGCAACCCACCTGGTTTGGATCGTGATTAGTGTGGCGACCGCGCTCAGCTTCATCAGCTATGTCGTGGGTACCGACGCGCTGTACAGCAGCTTAAGCCCAGTTAATTGGCTGGGTATGGGTATGTGGCTGCCCGAGATCTCGGTGATCACTTGGGTGTTTTTTGCTATCTTCTCCATCGCAACCTACCTGAACGCCGGCTTCATGCGGGAGCAGATGTGTTTTTACATCTGCCCCTACGGTCGCTTCCAAAGCGTGATGCTGGATAAAGACTCGTTGATCGTGTCATACGATCCAGCTCGCGGCGAGCCGCGCGGCAAGAAAAAATTAGCCGCCGAAGTCGCAACTGGTGACTGCATCGACTGCTCGATGTGTGTTCAGGTCTGTCCCACTGGTATCGACATCCGCGATGGCCTGCAGATGGAGTGTATCCAGTGCGCGGCCTGCGTTGACGCTTGCAACGACATCATGGATAAGGTCGGTTCCCCTCGCGGCTTGATCCGCTACACCACTGAGCGCAACCTCTCCCCAAGTGAAGGCGCCACGCGAATCTTCCGCCCCAAGCTGGGCGTTTATCTGATTGCCATATCCCTCATGAGCTGTATCTTTATCTATGCTTTGCTTGGGCGAGTACCGCTTGAAGTTGACGTGATGCGTGACCGAACCACCAATTATCGCATCACTCAAGGCCTCGTTGAAAATGACTACCTGCTCAGCATCAGCAACAAAACCCAGATCGCCGATGTTTATGACATTCGAGTCGAGGGTAATCCAGCGCTGACTCTAAATTCACGCTGGGGCAAGATGCCCATGGACGCCGGTGAAAACTTCACCTTTCCTGTGTCTGTTGCCACCCTTCAAGATCAAGCGCAAAGCAACACCCCTTTTGAGTTTGTGATCACCAGCAGCAACAACCCTGACACTCAGGTTAAGCGCGCGACCGTATTCATCGCACCAGAAATCAATGGAGATCAATCTTGAGTGATTCTGTGAAAACACCGAAACGCTGGTATCAAGTTAAGATGGTATGGGTGGTGTTGATCATCCCTCTGGTTGCTGTCGTGCTCAGCATGGGTTACATGACGCTATCCGTGGTTGGGGCAGACACCACGGTGCGGGACGACTGGTACATGGATGGCAAAGCCCTGCAGCAAGATTTAAGCCGCGATACGCTGGCTGCTAAGCTTAAACTAAATGCCAACTTAAACTTAAATCTGCAAAGTGGACAGGTTGAGCTTAAAAGTGAGCAGCCTATTGCTGAGCCACTGAAGTTGATCTTCTCTCATGCGGCGGATAAAACCAAAGATTTTACCGTTGAGCTATCAGCTACCCCTTACACCAAACAAGCCAGCTTAACGCCAAGCCAGATCAAGCTGCTTGAAGCACCTAACAAATTTTATGTTGAGCTGAGCGCTGATCAGTGGCGGCTCAGACAGATCGCTATGGCGCCAGATGCCACTAGCAACTTACTTTTTACGCCACTACCCGCCTTCACTCAGTTGTTTGATTAACTGTCGCACTCAGCTGCACACTGCTCGTGACTGAGACTAAAACTGAGTTGGCGCGTCATCCCCGAAAACTTAACCTGTCTACTCCAGCTAAAGCACCTGGCCCCAGCCAACTGCAGACTTACAACCCCTGAAAATCAAACAGTGATCGATCAAGTAAGTGCGAAGGCGTGATATTGCCCAGCGCCGCTGCCATGCTGCGCAAGCGCTCTGGATGAGTGAGCTCCCACTCCCTGAGCAACTGATTGGTTTGAGCGCGCTGTAAGTTTGGCTGTGAGCCGCATAGATTGCAGGGAATGATGGGGAACTCTTGCGCTTCGGCATAGGCGACGATGTCACGCTCTGCCACATAAGCCAGCGGCCTGATCACCGTATTGAACCCATCGTCTGATCTGAGCTTGGGCGGCATCGCCTTGAGTGAGCCGCCATGAAAAAAATTCAGCATAAACGTCGCCAAGATATCGTCTCGGTGGTGGCCCAGCGCCACTTTAGTGCAACCGAGTTTGCGTGCAGCACCGTAAAGCGTCCCGCGCCTGAGCCTTGAGCAAACTGCACAATACGCTTGTCCCTCTGGTGTCAGCTCCTTGGTAATCGAAAATGTGTCTTTATTGATGATCTCAAAATTCACACCTTTGGCACTTAAGTAATCTGGCAAGATTTGCGCATCGAACCCTGGCTGCTTTTGATCTAAATTCACCGCGATCAGGTTAAATTCAATCGGTGCAACTGCTTTTAAGTGCAGCAGCATCTCAAGTAGGGTGTAGCTGTCTTTTCCACCCGATAGGCAAACCATGATCCGATCACCCGCCTCAATCATCCCATAATCAGTGACAGCCCTAGCGGTCTGCTTCTGCATACGTCGCTCAAGCTTCTTAAAAGGCTCAGCAGCGGCATCGGCAGGCAAATTGCTCGTACCATGATCGGTTAGGTCTCTTAAGCCCCCATCCAGGCTTCTAAGCCCAAACTCTTCGCTTAAGTTTTTGATCGGTATTTGCTTCATGTTGGCTGCTGGGATCACGATTTGGGTGGCATTTTACCTCATCACTGCAACCAGTTACCCCCTGGGTTGGGCAGAAAAAAATGTCAAGTTAACTAAATGTTGACATTTATCGATGCTTTTACTCCGCTCAAGTGCCAAATTCTCCAATCACTTTACAGATCAACAGCTTAGATCGATTTCCACAAAGACTGTGGATAACCCTGGGTAAAATGCACTTCTTGACAGCCTTCCTCGCTGCCATATCGAGGGATCCTAACGTTTTGTTTAAATTTTCACCACTTTAAATTATCTTTAAATTCAATGGCTTATTAGTTTTTTAATTTTTTTCTATTTTTTTTAGTCTCAAAAAACACTGTCATGAATCTGACACTTGATCAAGCCTTTTAACTGGTTATATTTTGACAAAAACCTATAAATTAGGCTGAGATCATCTATCTTTATTCAACCGTTTATGTCAAGGATGGCCGGTTCATCGTGCGACGCGTTAACCTGCCACTAACATTCTGCTATGCTGTATGAAATCAAAGTTTACGCACGGTAACTGGTGCACGTTTATATGATCAACTCGACTCGCTTGCTTCTCACGCTTATGTTGTCACTTCCTCTGATTGCTCAGGCAGGTCAGATGTATGTGTTTAAAGACAAAAGCGGTCAGTTTTTGCTGACCAACAAGGTCGATGGCAAAACGAAACCAAGTGAAAGTAAGTTCCAACACTTTGATCAAAAAGTTCAGGTGACCTACTACCCGGACACCAACGTGCATGAATACAAAGACTGGGGCGCATCAAAAGCCTCGGTCCTTCCTAGCTTTGCCAAAAACAAAGATGCGTTTGATGATTTGATTCAGGCAGCGGCAACCCGTCACGGAGTCGACGCTGGGCTCATGAAGGCGATCATGCACACCGAGTCAAGCTTCAACCCTAACGCTCGCTCTCCCGTTGGCGCACAAGGACTGATGCAACTCATGCCAGCCACCGCTCAGCGCTTTGGCGTCACCAACGCCTGGGATCCCGCCCAAAATATCGAGGGTTCTGCCAAGTACCTCAAGTACTTAACTAAGCGCTTCTCCGGTAAAAAAGAAAACATACTGGCCGGCTATAACGCCGGTGAGGGAAATGTCGACAAATACGGCGGCATCCCCCCTTTCAAGGAAACCCAAAACTACGTAGTCAAAGTGCTGGGTCGATACGATCAACTCTATCGCCAGCTGGGATCGAGATCGGTGAGCGGCTCTTATTCAGCCAACACCTATAAAGTTATCTCACCGTCATCAAGCTCTAACAACCGCCTCATCGTCAGCTCTAGTGGCAGAAACTCGAGCGGCAGAGCCTCAACCGTGAGTAGTTCAGGTGGAAGCAGTAGCGCCTATACAAAAAGTGCATTTAACTCGCTTCGATAACTCTCCTATAGCCAGTCCTTTGTGCGGGTTCCCGCCCACTCTTTATTAGAATAAAACGATGCTTTTGGTATTGTTTTTTGCCATCGATGCCCCCATATTATCCACCAACCATACGCTCAACTTAAGAGGTTAATATGCTGCGGATCGTTCTGTTTTTAGCCACCAACATCGCGGTGATCGCGGTGGTCAGTATCATCATGGCAGTTTTGGGTATCGACTCTCAAAGCACCACGGGTTTGCTGATCATGTGTGGCCTGTTCGGTATGATCGGCTCGATCATCTCGCTACTGCTGTCAAAACCCATCGCTAAGCGCAGCACCAAAACTCAGCTGATTGAAAACCCCGCCAACGAAACTGAGCGCTGGTTGGTTGATACCGTGCGCCGCCTTAGCGATAAAGCGGGTATCGGCATGCCAGATGTGGGTGTTTTTCCCAGCGCTCAGCCAAACGCCTTTGCCACCGGATGGAACAAAAATAAAGCCCTGGTCGCGGTATCCAGCGGTATCGTGACGCACATGAGCCGCGATGAGCTAGAGGCTGTACTCGCTCATGAGATCGGTCACGTAGCCAACGGCGACATGGTGACGCTCGCCCTAATCCAAGGCGTGGTGAACACCTTTGTCATGTTCTTTGCGCGAATTGCAGCAGGTTTCATCAACCAAGTGGTATTTAAATCCGAAGAGCGCGGCGGCATGGCTTACTTTGCGATCGTGATCGTCCTGCAGATTGTCTTTGGTATCTTGGCCAGTGTGATTGTTGCTTGGTTCTCGCGTCACCGTGAATTTAAAGCCGATGAAGCGGGTGCAAGACTCGCCTCTAAAGCTGGCATGATCGGCGCACTTGAGCGTTTAAAAGTCACCGCAAATGCCCCTGAACAGATGCCTGAGCAGATGCAGGCCTTTGCGATCGCTGAAGGTAAGAAAGAAGGCTTCAACCTCAAGGCAATGTTTGCCAGCCACCCTCCTTTAGATGTACGTATCGCGGCGCTTAAAAACAACGCTTACTGATTAGCCCAAAACCAAAAAACCAGCCTTAAGGCTGGTTTTTTTTGCACTGCGATCTTGGGTACTCAAGCTGGTGGGTAAGACTACCCTTTTAGGCGGGCGTTTAGATCATCGATGGCCATCGCCC
>CAJXOR010000005.1 GCA_913057715.1 uncultured Moraxellaceae bacterium
ATCTACACTATCCTCTTCGTCGGCAGCGTCAGATGTGTATAAGAGACAGCGCTACCGGTCACACCATAGAGCAAAAAGGTTTGGTATCCGCAAGCTGAGTTGATTGCTTCAAATGCAGCAGTTTGCGCCGGATTCATCGGTTCCGACCCTGCGACAACGGGTTTACCAATTTTAGCGGGGAGTGTAGCTTCAGAAATAAGAGGATCAAGATCGCCGCGAGCGGGCGGAGATTGGGTGCATTTGACTATGGCCTTTGATTCAAGTGACCTAAGCGTGGCTAGGGAGATACCCAGATTCAAGCGCTCTGCGTCACTGAAAAAACCCGGGGTCAGCATTGCTTGATAAGCATCATGCAGTCGGTGGTGGCGCTGATCCGGAGCCTTAGCCTCAGGGGTCAGTATCCAGTAATTCTGAGTATCTTGGGTGTCCGCTAGCCATAGATCGGTTTCACCAAGCCCAGGGAGCATGGCACTCAGCACCTCACCCAGAGGCTCTAAGTAGTAGTCGCTCATCCATACAGCCAGTTTCATGAGTCTGTGATCGATCACAGGCTTGCTATCGATCAGCTCGAGCGCTTGCTTAAGCGGGTAATCAGTAACTGGAAGCTGTGAGGGTAACTCAGTGATCACGCCAATCATGCGGCGTGATCCAAAAGGGACCTTGATTCGAGCACCGATTTGAAGCTGGTTGAGCTCTAAACTTCCTGGCAGATAACTAAAACTCTGATCGAGCGGCACTGGGAGCGCCACCTCGATTAGCGCGGGGGTGGCAGCGGGGGAGGTATTTTTGGAGTTCACGGGCTTAGAAGATGCAGGGTTATGGTTAGTCAAAGCTGGCTGGCCTGAAGCAATTTGTTTGCGAACAAGTGTTTCAGTTTAAAGCTACTCAGCTTTTTAAACATCCAAGCTCATGACAGCGTCCATCTCAACCATTGCGCCCTTGGGCAGGCCCGAAACCTCAACAGCGGCACGTGCTGGAAGTGGCGCGGTGACGTACTGTTGCATGATCTCGTTGAGTTTGTCGAAGTTGCCAAGATCGGTCACAAATACCCCAAGTTTCACGATGTGCTCCAGTGATCCACCAGCAGCGCGGCAGACGGCGTGTAGGTTCTTGAAGACTTGATGGGCTTGGGCTTCAAATCCATCTGCCAGTTCGGCAGTGTCAGGGTGCAAGCCGATCTGACCTGAGAGGAAAACTAAGTTAGCAACCTGCACGGCTTGCGAGTAGGTGCCGACTGCTTTTGGTGCGTCGCTGGTTTGGATGATTTTTTTCATGGGTAAATTGACCTTTGGTGGGTGGCTCATATTAGCAAATTGTTCAGCTTGGTCTGTAGCCTTACTGCAGGCGAAGCCTTAAAAGCTGAGTGCATCTAGCCGCTATAGTAAGAAGGGAATTTTCAGACTACAGCCTTAAGTAAAATGTCATCAATCTCCCGCATCACGCACAGACTGACTGACCAGTGGCTAAGACCCTTTAACTAAAACAAGGCCGTCCACTGTGGTCATTTTAGTTTATCTGCTATCAAGCCTTGCCATAAACGTAAAAGATCTATAACATACGCAGTCTGAAATTGAGCTTAGGCAGCGCGCAGGCCTTCGCATACAGCTGGTGCATCGATACCGGCACTGTTTTATAAACCCATACGGCCACCCTTTAGGGTAGGGCACGTGTGGACTTTTTTATTTAACCCTTGGAGTTGCTTGCATGGCCAACCAAAGGATTCGCATCCGACTGAAATCTTTCGATCACCGCTTGATCGATCAGTCAGCTGAAGAAATCGTAGAAACCGCAAAACGCACTGGTGCACAAGTGAGTGGACCTGTTCCATTGCCTACCCGTATCGAGCGTTTCGACATCCTGACTTCACCCCACGTCAACAAAGACGCGCGTGATCAGTATGAGATCCGTACGCACAAGCGCATGCTGGACATCATTCAACCAACAGAAAAAACCGTTGATGCATTGATGAAGCTGGATCTTGCTGCTGGTGTCGATGTACAGATCGCACTGAGCTAAACGAACATATTTTATCGTCGCTCGCTTGGCGGGGACAACAAACGAGGTTTCACATGGCAATTGGTTTAGTAGGAAAAAAATGCGGCATGACGCGCGTTTTTACCGAAGCAGGGGTATCACTTCCTGTCACTGTGGTAGAAGTGCAGCCAAACCGTATCACGCAGATCAAAACCTTAGAGCAAGATGGCTATCAAGCTATCCAGATCACTACAGGTGAACGTCGCGAGTCACGCGTTACTAGCGCACAAAAAGGTCACTACGCTAAAGCAGGTACTGCTGCCGGTCGTGGTCTTTGGGAATTCCGTGCAAACGATGCTGAACTGGAAGGTAAAGAGCTGGGCGGCGAATTAAAAGCTGACATGTTCACTCCAGGTCAAGCAATCGACGTCACCGGCCAGTCTAAAGGTAAGGGTTTCCAAGGTCCTGTTAAGCGCTGGAACTTCAGCATGCAAGACGCGACTCACGGTAACTCAGTATCGCACCGTGCACACGGTTCAACTGGTCAGAACCAAACGCCAGGCCGTGTATTTAAAGGCAAAAAGATGGCAGGCCACATGGGCGCTGAGCGCGTCACTGTTCAGGGACTTGAAGTAGTTTCTGTTGACGCTGAAAAAGGCGTGGTTGTGGTTAAGGGCGCTATTCCGGGTGCCAATGGCGGAGACGTAATCATTCGTCCGTCCATCAAAGCCGCTGTAGCCTAAGGGGATCATTGTGGATATCAAAACTCATTCAGGAACAGCTGTCGAACTCTCAGAAGTGGCTTTTGGCCGCGAGTTCAACGAAGCGCTGGTTCATCAGGTAGTAACTGCCTATCTGGCTGGCGGCCGTCAAGGTAGCCGTGCTCAGAAAAACCGCTCAGACGTATCTGGCGGCGGCAAAAAACCTTTTAAACAAAAAGGAACTGGCCGCGCTCGCGCTGGCTCGATCCGCTCGCCAATCTGGCGTGGGGGCGGCGTTACTTTTGCTGCTCGTCCGCAAGACTGGTCGCAAAAAGTAAACCGTAAAATGTACCGCGGCGCACTGCAGTGCATCTTGGCCGAACTCGTTCGTCAAGATCGCTTGCTGCTCGTTGACACACTGGACATTTCTGCACCGAAGACCAAAGAGCTTGCTGCTAAGCTGCAAGATCTGGGCGCCCCTAAAGCGCTGATCGTGGTTAACGAACTGCAAGACAATCTGTACCTGTCAGCTCGTAACTTGCCGCACGTAAACGTCGTAGACACCAAAGACATTGATCCAATCAGCCTTATTTCTTACGAGAAAGTGGTTATGTCCGTAGATGCTGCGAAAAAATTAAACGTTGAGTTCGGCTGAGGGAGCATACGATGAAAAACGAACGTCTTTATCAAGTGCTGCGCGCTCCTGTCTTTTCTGAGAAATCTCAGATGCTGGGCGAAGCACGTGGTGTTCAAGTCTTTAAGGTTGCTACTGATTCAACCAAAGCTGAAATCAAAGCCGCTGTTGAGCAGCTGTTTGAAGTTCAGGTTGAGCGAGTAAACACTTTGAATGTCAAAGGGAAGTCTAAGCGCTTCGGCAAGAACATTGGCCGCCGCAACGACTTTAAAAAAGCCTATGTCACTCTGAAGCCGGGCCAGGACGTGCAAATGTCCCAGGTAGCTGAAGAAGCCGACAGCGAATAAGGATACCCATTATGCCAATAGTAAAAGCTAAACCGACCTCACCAGGTCGTCGCTTCGTAGAAAAGGTGGTGCATCCGCACCTCTTTAAAGGTCGCCCTTACGCGCCTTTGCTAGAAAAGAAGTCGAAGACTGGTGGTCGTAACAACAACGGACGCATCACTACTCGCCACATCGGCGGTGGTCATAAGCAACATTATCGTTTGGTTGATTTCAAACGTAACCGCGACAACATCCCTGCGATCGTTGAGCGTATCGAGTATGACCCTAACCGGACCGCTCACATTGCTCTGATCAAATACGCTGACGGCGTGCGTAGCTACATCATCGCACCGAAAAAACTCAGCGCTGGTGATTCAGTGATCTCTGGTACATCTGCTCCGATTCGTCCAGGTAACTGTTTGCCACTGGGTAGCATCCCTGTTGGTACTGTGATCTCGAACATCGAGATGAAGATTGGCAAAGGCGCGCAGATTGCTCGCAGTGCCGGCGCTTCAGTTCAGCTTCTAGGCCGCGACGGTGTTTACTCGATCCTACGTCTGCGCTCTGGTGAAGTTCGCAAAATTCACAACAACTGCCGTGCAGTGATCGGTGAAGTGTCGAACTCTGAAAACAACCTGCGCTCACTGGGTAAAGCTGGTGCTTCACGCTGGCGCGGTATTCGCCCAACGGTTCGTGGTACGGCGATGAACCCGGTCGATCACCCGCATGGTGGTGGTGAGGGTCGTAACATGGGTAAACACCCAACCAGTCCTTGGGGCCAGAAAGCTAAAGGTCTTAAGACTCGCAGCAACAAGCGCACCAGCAGTCTGATCATCCGTCGTCGTCGCGACAAGAAATAAGGGAATTTTTAAATGCCTCGTTCATTAAAAAAAGGTCCATTCGTCGACGCGCATTTATTTGCCAAAGTCGAAGAAGCGATCGATAGCAAATCGCGTAAGCCAATCAAAACTTGGTCGCGCCGTTCGATGATCCTGCCAGAAATGGTTGGTCTGACGATTGCCATCCACAACGGTAAAGTTCACATACCTGTGATCGTTAACGAACAGATGGTTGGTCACAAACTCGGCGAATTCTCGCCAACCCGTACCTATCGTGGTCACGGTATCGACAAGAAAGTTAAGCGCTAGGGGAGCAAAATGGAAGTTGTTGCAAAACTTCGCGGAGCTCAGATCTCTGCGCAAAAAACCAGACTCGTTGCCGATTTGATCCGCGGTATGCCAGTTGAGCGTGCACTTGATGCGTTGAAATTCAGCGACAAGAAAGCAGCGGGTTTTATCAAAAAAGCGTTGGATTCAGCGATTGCAAATGCTGAACACAACAATGGTTTGGATATCGACACCTTGAGAGTTTCTACAATCTTTGTCGATGAAGGCATCACGCTTAAACGCATCATGCCGCGTGCCAAAGGTCGTGCTGATCGTATTTCTAAGCGCACTTGTCACATCACCGTGAAAGTAGGAGTTTAATCATGGGTCAAAAAGTACATCCGATTGGCATTCGCTTAGGCGTCGTCAAGCGTCATAACGCTAACTGGTATGCTGCACCAGGCAAATACGCTGAGTATTTAATCAACGATTTGGCTGTGCGTAAGTACCTTGAGCAAAAGCTCAAAGCCGCGATGACCTCAAAGATCATCATTGAGCGTCCTACTGGCGCTGCTAAAGTCACGGTTTACACGGCACGTCCGGGTATCGTGATCGGCAAAAAAGGCGAAGACATTGAAGCGCTGCAGCGTGAACTGACCAAGATGATGGGCGTTCCTGTGCAAGTGAACATTCAAGAGATTGCTCAGCCTGATCTTGACGCAACACTAGTTGCTGAAGGTATTGCCAGTCAGCTTGAGAAACGTGTCATGTTCCGCCGTGCGATGAAACGCGCAGTTCAGAACAGCATGCGTTCAGGTGCTCAAGGTATCAAAGTTGAATTATCAGGCCGTTTGGGCGGTGCTGAGATTGCCCGTACTGAGTGGTATCGTGAAGGCCGTGTGCCTTTGCATACGCTTCGTGCAGACATCGACTATGCTTCAATCCGCGCAGAAACCACTTACGGCACCATCGGTGTGAAAGTTTGGGTTTTCCGTGGAGAGATCTTGGACGGTATGGCAAGTGCGCACAATCCACCTGCTGAGACTAAACAGCCCGCTAAGCGTCCACGTCGCGAACGTCGTGATCGCCGCAGCGAAGCATAGGGGTAGATCATGTTACAACCAAAACGTACTAAATTTCGTAAAGCCTTTAAAGGCCGTAACCGTGGACTGGCGCATCGCGGCAGTACAGTAGCTTTCGGTACGATTGCTCTAAAGGCAACTGAGCGTGGCCGTATGACGGCACGTCAAATTGAAGCGGCACGTCGTACGATTACCCGTCGGGTAAAACGTGGCGGCAAGATCTGGATCCGTGTATTTCCTGATAAACCAATTACCAAAAAACCATTGGAAGTTCGTATGGGTAAAGGTAAAGGATCAGTTGAATACTGGGTTTGCCAGATCAAACCAGGCCGTGTTCTGTATGAGATTGAAGGGGTAAGTGATGAGTTGGCGCGCGAAGCTTTTGCTTTGGCAGCTGCTAAGCTTCCTTTCAAAACCACCGTTGTTAATAGGACGATCATGTAATGAAAACTACTGAACTACGTGACCTCTCAATTGATGATCTGACCACCAAGCTTGACGAAATCCAAATGAATGGTTTTCGTCTGCGCATGGCCAAAGCAACTGGCCAGCTGAGTCAGACTCATGAAGTTAGAACTAATCGCCGGATGATTGCTCGTATCAAAACGTTGATCACCGAAAAAAATCAGCAAGTCGGAGGTGACGCATGAGCGCCCAAGGTGAAAATGTCGGCGTCCTGACTGGACGAGTGCTCAGCGACAAGATGGAAAAATCCATCACTGTCGTGATCGATCGTTATGTTAAGCACCCGTTGTATGGTAAGCGTCTGCGCCGCACGACTAAGTTTCATGCTCATGATGAAACCAATCAGGCTCAAACTGGAGATCTGGTTCGCATCAAACAAGTGCGTCCGATTTCTAAGACCAAAACCTTTGAGCTGGTCGAAATCGTTGAGAAAGCGGTTAAGGCTTAAGTTAATTTTGCTAATACTGCGTGTATGCGTTAAAATACGCGCCTTTTTGATCGCAGTCAAAGCACCAGTCTGGAGTAGACAAAATGATTCAAACTGAATCGATACTGGACGTAGCCGATAACAGCGGCGCTCGTAAAGTTCAATGTATCAAAGTGCTGGGCGGTTCTCATAGACGCTATGCCAGCGTTGGCGACATCATCAAGGTTTCTGTTAAAGAAGCAATTCCTCGTGGCCGTGTTAAGAAAGGCGACGTGATGAACGCAGTGGTTGTTCGCACTAAGTTTGGCGTACGTCGTCCAGACGGATCTGTGATCCGTTTTGATGATAACGCTGCTGTTTTGCTTAACCAAAACAAAGCACCTATTGCTACGCGTATTTTTGGACCGGTTACTCGCGAGTTGCGTAATGACCGTTTCATGAAGATTGTTTCGCTGGCTCCTGAAGTACTGTAAAGAGGATCTTATGGCCAAAATTATTAAGGGCGATCAAGTCGTCGTTATCGCTGGCGGCAACGGCAACAAGCCAGCCAGAAACATGAAAAAAGGCGTGACAGGTACTGTCGTGTCTGTCAAAGGCGACAGAGTTTTGGTCGAAGGGGTCAACCTGGTTAAAAAGCACCAGAAACCTAACCAGATGACCGGTGTGGAAGGAGGCATTATTGAAAAAGAAGCCGCTGTTCATATCTCCAATCTCGCTTTGCTTAACCCAACCACCCAAAAAGCAGATCGTGCTGGTTACCAGGTGAAAGACGGGAATAAAACCCGCGTCTATAAATCATCCGGTGAGCCAGTGGCGACTGCGTCGAAATAAGGGCTTCAAATGTCACGTTTAAAGACGTTATATAACGAACAGCTTAAGACTGAAATTCAAAAAGAATTGGGTCTTGAAAATGTCATGGCGATTCCAAAGCTCACCAAGATTACCCTCAACATGGGTGTTGGTGCTGCTGCTCAGGATAAAAAAATCCTTGAGTTTGCATTGGGCGACATGACAACGATCGCTGGTCAAAAACCTGTGGTATGTCTCGCACGTAAATCAGTTGCTGGTTTCAAGATTCGTGAAGAGTGGCCAATTGGTTGCAAAGTAACTTTGCGCGGCGAACGCATGTATGACTTCCTTGATCGTTTGATCACGGTTGCTATCCCGCGTATCCGTGACTTCCGCGGATTCTCACCAAAAGCATTTGATGGTCGTGGCAACTACTCGATGGGCCTCAAAGAACAGATCGTATTTCCAGAAATTGAATACGACAAAATTGACCAGATCCGCGGCATGGACATCACCATGACCACGACTGCTAAAACCAACGATGAAGGCCGCGCGCTGCTTAAAGCGTTTGGTTTCCCATTCAAGTAAGGGCTTAGACATGGCAAAGAAAAGCATGATCAACCGTGAGCGTAAGCGCGAGAAAACGGTTGCAAAATACGCAGAGAAAAGAGCCGCATTTAAGGCGACGATTAACGATGTGAACGCGACTGACGAAGCTCGTTTTGAGGCAGTTCTTAAACTTCAAGCGCTCCCGCGCAATGCTTCTCCTGTTCGTCTTCGCAATCGCTGTGCTCTGACTGGTCGTCCTCACGGTTACTTCCGTAAGTTCGGTCTTTCACGCAACATGGTTCGTAAACACGTAATGCAGGGCGATGTCCCAGGCGTTACCAAAGCAAGCTGGTAAGGATTAACCTATGAGTATGCAAGATACCGTCGCCGACATGCTTACCCGCATTCGTAACGGCCAGATGGCAAACAAAACTACCGTTATCATGCCGGGTTCAAAAGTCAAAAAAGCGATTGCTGACCTTTTGGTTAGCGAAGGTTACCTGATCTCTGCTTCTATGGAGCAACTTCAGAACAACACGCTCGAGATGACTGTTGAGCTCAAGTATTATGAAGGCAAAGCGGTTATCGAACAGATCAAGCGTTATTCACGCCCAGGTCTGCGTCAATTCCGTGGTACAGATGCGATTCCTTCGGTCAATCAAGGCCTAGGCATCTCTATTGTTTCAACCAGTAAAGGGATCATGACCGATCGTGCTGCTCGCGCTGCTGGCGTTGGCGGTGAAGTGATCGCTTTTGTTTCTTAATTTTTTTTAATAGGATTTCCTCATGTCTCGTGTGGCTAAAGCCCCAGTGATCATCCCTAGTGGAGTCAGTATCACCCAGAACGGATCTCAGGTAGAAGTCAAGGGTAAGAACGGTGTTCTTTCTCTTCGCCTGCATGATTCGGTCGAGTTAAAACAGGATGACCAGTCCCTAAATGTCTCTCCCGTCAAAGATTCAAAAGACGCGTGGATGCACTCTGGTACCGTTCGTGCATTGCTGAACAACTACATCGTTGGTGTTACTGACGGTTTTCAGCGCAAATTGCAATTGGTTGGTGTTGGTTACAAGGCTCAAGTGAGCGGTAACACTGTCAATCTTAACCTGGGTTTTTCTCACCCCATCGCTTACGTATTGCCTGAAGGCGTTACGGCAGAAACTCCAACCCAAACTGAGATCGTGCTCAAATCAGCCGATAAACAGTTGGTAGGACAAGCAGCCGCTAACATTCGTGCATTCAGACCACCAGAGCCCTACAAAGGCAAAGGTGTACGTTTCAGCGATGAGCACATTGTTCGCAAAGAAGCGAAGAAGAAATAATTCAGGTTAGGAGCCAATCATGTCTGATAAAAAACTATCTAGACTGCGTCGTGCCAAAAAGACTCGCTATCATATTCGCGATCTTGGTATGAGCCGTCTGTGCGTTAACCGTACACCGCGTCACATTTATGCTCAGCTGATTTCAGCTGATGGTTCAACCATCATTGCTCAAGCGTCAACTCTTGACTCAAGCTTGCGTCAAGGCGGCACGGGAAATGTCGACGCTGCACAAGCTGTCGGTAAATTGATAGCCGAACGAGCAATTGACAAAGGGATTAAGCAGGTTGCTTTTGACCGCTCAGGGTTTAAATATCACGGCCGTATTAAAGCGTTAGCTGACGCTGCCCGTGAAAATGGATTGGAGTTTTAATCATGGCTAAAGTAGAACAAACTGACGGCTTGACCGAAAAGCTGGTAACAGTTGGCCGCGTATCTAAAGTAGTTAAAGGCGGACGTATCTTTTCGTTCACCGCTTTGACTGTTGTTGGCGATGGCAATGGCCGTGTTGGTTTTGGTCGTGGTAAAGCACGTGAAGTGCCAGCCGCTATCCAAAAAGCACTTGAAGCTGCTAAGCGCAACATGATTGACGTTGATCTGAACGGTCACACGCTTCAACACGCCATCAATGCGCGTCACGGTGCAAGCCGCGTTTACATGCAACCTGCTTCTGAAGGTACCGGCGTTATCGCTGGCGGCGCAATGCGCGCCGTGCTTGAAGTTGCTGGCGTCCAAAACGTATTGGCTAAATGCTACGGTTCAACCAACGCTGCTAACGTAGTTCGTGCGACATTTAACGGACTTCGTGCCATGAACTCTCCTGAGCAGGTTGCCGCTAAGCGCGGTAAAAAGCTGAGCGAAATCCGAGGATAATCATGAAAACTATCAAAGTGACTCAGCTGAAATCTTCAGCGCATCGCTTGCCAAATCATAAGCTGTGTCTTAAAGGTTTGGGCTTGCGCAAAATTGGTCATACCGTCGAAGTGGTCGATACCCCTTCAAATCGCGGCATGATTAACAAAGTTTACTATATGGTTAAAGTGGAGGAGTCAGCATGAGCTTACAGCTAAACAATCTGTCACCTGCTCCAGGTAGCAAAAAAGACGCTCACCGTGTTGGCCGTGGTATTGGCTCTGGACTGGGCAAAACTGCCGGTCGTGGTCATAAAGGTCAAAAGGCTCGTAAAGGTGGTGGTATCCGTAGTGGTTTTGAAGGTGGTCAAACTCCTTTGTACCGCAGACTTCCTAAGTTTGGTTTCACTAGCCGTATGGCAAAAGACACCTACGAGATCCGCTTGTCTGAACTGAACAAGATCGAAGGTGATATCGTTTCTATGGAAACCCTAAAGGCTTGTAACTTAGTTCGCCAAGACGCGAAGCGGGCTAAAGTGATTCTGTCTGGTTCTATCGATAAGGCTTACACCATCGAAGGTCTGCGTGTGACTAAAGGTGCTCAGTCAGCGATTGAAAGCGCTGGCGGATCAGTTAAGTAATTCATGGCCAATCAGCTAACTAGCGGCGGAATTGTGGCGGCTCTGCGCCGCCACAATGAACTGGTATCGCGCATCCTGTTCCTACTGGGTGCGCTTTTGGTTTATCGGATCGGATCCCATATTCCTGTACCGGGCATCAACTCGCTCAGACTCCAAGAGTTGTTTTCGCAAAATGAAAACACGCTCTTGAGTGTGTTCAATACCTTTTCGGGCGGTGCTTTAGAGCGCTTATCGATTATGGCGTTGGGTATCATGCCTTATATCTCGGCTGCGATTATCATCCAGATGATGACCGCTGTCGTACCTTCCTTAGAGGCACTTAAAAAGGAAGGCGAGTCGGGACAGCGTAAGATTTCTCAGTACACGCGTCAGGGAACTTTGTTTCTGGCTATCTTGCAGGCAATTGGTATCAGTGCAGGTCTGCAGAGTTCTGGATTGACGTTGACGACGGGTATGAGCTTCATGCTTCCTGCTGTGATATCACTGGCAACCGGTACCATGTTCTTGATGTGGCTTGGTGAGCAGATCACAGAACGCGGTGTGGGCAACGGTATCTCCATGTTGATCTTCGCCAGTATTATTGCGTCTATGCCGAGCATCGTACTGCAGTCTGTTGAGTCGCTACAAAACGGTCAGACCAGTTTGATCGCGTTGTTTGTATTTGCCGTGATTGTGATCTTGGTTTCAGCAGGGATTGTCTACGTAGAGCGAGCACAGAGAAAAGTGCCCGTACACTACGCGCAAAAACAACAGATGGGCCGCAAGGTGTTTCCGCAGCAGCGCTCGCACCTACCCCTTAAGTTGAATATGGCAAGCGTAATACCGGCAATCTTCGCCAGTTCCATCTTGCTGGTTCCAAGCTCAATAGCACAGTGGTCTGGAGCGGCAGTAGAACCCAGCTTGTTCCAAAGCTTCTTGCAGGGCTTTGTAGTGCTCATGTCACCTGGTCAGCCGATCTATCTGCTGGTTTACGGCAGCATGATTATCTTCTTCTGTTACTTCTATACGGCTTTGGTATTTAGTCCTAAAGATGTCTCAGAAAACTTAAAGCGAAGTGGTGCTTTTGTTCCGGGGATTCGCCCAGGCTTACAAACTCAGCGCTATCTGGATCATTTGATGACGCGCATCACTTTTATTGGTGCGATCTATATGACCGTTGTCTGCGTGGCACCTATGGTTGCTGGTGGTGGATTCAGTGCCTTTTACATCGGAAGTATTGGTGTTTCATTGCTGATTGCCATCGTCGTACTCATGGACTTTATTGCTCAAGTGCAAAATCATCTGGTGAGCCATCGATATGACGGCGAATCGTTAATTAATTTATAAAGTGAGGTTGTTATGAAAGTTCAAGCTTCAGTTAAGAAAATCTGTAAAAATTGTAAAGTCGTTCGTCGCCGCGGTGTCGTACGTGTGATCTGCAATGCCGAACCGCGCCATAAACAGCGCCAAGGCTAACAAAGTTGCCAAACCGGGCGCATTAGGGTAATATCCGCGCTTCGTGTTTGGCTTGTTATTGATTTAGGAGTAATTAAATGGCTCGTATTGCTGGGGTCAACATACCAGACAACAAGCACGCTGTTATCTCGCTGACGTATATTTTTGGTGTGGGTCGTACGACTTCACAAAAAATCCTCGATGCAGTGAATATCAATGCAACTACCAAGATCTCTCAACTGACTGATGCTCAGTTAGATGATATCCGTAGTGAAGTTGGCAACTATGTAACTGAAGGCGATCTTCGCCGTGAAGTTTCCATGAACATCAAACGTTTGATGGACTTGGGTTGCTACCGTGGTCTGCGTCATCGTCGTGGTTTACCACTTCGTGGCCAGCGCACCAAAACCAACGCACGTACTCGTAAGGGTCCGCGCAAACCAATCAAAAGATAAGTAAACCAGGAAGCTAAAAGATGGCAAAAGATACTCGTGGCCGCAAGAAAATAACCCGAAGTGTTTCTGAGGGTGTGGCTCATATTCACGCTTCTTTTAATAACACCATTGTGACTATTACCGATCGTCAAGGTAACGCACTGGCTTGGGCCACCTCAGGTGGACAAGGCTTCCGTGGATCTCGTAAATCTACTCCATTTGCTGCTCAGGTAGCTGCTGAAGTTGCTGGTAAAGCGGCTTTAGATTATGGAGTTAAGAACCTAGATGTTTTAGTGAAGGGCCCAGGCCCTGGTCGAGAATCTGCGGTACGTGCATTAGGATCAGTGGGTTATAAAATTAGCAGCATCACTGATGTTACCCCGATTCCTCACAACGGTTGCCGCGCCCCCAAGAAGCGCCGCGTTTAACCGACCAACGATTCATCTAGGAGAGATTTATGGCCCGTTATATCGGTCCCAAACTCAAGCTTTCCCGCCGCGAAGGTACTGATCTTCAGTTAAAGTCCGGCGTAAAGACATTTGAGCAAAAAACTAAAAAAGCCGGTCGTCCACCAGGACAGCATGGTGCGTCACGCGCTAAAACTTCTGAGTACGCCACTCAGTTGCGCGAAAAGCAAAAAGTTCGTCGTATGTACGGTGTTTTAGAGCGTCAGTTCTCAAACTACTATAAAGAAGCAGCGCGTATGCGCGGCGCGACGGGTGAGAACCTGCTCGTAATGCTTGAACGTCGTCTTGATAACGTCGTTTACCGTATGGGTTTTGCCTCTACACGTGCTGAAGCACGTCAGTTGGTGAGCCACAAGGCAGTTACTGTTCAACGTGCCGGCAAAGAAGAAGCGGTTCGTGTCAACATCGCTTCAATCCAAGTGGGTGATGGCGACGTGATTGCGATTCACAGCAAAGCAAAAAACCAGTTGCGCATCAAAAACGCGATTGAGCTTGCTAATCAGCGCGGCATACCAGAATGGTTAGACGTGAATCACAGCGACATGCACGGTAGCTTCAAACAAGCACCTGATCGTGTTGATTTACCAGCCGAGATCAACGAAAGCTTGATCGTCGAGCTGTACTCTAAATAATTAGCCGAGGTGACCATGATGCTCAATGCGAATGATTTTTTTACTCCGAGCGCGATTACGGTAGATACAGTTGACTCTAAAGTTGCCAAGGTGACTTTAGAGCCTCTAGAACGTGGTTTTGGTCATACTCTGGGCAACGCTCTGCGTCGAATTCTTTTGTCATCACTGCCAGGTGCAGCGATCACTGAAGTTGAAATCTCCGGTGTTGAACACGAGTACTCAACACTTGAGGGCATGCAAGAAGATGTGCTTGAGTTGCTGTTGAACCTCAAAAGCTTGGCTTTGGTTCTGCACGAAGGTGTTGAAGCAGAGATCTCGCTTAACAAAGATACCGCGGGTCCAGTAACTGCTGGTGATATCAAATTGCCAAGTTCAGTTGAAATCATGAACCCTGAATTGGTTTTGGCAACTTTGAGTGATCGCGGTTCTTTGAACATGCGCATGAAAGTTGCTTTAGGCCGGGGTTATGAAACGTCTGATCAGCGCTATCACGGCGAGGAAACTCGTCCGGTTGGCTCGTTGCAGTTAGATGCCAGTTACTCTCCAGTGGTTCGTGTTGCTTACAAGGTTGAAAATGCCCGTGTTGAGCAGCGTACCGACTTGGATCGTCTGATACTTGATCTTGAGACTAACGGTACGATTGATCCAGAAGAAGCGATCCGTAAAGCAGCGACGATCTTGCAGCAGCAGATTTCAGCGTTTGTTGATCTTCAAGCTGATCAGCAGCCTGAGCCAGAGCCAGAACGTGAAGAGGTTGATCCTGTTCTTCTGCGTCCAGTCGATGATCTTGAATTGACCGTACGCTCGGCTAACTGCCTAAAAGCTGAAAATATTTACTATATTGGTGATCTGGTCCAGCGCACGGAAACTGAGCTGCTCAAGACGCCTAACCTGGGTAAGAAGTCATTGACTGAGATCAAAGACGTACTTGCTTCTAAAGGTTTGTCATTGGGTATGCCACTTGATAACTGGCCACCAAGCAGCCTGCGTGTAGACGATCGCTACGCCTACCGCGTGCGCTAATTAAGGAATTATTATGAGACATCGTAAAAGTGGTCGTAAGTTAAATAAAACTTCTTCACATCGTAAAGCCATGTTCCAGAACATGACCAACTCTTTGTTTGAGCATGAACTGATCAAAACCACTTTGCCTAAAGCCAAAGAACTTCGCCGTGTGGCTGAGCCTTTGATTACTTTGGCAAAAGAAGACAGCGTTGCTAACCGTCGTTTGGCGTTTAGTCGTCTGCGCTCAAAAGAGTCAGTCGGTAAGTTGTTCACTGATTTGGGTCCTCGTTTCAAAGCGCGTCCAGGTGGATACCTGCGCATCTTGAAAGCTGGATCGCGTGATGGTGACAATGCGCCTATGGCTTATGTTGAGTTGGTTGACCGCGCTCAGTGAGTTTTGAGTGTTAATAAAAAAAAGCGCCCTTAAGGCGCTTTTTTTATGTGTGCTGTTTCTGGGTGGCTAGTGTTTGTTGCTGATCAGCGTACCCAAACCTTCATGAGTGAAGACTTCAAGGAGCGTGGCATGAGCGACGCGCCCATCGACGATGTGTGCGCTGGTCACACCCGCATTGACCGCGTCTAAGGCGCACTGGATCTTCGGAATCATGCCGCCGTGTATGGTTCCATCTTTGATCAGATCGTTGACCTGTTGAACGCTGATGCCGGTTAACAGCTCACCCTCTTTATCGAGTACACCGCGAATGTTGGTGAGCAGCATGAGTTTTTCGGCGCGCAGTACTTCAGCGACTTTGCCAGCGACCGTGTCGGCATTGATGTTGTAGGAGTTGCCCTCACTGTCAGCGCCAAGAGGTGCGATGACCGGGATGAAGTTGGAGTTGATGAGCATCTGCAGCAAGCTGGCGTTGATTGATCGGATCTCGCCCACATGACCAAAGTCTAAACTTTGTGTTTTCCCGTCTTCCATGAGCTTATCGACGGTGAATTTTTTAGCGTTGATTAAGTTGGCGTCTTTACCGGTGAGTCCGATCGCTTGACCGCCATGTCGATTGATTTGCGAGACGATAGACTTGTTGACCGTGGCACCGAGGACCATTTCGACCACTTCCATGGTCGGGGCGTCGGTCACGCGTATGCCGTCGATGCGGTCGCTGGTGTGGCCGAGTTTACTGAGCAGGGCGTCTACCTGAGGCCCGCCGCCATGGACTACCACTGGGTGGATGCCCACGGTTTTGAGCAGCACGATATCGCGGGCAAAGGATTCAGCGAGCGCTGGATCGGTCATGGCGTTACCACCGTATTTGACCACCAGAACTTTGCCGGCGAATTTTTGGATGTAGGGGAGTGACTCGGTTAAAACCTTGGCGATGTTGAGCGCCGATTGGTGATCTAGTGACATGAAGGCGCTTCCTTAGTTTTTACCGGTATGACCAAAACCGCCAGCCGCGCGCTCGGTTTGATCGCTGAATTCGCTCACCACCTCAAAGGTCGATTGGGCGATGGGGACCACCACATACTGAGCGATGCGCTCCGCTGGCTCTAAGCAAAATGTCACGCTTGAGCGGTTCCACAAAGACACCATAACCTCGCCCTGATAGTCAGCATCCATTAAACCCACCAAGTTACCCAGTACAATGCCGTGCTTATGGCCGAGGCCCGAGCGCGGCAAGATCAAACCGGCAAAGTTAGGGTCTTGCACGTAGATCGCCAAACCAGTCGGGATCAGGTGAGTGGCTCCTGGTTCTATCTGGATGGGCCCATCGATGAGGGCGCGCAGATCCACACCGGCAGAGCCTGTGGTGGCGCGTTTGGGTAATTCAAACCGCGGATCATCGTTGATACGAGGGTCTAGGATTTTGACTTGTAGTTTCATAAGCTCAGGCTTTTTTTTGGTTGGCGAGCATGGCTCGCAGATTATCGATGTGTCGTTGGGCGGTGAGCACGGGATCTTCAACTGGCGCGTTGTTTTTGCCTGCCCAGATCAAATCCTCACCAGGTAACTCTTCTAAAAACCGGCTGATGCTGGTGGGCTTACGTTCAGCTCCTGCGCGGCGCTCCTTGGCATAGCTCAAGCACAGCGACTCTCGTGCTCGCGTAATCCCGACATACATGAGCCGTCGCTCCTCCTCAACCGTCTCAGACAAGATGGAGTTGCGATGCGGCAGCATCTCCTCCTCAAGCCCCATCATGTAGACGTGATTGAACTCAAGCCCTTTGGCGGCGTGTAAAGTGGAGAGACTCACTTGGTTGGTGTCGTCTTCATCGCGTTGTTGTTCGAGCATATCTAACAGCAAGAGTTTTCGAAGAGCTGCCTCAAGGGTCTGATCTTCAGGTTCCGCGCGGTTAATCAATCCTTGGATGTTTTGATACAGCACCTCGATATTATCCAGACGGTTTTTTTCCTGCTGCGGGGTCTTGGATTCATCTTTGATCAGATCGATATAGCCGATCTCACCCACCATCTGGCGCACCAGTGGGATCGGGTCGTCATTTTGGTACAGCTCTTCAGTGTAGTGCGCAATCATGCGGGCAAATTCGCTCAGCTCAGCTGCTGCACGCTTAGGTACATGCTCAGCGAGTGCTGGGCGCGAAGCCGCTTCAAGCAGCCCCAGTGCACGCTCCTGAGCGAACAGACCGAGCTTCTCGAGGGATACAGCCCCGATACCACGTTTGGGCGTGTTAACCACCCTTAAAAACGCGCTGTCGTCGTCTGAGTTCATGATCAGGCGCAAGTAGCACATGATGTCTTTGATCTCAGTGCGCGCAAAAAACGAGGTGCCGCCGGAAAGCTTATAAGGAATCTGCAGATGCCGCAGGTTAGCCTCTAAAAAGCGCGCCTGAAAGTTGGAGCGGTAGAGCACTGCAAAGTCTTTCCACTCCAAGCCTTCTTTGAGTTTGGTCACCATGATGTCGTTGGCTACCCACTCAGCCTCGCGGTCTTCGTTTGAGCAGGGTTTGACGCGAATCTGCTTACCCTGACCCTTGTCTGACCAGAGCTTTTTCTCAAACAAGTGCGGGTTGTTGGTGATCACTTTGTTGGCTGCCTCGAGTATCCGAGAAGTCGAACGGTAGTTCTGCTCAAGCTTGACGACTTTTAAGTTGGGGTAATCCTCGCCCAATTGCGCCATGTTTTCAGGCTTAGCGCCCCGCCAAGCATAGATTGACTGATCGTCGTCACCGACCGCCGTAAAATGCCCACGCTTGCCGACTAAGCGCTTAATCAGATCGTACTGCGCGTGGTTGGTGTCTTGATACTCATCAACCAACACGTACTGAAGGCGGTTTTGCCACTTGGCTTCGATCTCAGGGTGCTCAGCTAACACTTGTGAGGGCAGCACGATCAGGTCGTCAAAGTCGACCGCGTTGTAGGCGCGCAGTGATCGCTGATAAAGCTTATAGACCTCGACAAAGATCATGTCTTCGGGATCTTCGATCTTACTCATGGCCTGAGCAGGCTCAATCAGCTCGTTTTTCCAGCTACTGATCAGGCTCATGGCTTTGTTGATCAGGGTTTTTGAGTCGGCGCTGGTCATGTTGTCGCGGTGCATCAGCTCTTTGATCAAGCGCTTAGCGTCGTCGCTGTCCATGATCGAGAAGTTGGGTTTGAGCGGGGTTTTCGCTAGCTCTGCGCGCAGAAAGTTGAGCCCAAATTGGTGAAATGTCGACACGGTTAAACCCCGCGCTTGACCTGAATCCAGCAGTTTGCCCACGCGCTCGCGCATCTCTTTGGCGGCTTTGTTGGTGAAAGTCACTGCTAGGATCGAGCGCGCTGGCAGGCCGCGCTCTTGGATCAGGTAGGCGATCTTTTGGGTAATTACCGAGGTTTTGCCGGAACCAGCACCCGCGAGCACCAAGAGCGGTGCATCGACGAGTTTTAAGGCTTCAAGCTGGCGAGGGTTTAAATTGGATGACATTTTGCTAGAGGTTTTCCTAAAAGCTTACGGCTTGTTGGTGAGCAGCTGAACATGAGGGTAGGGGATCTCGATATCGGCGTCGACCAGTGATTTGTGGATGGTCTCAAGCAGCGCCGCGGTGATCTTGGGCTGTTTGTCGATGTTGGCAGGCAGCAGCCAAAACAGTAAGTACAAATTGACTCCGGAGTCGGCTAGCTCATCGACCATGATCATGGGAGCGGGGGTCTTGAGCACAAATTCGGTCGATTCGATGGCTTTTAGGATCACTTGACGCGCCTCATCGACGTGTTCCTCATAAGCGATGCCAAAAGAGGCTTTAAAGCGCACCAGGTGCCGCGCAGTAAGGTTGGTGACCTCGGCTGCGGCGACGGTTGAGTTGGGGATCACGATCGAGACGTTGTCGCGGGTGCGGATACGCGTGGTTCTGAGTGCAATGCGCTCGACCATGCCTTCTTTTTCGTTGATCCGCACCCAATCACCGATCTTAAAGGGCTGTTCAATCAAGATGGTGATGCCGGCGATAAAATCGGCGAGGGTGCTTTGAGCAGCAAAACCGACGGCCAAACCGACGATCCCTAGACCGGCGACGATTGACACAAGATCAAACCCAAACTGTTTCATGAGGGCGGCGATCGCAAACACTACCAGCAGCACGGATACGACGTTTTTCGACAGCTGCATGATCGAGGCGTTGAGGTCGTTGTTTTTAAATGTCGACTCGATCACCCGATCCATGGCGATCCACAAGCCAAAGAAGATCGCCCCAATAAACACCGCATTGACTGAGGACTTTATCGTCGCTGAGTCAATACCGATCTGAGATGCCACCACGATCGCACTGGCCAGATACCACAGGTACTTAAAGCCCTTGGCGATACGACCTTGTGATTGGGATTTGACGTTGAAGCGCTTGGAGAGCCTGCGCATGCTGAGCAGCGCGCCCCGATAAATCAACCAAAATAAAGTGATTAATAGGACGCAAATCGTGAGTCCCGCTAAAAACTTGGGTAGCCAAGATGACCAATCGATGGCGTTTATCTCTTCGGGGGCTCCGTAAAAAAAATACAAAGAGCGGCCCAGCGATTGAAAAAGCTCGTCAAGAAAAACCTGCAAATTGATCATGGTGTGGGCTGGTTACCCCTTTAAGTTTTTGAGTTCATCGAGCAGTTTTTGGGCGTGCTCTTTGGCACGAACTTTTCTGTGTTCGGCGATCAGGGTGCCACTGGCGTCAAAGACAAAGGTTGAGCGCTCAATACCCAAGACCTTTTTACCATACATATTTTTCTCTTTGATCACATCAAAGTGCTGGCAAAGGGTCTCCTCGGTATCGCTGATCAGGGTGATGCCCAAGTTTTGCTTTTCAGTGAAGCGCGCATGCGATGCTAGGCTGTCGCGTGAGACACCGATCACGGTATAGCCAAGTTCTGCAAACTCGGCGCTGAGTGCTGTGAAGTCAGTAGCTTGGGTGGTGCAGCCCGGAGTCGAGTCGCGCGGGTAAAAATACAGAACCAGAGCTTGGTTCAGTTCGGTCAGGTTAATCTGACCTTGAGTGCTTTGATAAGTTTGGTCGGGGAGTTGCATCTTGAGTCACCAATTTGTCTGGTGGTCAAAGTTTACCAAAGCTAAGCGGCAGTGTATGTGTTCATATCCCTGCAGACGCTGAATTGATCTTTTTTACGGGGTAAGTGACTTAAGTTTTGATGGTTCGGTTGAAGAGGCATCACGCGGCAGCTCGTTACAGCGAGCCGCCACGCAATCCGGGTCGTTACTTAGCGGCAGGCCTTGCTGGTGCCTGTGGATTGTTGAGCTTCAGACCCACTCGGCACTGCTGCAGCTTAGGCTGGATGCGCTTGATCTGCGGCAGCGTGTCAGGATTGGTGCCATTGACGGCGGCAGTTTGCATGCCCCAAAACTCTCCAAGCTTTAAGTTGTCAGCCTGGACCTGAGTGGTGCAGCTGCACAGCTTGTTGGCTGTTGCTTGATCAGCAACCTTAAAGTACATGATTTCCTGCGCACACTTGCTCACCATCGCCTGTTGGACATTTTTAATTTCTGCTGCGCTGGCACCAAGGGTGAAGCCACCTAAGGCGATGGTTAAGATCGCTTGTTTCACTAAATTCAGTTGTTTCATGGGTTTCCTTACGATGGATAGTCCGATCAAACGTATCGGGTAGGATCAACAACTCCGGCGCCGTCAAATCCTCGGCGACGCAGCACGCAGCTGTCGCATTGACCGCAAGCTCTGCCGTCCTCGTCAGCTTGATAGCATGATACGGTTTTTGCGTAGTCCACGCCCAGCTCCACACCCAACTTTATGATCTGAGACTTAGAAAGCTCGATCAGCGGTGTGAGAATCTGAAGCTTGCCTCCCTCAACCTGGGCGCGGGTAGCCAAATTCGCCATGTGCTCAAAAGCCTGGATGAACTCAGGGCGGCAATCGGGGTAACCCGAGTAGTCCACTGCGTTGACGCCAATCACAATGTTACTTGCTCCTCGCACTTCAGCCAGCGCAAGCGCGTAGCTTAAGAACAGGGTGTTTCTGGCAGGCACGTAGGTGACCGGGATATCGTCACTTGGCTCGCCGCTTTGAGGTAGCTCAATTGAGTGATCAGTGAGTGCTGAGCCACCAAGCTCACCCAAACCAAGTTTGATGGTTTGAAGTGGAACATCAAAGCTGCTTGCCAGCCGCCCAGCGCTGATCAGCTCGCTTACGTGGCGCTGCCCATAATCAAAACAGAGCGCCGTGCACTCAAAACGCTGGCTCGCCCAGGCCAGACACGTCGCTGAATCCAAACCGCCTGAAAGCAGCACGATGGCGCGCGGTTTTGCTTGGTTGTCTTTGGATTGAGTATGCAAGGGTTTTGGGCTGGCCTGAGTCGGTGTTGGTTTTTGTGTCTGTGTTTGGGAGTTTGGCGACATGGGCGAGATGATGGTGTCTGGCAGGAGTAACGTGCATGTTAGCAGGCCGCTGTCAGTGCTTCAAAGTCTGGGGTAACCATCAGAATTCAAATGTCCGCAGTGGCAAATTTAGGATGGTGCTTGGAATGGGGCAAGAGGTGCGGTAAGTGCGTTTTGGGTTGAGTATGATAGGACGATATAGCAGCGGGTTTTGTGCCTCTGATTTAGTGTTTTGAATTTAAGGTCAGAGTTACTAAAGGGTAGAGCGGTAGAGACGCTTATGGATAAAGATTGTGAGTCGAGCGACCTTCAGCGACCCTCAGCGTCCTTCCAGAGTAGTTTGTGGATCTGCAGTCCCAAACGCGCAGCAGAGCGGTCTTCAAGCATCCACTGAGCCAGATCGCGGGCGATATCAGGTATCTGATCGGTGTCAGAGTCAAACACAGGCGAAAACCAGATCGCGCTGACCTGCTGACACTCAGGGTGCTGATTGATGAAATCCTGTGACCACTCGTAGTCCTCGCGGGTGCCAATGACAAACTTAAGCTCATCGATAGGCTTTAGGTGAGCTAGGTTGCTGAGCAGATTTTGCTCGGACTCGCCGGAGCTTGGGCACTTAAAGTCAACCACGCAGCGCACGCGAGGATCGACTGCTTCAGTGGTGAGCGCCCCAGCAGTTTCAAGTGACACTTGAAACCCAGCATCGCATAACTGGTTGAGCAGCGGCAGTGCGTTTGGCTGAGCTAGAGGCTCGCCGCCGGTGACACAGACTTGCCTTGCGCCTAAATCTTTGACCTGATCGATGATCCAGTCAAGGGAGTGCCTGGAACCACCGCTAAACGCGTAGGGAGTGTCGCAGTAACTGCAGCGTAGTGGACAACCGGTCAAACGAACAAAGGTAGTGAGCGCACCAACCGAGCCAGACTCCCCTTGAAGCGAGCAGAAGATTTCGGTGATCTTAAGGCCCGCTTCAGGATCGGTGACCGGGATTTGTGAGGTGCGCTGCAGCTGATCAGGCATAGTCAGTCAGAATCAACATAGGATTTGGGGCGATGGGTGCAGCCAGTTTGGTCTCGTCAAAGCCCTTTGAATGTCCAGATACCACCGCAGAAAAGCTCACTTAAGTTTCAACTGGTAGATTACCAGCGCGGCGGTGAGGTTGGGTGCTAGCTTTACCCACCAAGGATCTTTTTCGGTGCTGGTGGTCACGATGCGCTGGATGACTCGAATCCCAAGCTCAGCGCATAACCGCTCAAAATCTTTGATCGTGCATAGGTGTATGTTGGGCGTGTTAAACCAAGCGTGAGGTAGGGATTTGCTCATGGGCATTTGACCAAAAACTCCCAGATCGATGCGGTTTTTGATGTGAGCAAAATTGGGAAAAGTCACCACGGCGGTATCCGCCACACGCAGCAGATCGATCAGCATGGCGCGCGGATCGTCAACTGCTTGTATCGCTTGCGCCATGATCGCATAGTCAAAACTGTGATCTGGAAAGCCAGATAAACCTTGATTTAAGTCATGCTCGATGATGTCAATCCCGCGGCCAATCGCCTGAGTGATCTTGTCCGGATCAATCTCAACGCCATAACCACTGACCCCGTGCGTCGCTTTAAGGTGCGCGAGCAACTCCCCATCGCCGCAGCCCAGATCGAGCACGCGGGTGCCGGGGCGAATCAGACTCTCTGCCACCTGTTGATCAATCCGCATGGGCTGACTCCTTAGGCTTCAAGAGAGGTGAGGTCAAAAATGCCGACAATAGCGCAACATAGCGCGGGATCGCGAACAAAAACGAGTCATGCCCCTGTGACGCTTCAACGTTCGCCAGACTCACCGGCTTTCGCGCTGCGATCAGGGCATCGGTCAAGTCGCGTGAGCGTGCTGGGGTAAAGCGCCAATCGCTGGTAAAACTGATCACCAAAAAGCGGCACTGGGTTTGACTTAAGGCTTCAGAGAGCGATGCGTGATTGGCTGCCGGATCAAAGTAGTCCAGCGCCTTGGTCATGATCAAGTAGGAGTTGGCATCGAAAAGCTCACTGAATTTGTCGCCCTGATAGCGAAAGTAGCTCTCTACCTCAAAGTCGACGTTGCGCACGTCGTAGCTATAGTTGGTGGCGCTTGGGCGGTCGCGGCCAAACTTATGGCGCATGCCCTCGTCAGTCAGATAGGTTAAGTGACCGATCATGCGAGCCAGCATCAGGCCATGTTTGGGACTTGATCCATGGCT
Source organism: uncultured Moraxellaceae bacterium (assembly GCA_913057715.1). Taxonomy (GTDB): domain Bacteria; phylum Pseudomonadota; class Gammaproteobacteria; order Pseudomonadales; family Moraxellaceae; genus CAJXOR01. The sequence goes on from CAJXOR010000005.1 coordinate 23,832, forward strand.
TAAGTAGTCACCCTCAAAAAAATTGGTGTCTGAGATGATCGACTGGCGGGCGACTTCGTTGAACGCGATGTTTTGTGCGGTGAGTTTTGGGGTACTGGCGATCACGGCGCAGCGCTCCACCCGATCTGGGTAATCAATCGACCACTGCAGTGCCTGCATACCGCCAAGCGATCCACCAACTACGGCATGCAGCTTGGGTAGATTTAAGCGATCACACAGCATCGCCTGAGTTTTCACCCAGTCTTTAACCGTAACCAGCGGGAAATCCGGACCGTAAGCCTGACCGGTTGCTGGGTTCAGTGCGGTTGGTCCGGTTGAGCCACTACAGCCGCCTAGGTTGTTCATGCAGACCACGTAAAACTTAAGGGTATCAATCGCTTTGCCAGGCCCGATCAGTGCGTCCCACCAACCCGGTTTTTTGTCATCATCGCTGTGAAAGCCGGCGGCGTGGTGATCTGATGACAGAGCGTGGCAAACCAACACGGCGTTTGAGCGTTCAGAGTTAAGCTCTCCGTAGGTCTCATAGATCAGCTCAAATTGCTCAAGCGCTCGCCCGCACTCCAGCATCAGCGGTTGATCAAATCGCATGATCTGCGACTGAACCAATCCGACGGAGTCTGGTGAGGTAGGGGTTTGCGGAGTGCTGGACGGTGGCACGATTTTCCGTATATCTGTTTAGTGAGATCAGCAGTTTACGTGCTGTGGTGAAAGCTGTGCAAGTGGCTTGGGTGGTTGACTGAATTTACTGTCTCGCTTTACTTTTTTAAGACGCAAAGTTGGGATATGCCACTAAGCCGAATTAGTGCTTGAAGTAAGTCTGAGCATGACGAAGCAGGAAAATGTCGACCCGTTTAAAAAACTGACTAGCTGGTACATTTTGCTCAAGGCGCGTCCTTTGGGGTGTTAGGCTGGCTATAATCAGTTCAAACCAATTTGAGTTAGTTTCATGAAGCCAAGTCATAAACCGAAGATCGCTGTGCTGCTGGGTAATCTGGGCACTCCGGATGCGCCGACCCCTCAAGCGGTGAACCGTTATCTGAAGCAGTTTTTGTCGGATAAGCGGGTGATTGAGATTCCGCAAGTGATCTGGCAAGTGCTGCTTAGGCTCGTGATCTTGCCGCTCAGATCCAAGCGCGTGGCGCACAACTACGCCACGATCTGGGGCTCAGATTCGCCGATGCGCGAGATCTTGGTTGAACAAACTAGCAAGCTTGGCGTGCGACTCAGTCAAGTTGATCAGGATTTTGAAGTGATCACGCGCCCAGTCATGAGTTATGGCAACCCTGGGGTTGATCAGGTGATGAGTGAGCTGAGCGATCAGGGCGTGCAGCACTTTGTGGTGTTGCCGGCCTTTGCGCAGTTTTCAGCGACGTCAACCGGTGCGCTTTATGATGCGGTTACTCGCTGGAGCCAATCCCAGCGCAACTTGCCAGCGATCACGCTGATCAAAGACTACTTTGCTGATCCTCTGTATATCCAGGCGCTGGCTGACTCGGTTCGTGCGTATCGGGCTGAGCACGGGACAGCTGAGAAGTTGGTGATCTCCTTTCACGGCATACCTGAGGATTATGAAAAAAAGGGAGATCCTTATCCCAATCGCTGTCGCTGCACTGGCGCGCAGTTGGCGCATGCTCTGGGTCTTGCGCCCGATCAGTGGATCACGACTTTTCAATCGCGCTTTGGTCGTCAAGAGTGGGTCAAACCCTATACCGATGCGACACTTGAGTCTTTGGCTAAATCTGGCGTCAAATCGGTTCAAGTGATCAGCCCTGCGTTTTCTGCAGATTGCCTTGAGACACTTGAGGAGCTTGAGGTTGAGAACCGTGAGGTGTTCACAGATGCAGGCGGTGAGTCCTACGCTTACATCCCCGCACTCAACGCAAGCGAGGCGCATATCGATTTGTTTGAAAAACTGGCTCGCCCTCATGTTGAGGCTTGGCAAAAAAGCCTGCGTCACTGGGTTTAGTTCTTTTTTTGGAAGAGCTTGCGACTCTCTTTAAATCCGCCGCCACTAAAATGTCTTTTGGTCTGGCTGATTGGCTGTAGCAGTCACTCCACTAAGTTCAGTACAACTTTAAAGAACCTAAGTGGTGGCGTGTTAAATCGGGCAGACAGCGAGGGCAGCGTGAAGTCCGTTCTTGAAATCAGCTTGAGATAAGAGAGTGTTTTTTGAGGGGAAACTAGTTTGCAGCTAGCTAATATGGGTTAAGTAAATTTTAAAACAAGAGCGCCCTCCAGTTGGACGGGCCAGCCGTGAGATGAGGAACCTAGTTTCTGATTGAATACACAGTGACATTTTACTGATGCTTTGGATCTCTTTACAGCTGATCAGGCCCGCAAGTTCTAGCAGTTGAGGGCTCTAAGTAGCGGCTTGATCGGTTGTGGAGTCTGTGGGATTGGTTGCATTGATAAGTTCCGCAATCTTTTGACCCATGCGCACGGTTGATCCAGGGGAAAGTTCACTTAAAAAATTAGCGGGCAGGGTGGGTGGCAGCAATACGATCGCGGTCGAGCCTAAGTAGAAGCGGCCCAGCTCATCGCCCTTGTCAAATTGCTTGTCATGATTCATGTCTTGGATCTTTTTGGAGGGGGCGTTATTGCCAAGCACCGACTCGATTCCTGCCACGATCATCGCGCCAACCAGCACCACTGCGACTTTATGAGATTTATCTGCGTAATCTAAATCAAACAAGCAGACCAGCCTCTCGTTACGAGCAAAGAGTTTGGGGATGTGCTCGGCGCTGCTTTGGTTGACGCTGAACAGACTGCCTGGCACATAGCGGCTTCGGGTAGCGCGCGCTGTAAAAGGCATGTGTACACGGTGATAGTCACTTGGAGAGAGGTAGATGGTACAAAATTGCCCGCCGTAAAAACCCACTGCTTCAGGCAGCTGACCCAGTAGGGTATCGACACTATAAGTGACGCCCTTGGCCTGCAAAATCATCTGCTGGTTAATTGGTCCCAGCTCAGAAACCACACCATCAGCCGGCGAAACCAGCGCAGATGGATCGTTATCGATTGGCCGGGCCTCAGGTTTAATCGCACGAGTAAAAAACGCATTGAATGATTCAAATTCATCAAACGCATCTGCTTCATAGTCGTCAAGCTTGATCTGATACTGCTTGGCAAAGTAGCTGATAAACAACGACTTAACGGTTAAGTTGCAGCTTTGTGCCAGTTTTCCGATCAGGCGGCTTAGGGCGTGTTGCGGGATCAGGTACTGGAGCAGTGCAAAGAGCATAAATTTTCGCATCAATTTTTTTGTCATCATACCACGATGACAGGGTTTGGCTCGTTGCCGCGGCCATACAAGAGTTTAGGCCAGCAGCTAAGCTTGGTTTTATCGGATGATGCTGACTCAAGCGCTCCGCTTTATAGGGATTTTTTTAAACAGAGAAGTGGTTTTTGCTAAGGATGAGTCGCTAAAAAAGCCATGATGTCTTTTGCTTGCTTGTCGTCAGGAAGCTGATCAACCAGCATCTTGGTGTCAGGGAACATCTGCTTAGGCGCCATCATGTAGCGGATGAGGTTTTCCTCGTTCCAAAGCAAGTTGCTTTGTTTGATTTGAGCAGAGTACTCGTAATCACCTAAAAAGCCAGCTTTAGAGCCATAGATGCCCTTGAGATTGGGTGCTCGCCGATTAAGGCCGGGAGTGAGCTCGTGGCATTGCCCGCAGTAGGTCTTAAAGGCCTCTACGCCGGCGACTGGGTCTCCGCTGGGGTCAGCTAGAGGCGTGGGTGATCGGGTAGATGGTGGGGCGGGCGTGCACGCGCTAATCATCATCAGCGCGCTTACCACGATGGCAGCGCTAAGGCTGCCAATAAAATTGATCCGCCTCTTAGTGTTCATCGCAGCCTGCCCTTAGGCCTTATCGGTATCTGGCACCACGATATGATCTCCTGGGCTTTGCAGGTAAATACCTTGCAGGAAGTCAGCGCCGATGGTCCATGACTGCGACATAGTCGGTGCATCCTCGATAAAAGCAATCATGCTTGTAACGTGGTGGCGACTGATGTCCTTGATGAACGTGGCCGTACCTTGCGCTTGCTCATCATTGGTTAGGTTTGAGGTGTAGGCACGATCCAGCTTGACCATGTTGGGGGTTATATAGTCAAACAACTCCATCGCTTTTGTGGATGCGCCAAAGGCATTGATGGACAAGTTACACCCTGCTTTTTTGAAGGCGTCAAATTGCGACCGCGCCTGCCCCAGGTATTTGACGACATCGGGTTCAGAGAACTGCAGGGTGATTGGCGCTGTTTCAGCACCAATGGCCTTAACCAGTTTGCTGGCAAACTCTGGTAGTCCAGTATCTTGGAGGGCGTTACCTGAGAGGTTGATTAGCAGCTTGCTGTTGGGATCTTGTTTGAGTGCACCGCGTAAGTTTTTAGCGGCGTTGAGCATGACCCATCGATCCAAGCGCTCGAGCATGTTTGCCTGTTCTGCGATGTGCAGAAACTTATCCGGCGTCATGGAGGTGCCGTCAGGCAGCGGCAATCTTAAGTAGACTTCATGAAAGTTACTCTGACCACTATTGATGTCATAGATCGGTTGATACAGCAGCTTAAACAGATTTTGATCCAGTGCGTTATTGACGGTTTCAAACAGCGCTGATTCAGATTGACTGGCCTCCTCAAGCGGATCATACAAGGACACGCCATTGCCGGTGCCTTTGGTTTTTTGACGAACCCTATCAATCCCTTTGTAGGCACGATTAAAAATGTCCACGGAGCTGGGTGAAGTTTCGTTGATCAGGGCCAATCCAATTGACAGGCTGGTCCTGGCAGTTTTGTTACCGATAGGGATCAGGTCTTTGTCGATTAATTCGAGTAGCTCGTTGGCGTGAGCCAAAAGCTCGTCTTTTTTGGTGTCAGGTATCAGCAATGCGAAAGTTGACTCACCAAAGCGACTGATCACTGCTTTTTTATGCTTCTCGCTCAGGCGACGCGCGACATGGATGATGACTGAATCAGTTCCCTCGATACCAAAGGTGTTGTTGATCTGACCCATGTTATCGATGCTGACGAACATGAGGCCATTTTGGGTCTGCTTTTTGATCGCAGCACTCACGCTTTGCTTGAGCTTTGCCTCAAAACCCTGTCGATTCATGAGACCGGTCAAAGCATCGGTCTGGTCACTAACTGCCAGCAGTCCGGCACTTGATTGATGATCAAATTTTGGCTGGATAATCAGCTGGATGCAGGGTTGCCCATCATAGCTGGCAGGAGACATTTGAACTAAAGCTTCAAAGTCACTCTGGTTTTGAGTTAAGAAACTGAGCTTAAGATCTTTATCGGGTAAATCTCCCTTGGAGAAGCCTTTGAGTTGATCCTTGAAGGCTTGGGTGTCGTCGGGTGAGATCAGGTCAATCACGGGTGTGCCCAGCAGTTCACGAGAGTCTTTGTAGCCAAACAAATCTAAGTAGCTTTGGTTGGCATACAGGTGAGCCCCTTCTACGATGAAGGCGACCGAGCTTTTGAGCTGGCGAAGCAAAGCCTGATTTCTGGAGTCTGAATGCTCAAGCAAGTTCTGGGTTTGGCGAAGTTCGCGGCGGATGATTAGGGTCTCAAATTCACGCTTAATCAGCTCAGCAATTAGGCTGATGGCACAGCGATCTGGAGCGTGCCTGACCCCAGCTTTCATCAACTCAACTGCTTGATCGCCGCTGCAATCCGAGCTGCCTACAGCGGGTTTGTCGTCACTGACAAGGGCGATCACAGGAACATCTAGCCCGTTGTTTCTGAGTATGGAGAGCGTATCAAAGGGGGTGATATCAAAGGCGTTGCCGTGGACGATCACATCCAGAGGGCGTCTGAGCATCTTGAGCAGCTCTTCTTTTTCGTCTGCTAGGACAAGATGAGTACTAACCAACGGGATATTGATCAGCTCACTGAGCTTTTCTGCGTATAACTGCTCATCATCTAATATGAGCAGGTTGAGATCATTTTTGAGCATGCTAAGCGTTAACCTGGTGGATTACTTACGGGTAATTGCCGAAGTAATGGTGAAGTCGTATTGGTTGAAGCTGGCCGTGGTCAGATATACCTGACCCAATTTAGCCACCACTTCCTGATTACTGACGCGAAGTTTGATCCGGTGCGCTGGGCTAAAGTGATAGCTGGGAGTCAAAACGGATGCTGCGCGATTAAGAGACTTAACCTCGGGGAGGATTAGTGCGCGCATGTAAACCGGATTTTCATCGCCGGGTCTGGCCGGCTGAACGCCGGCTGCTGTTGCTTCAGATGATATCACCTCGATACCGAACTCGGCACCCTCGCCAGGGTTCTGTTGGACCCAGCGAATGACTCCAACCTGCCAAGGTTCATCGGGATTTTCTCTCAGTGAGATTACCTCCCCGGTTTTAAGCGCGTTGGTGATCTCATGGCCCCATTTGGCACGGTAGCCGCCAGGCGAGATATTGATGATGTTGACCTTGTGAATCCTTAAGTGTTCTTCGTCAATATCTTGTGATGCCTGTCCAAATTTGAGGGGTGAGTCATCGAAGTGCAAGTTTTTATCGACCAAAGCGCTTTTCTTGGTTTCTGCCAGCATCAGCTCTTTGAGTTTGATGATTTTGCCGAAACTGCGTTTACCGCCAATATGATAGTGGGAAGCCACGAGTCCCAGCAAAACTTCCAAATGCCCGTTGTAAGGGTGCCTTGCAAATCCTCTCTCTAAGGGTTCGTGGATACTCTTTGCGACGTAGTCAACCAAATTAGAGGAGGTAATGTCCTTTTCTTTAGGGTAGCGAGCATGTCCGTTTGAGAGGTTGTTCAGGTGCGTGAGTAATTCACTGGCGTTGATGTAGATCAACTCATGGCTGGTTTTTTGGGTGCTGGTGACGTAAAGCGGTGGATGATCACTTTTTAGATCGACCAGCAACAAGTCGTGACTTCCCGGCTCACTGCTACTTTGAATCAACTCAACCCATGCTGCTGAAAAATCATAAAGCTTGGTGATCTCGGCTTGACGTAAGCGGTTGGTTCCTGCCATTTCAAGTAACACGCAGCGCAAAAACTCTTGATTGACGGTGGTCTGCTCTTTAATGCTGGAAAGGCTGCCTTCAAAGGTTTGACCTAAAAGCTGAAGCGCTGCCGCGTCTCGGTAGATTTCGTGGATGCGCTGCCAAAGAAGGGCAAAAGGAGTCAGGTAGAGTAGCTTGCTTTCATAAAGCAAACCGCCTAGCTCGTTTAGGGCTCGGTGAGCACACAGCGCGAGCGGGTTCTGCTTTCGCTTAAAAAGGCTGAGCTTGGATTTGGTGGGTTCAGGTTCGCTTTTAAGGCGCTCAAATATACCAAAGTAGATAACGATGCTTTGAGCGCGCAGTTGCTGAACCAGACCAGCGATACCAGCTCCCCTGGGATCAAGAACAATACTTTGCTTAAGATAGTGACGATGCAGAGAGCTAATCAGATTTTGAACCGGCCTGCGGAGTTCTTCCATGTAGGCGAAGCGCTCTTGCTCGGTGATATCCAGCATCGCCAGCTCATGAAGTGTTTGGCGAGTTTGCTTAGAGATATCCGCCATGTTTTTCAGGTTAAGCTCGTTAACCCAGGTTTTAACACCTGCAATGCTGGTTTCAAAGTGCGTAAAACGCGTCAGTTTAGGCTGAGGGTCAAGACCCTTAATAAGCATGTTGCTAATCTGCTGTGTGTTCATGACGCGTCAGTTCACTCCTTTAAAATCACCATGAGCATAAGACTCAAATCGGCTCAATGCCTGGCAAGGCAACCATTTGCTCAGCTAGTACAAACCACCTGATTAAATCTATGCTTAAAACTAATCCAAGAGCGGGCTCGGATCGCATCATTATTGATATATTTTTACTCTATTGATCTAAGCATAGCCGCTCCCGCTGGCGCAAGTCTCTTTTGGGTTAGAGGCCACTCTTCGGGACTGTGTTTAATTGATCAGCGACTTATGCAGCTCTCCAGCCTGCTCTTGCACCAGCTTGGGGAGTAGGTACCCAGGAAGCTTGAGCTGAAGCTCGTTAAAGATGATTTTGGCGCGCTCATCGCTAATTTTGAAGTGTCCTGCTCCTTGCACCGGATCAAGTAAGTGCAAATAGTAGGGCAGTACACCCGCTGCAAACAACCGGTTGCTGAGCTTTGCCAGCACTGTGCTTGAATCGTTTACCCCTTTAAGCAGGACGCTTTGGTTCAATAGGGCTGATAGTTTGGGTTTGACCGCCAACAGCTCGCTTTGACAAACCTCGTCAATTTCGGCGGGGTGGTTGCTGTGAATCACCAGCACGCCGCTCAGTCGACTATTTTTTAAAGCATTGAAAAATGGCGACCTTAGCCGGCTGGGTTTTAAGATCGGCAAACGCGAGTGAATCCGCATCGTGTCAATCTGCTCAATCGACTCAAAAAACCTCAGCAGCTCGATCAAGGCTTGGTCGCTGAGCACCAGCGGATCACCACCGCTTAAGATCACCTCGTTGATCTCGGGGCGACTTTGGATATAGCGGCGCATCTGCTCTAGTTTTTCTGAACTTGGCAGGTTTTGCTGGTAATCAAAGTGACGGCGAAAACAGTAGCGGCAGTGGATGGCGCAGGCGCCGGTGACGGTCAGCAGGACACGGCTCGGGTATTTGTGGATCAAACCGGGTACAGCTGTGAAGTGCGCCTCATCCAAAGGGTCCTCACTGAAGCCAGGCTCGATGAGATGCTCCTCAAGCACCGGCAAGATCTGAAGCAACAGCGGATCGTTTGCATCGCTTGGGGCGATATTGGATGCAAAGTGGCGCGTGGTTTTAAACCTAAAGGTTGCGGGGGTATCGAGCGCTGGCAACTGATCACGGGTCAGATTGATCTGCGCAAGTAGCTCGTCTAGGCTGATAAAATCCTGAGCGCACAGCTGCGTCGAGGCCTCATCTATGGCGGTAATCGGGATCAGCTTGGCAGGAGCGTGGCTGTTGATCAGGCTTTGAGTATCGCCGTTGAGGGTCATGTTGAGCGGGCTTAAAGCATTGGCTAAATTTGAGGCTGATAGTTTATCATGAGTCAGTTTTTGACTTTAGACGCGATAGCAGCATACAGCGGATCAGCGGCACCCGAACTTAAGGATTTACCATGGCGACATTTTCTACCAACGATTTTAAAGCTGGCCTCAAGGTCATGATCGACTCTAATCCCTACTCAATCATGGAAAACGAGTACGTGAAACCGGGTAAAGGCCAGGCGTTTAACCGCGTCAAATTGCGTAACTTGACCAATGGACGCGTGCTTGAGAAAACCTTTCGCTCGGGTGAGTCGCTTGAGGGGGCGGACGTGGTGGATGTCGAGATGGATTATCTCTACAACGACGGCGAGTTTTGGCACTTCATGAACCCTGAGAGCTTTGAGCAGACTCAAGCCGACAAAAATGCCATGGGTGATGCCAAACTTTGGCTTAAAGATGACTCAAATGAGCGCTGTGTGATTACCTTGTTCAATGGCTCGCCTTTGACTGTCACTCCTCCTAATTCAGTGATCCTAAAGATCACTGATACCGATCCGGGCGTCAAAGGCGACACCTCAGGCGGCGGCGGTAAACCGGCGACTTTAGAGACTGGCGCAGTGATTCGGGTGCCTTTGTTTGTGCAGTTAGAGGAGTTGGTTCGCGTCGATACCCGCACCGGAACCTATATGGAACGCGCCAAGAGTTAAGGTTTTTAATAGAGTTATAACTTAAGCCACTTAAGTTGGCTTCAGTTTTTTGGTTGGCTCAAGAATCCTATCTTGAGGTTGATGATCAGTCCAATCTCGCTAGCAAGTCGCTAGCAAGTCGCTATTCAGTCGCTAGCCAGTCGTTAAAAAATACTGGGCTGATCAATTTATCCGCAACCTTTTAGCTTTGCCGCTTTGGCACAGCGCAATCCCATGAGTCCTGATCGCTGCCTTGTGGTAGTTAAGTAACCATCTTAGCTGCTGAAAGTGGGCGGTGAAGTTGGTGATCGTGGGCTGGAAACTAGCGCTTTAGCGCTATGTTGCTGCGCTCAGGGTTGCTTGAATCCATCTTCTATCGCTGGGCACGTGGGATTCATAGCAAAAGAGCCGCTGGCTTAGGGTTGGGTAGGGTTGAGCACAGTTTCAAGACAATAAAATCCGATTGAACTCACCGCATAACAGATGTTTTTTTTGGTGACATTTTGCTGCTGAGTGGTTTTGTGCGCCTGATAGGACACTCGGCAAAATCAGCCGTCAATTAACTCAGCAAACCCAACTGATTGATTTTAAGGCTCCTTGAGCAGCTTCCGACAGAAGGTTACCATGAGATAGGCGAGCCGTTTAGCTCCTGGGGATCCTATGTTGATATTGGTTAGACCTGTGTTTTCCTTGCTGGTAGGCACCTCCTTATTGCTACTCGGTAGCGGTTTGCTAAACACACTGCTTGCCATCCGCGGCAGTGCTGAAGGCTATAGCGATCAGGTGATGGGTCTGATTATGTCAGGCTACTTTGCTGGTTACTTTTTGGGTACCTTTGTGGCGCTGCCGCTGATCCAGCGAGTGGGGCATGTGCGGGCATTTGCGATGTTTGCGGCCTTAGGTTCAGTGTCGATGCTTATGCATGAGATGTTTGTCTCCCCATGGGCGTGGGGCGCATTACGTCTCGTGACGGGGATGGCCATGTTCATCCTCTATACGATCATCGAGAGTTGGTTAAACTCCCAGACCTCATCAGAGTCCCGCGGCCAAGTATTTGCTATCTATATGGTGGTGAATTTGGGTTCGCTTGCAGCTGCTCAGCAGCTGCTTAAGATTGGCCCAGCTACCGATTATCTGCTGTTTGGTATCGCGGGTATGCTCGTGACGTTATCCTTGGTGCCGGTTACCGGAACTCGCTTTGGCCCACCGCAATTAGCAGATGTGAAGCGTCTTGCTGTCAAAACACTTTGGGGGTTAGCGCCAGTTGCCGTCAGCGGCGCACTTTTATCGGGATTGGCGATGGGTGCCTTTTGGGGGATGGGGGCGGTATACGCCAGTCGTATCGGGCTCGATGTCGCCAGCGTCGCTGCATTTGTGACCGCTGGAATTGCTGGTGGGGCCCTGCTTCAGTATCCAATCGGTCGTTACTCTGACACCAGAGACAGACGCAAGGTTTTGCTCTTGGTAGCTGTTATGGCAGTTATCAGTGCGGTGTTGATCATCCCGGCTTCTTTTGCTCATCACTATTTTCTCTATCTGGCCATCGCAATTTATGGTGGATTGGCATTTGCCATTTACCCCTTGTCACTGGCCCACCTAATCGATCGCGTCCAAAGTAGTGATATTTTGGCTGGGGGCAGTGCTTTACTGTTGGTGCACGGCGTAGGAGCTGCTTTAGGCCCAGCACTCAGTGGTCAGTTGATGTCGATGACGCAGGCAAATGCCCTTCCTATCTACTTTGCTGCTATGCAGGCACTGCTTGTGATGCTTGCGATATGGAAAATATACCAACGCAAAATCTCAGAACCAACAGAGGAGCATTCTGCTTATGTCCCAACGGTTCGCATGACACCCACAGCGCTTGAGATGCACCAAGAAGAATACGAAGTAGAAACTGGATCAGCAGACCAGCCGGGTTCTGACAAATCATAGTTCTGCTTATAGTTCCACGCCTAGGGCTCAGTGCTGACAAGTTTTGAGTGTTTGCGATTTAATTTTAAGGCTAGAGATTAATTGATAAGACTCGGTTTAAAGCACGCTGAGATTGCAAATTGACATCACGCAATTAGGCTTCTGGTGCCAGACAAGCCTCAGGAGCGAAACCAAACCGTCAGCAGGTTCTGATTGGGTCTGCTGGCCAGATCACGGAGAGGACTATGTTGTTAGCTACCGACCTTGATGGCACTTTTTTGGGTGGTTCGCCTGAGCACCGACACCAGCTTTACCAACTGATTACTGTGCATCCTGATATTGAACTGATCTTCGTCACGGGCCGTGGCCTTGAATCGGTCATGCCGCTGCTGTCTGACCCGCAGATTCCTAAGCCCAAATACATCATATGCGACGTAGGCTGTACGGTTGTGGATGGCCACACGCTTCATGCAGTCGGAGAAGTGCAGGGGCGTATTGATGAACGCTGGCCGGGCGAATACAAGATTCATGCAGCAGTTGAGCACATCGATGGGCTGGTGCGTCAGGATGTCCCTCAGGAGCGGCGCTGCTCCTACTTTGTGAATCCGGAGGTGATGGAGGAAAACCTGCAAGAACTTCTCAGGATTGGGGATGAGCTGGGCTGTGATGTGCTGTATTCAGCGAGTCTTTATCTGGATTTTTTGCCTCGCCATGTCAACAAAGGCACGACGCTGACTGCGCTGAGCGAGTTTTTAGAGATCAATAAAGCCGATGTGATGGTCGCCGGTGACACCCTAAATGATCTTTCCATGTTTGAGCATGATTTTGTTGGCGTCTGTGTTGGTGAGAGTGAAGAGGGGCTGCTGAAGGCAACTGAGGGTCGAGCACGTGTTTATCACGCTCGCGCGGCTGGTGCTGGCGGAATCCTTGAGGCGATTAGTCACTTTGGTTTTTTGGGGATCCAGGGGATAGATGCCGAAGCAGCTGATGAGATAACGCCCGGAAGCTCGGATTTAGTGATTGTATACCACCGCCTCCCCTATGAAGAATACGTTGAAGATGGCGATATGAAGCGCCGCAATCACAAATCTCCCAACGGGATCATCCCAACACTGGCCAGTTTGTTTGAGCATGGCAAAAAAGGCGCCTGGGTTGCGTGGTCAATCAAAGATGACTCACTCAAAGACTTTGAGACACATACGGCTGTTGATAAGGAGCTATACCCCAATCTGATTGCTGCCCGGGTGGCGCTGACTCAGCTAGAGGTCGACATTTTTTATAAACGCTTTTCCAAAGAGGCGTTCTGGCCAACCCTGCACAACTTCTGGGAACGCGCCACCTTCAGGGAAGATCACTGGCTGGTTTTTTGCGATGTAAATCGTAAATTTGCCGAGCGCGTGGCGCTAGAAGCCTCAAAGGGCGCTACCGTCTGGCTCCATGATTATAATTTGTGGATGGTGCCGGCTTATCTGCGTGAACTGCGGCCGGACGTTGTCATTGCTTTTTTTCACCATACTTATTTCCCCTCGGCCGATGTGTTTAACGTGCTGCCTTGGAGAAAAGAGATTGTCGGCAGTTTGCTGCAGTGCGATTACATCGGTTTTCACATACCGCGGCAGTCAGAAAACTTCATCGATGTTGCCAAGGGTGTCATGCCCTTTACGGTCACTGAAAAAACCGGTTGCGCCCCGCGATTCTTATCTTACGGGTGCGCTGTTGGTCTGGATGAAATGACCACAGAGATTAAAATCGATGAGCGAATCATACGTCTGGGAGCACACCCGGTTGGACTGGATCTCAAGCGTGTCGATAAGGTCTTTGAGGATCAGAGTGTTCATGAGCGAATAGAGGAGCTACGCGAGGAGTTGCACGGGGTGAAGCTGATACTGTCCGTCGAGCGGCTAGATTACACCAAGGGCATACCGGCCAAACTGGATGCCTTTGAGCGCTTGCTTCGGGATCATCCTGAATTGCACCGCAAGGTTACTCTGGTCACTATCTGTGTGCCAGCAGCTAAAGAGATGACGATTTATCAAGAACTCCAAGGGGAAATCGAGCAGGCGGTTGGGCGCATCAATGGTCGCTACGCATCGGTTGGTTGGAGCCCGGTGCAGTTCTTCTCCCGCGTATTCCCCTTTCAAGAGTTGGTGGCCTACTACGCGGTGGCCGATGTCATGTGGATCACCCCGCTCCGAGATGGCCTGAATTTAGTGGCCAAAGAGTTTGTGGTCACTCAGGCCAAAACCAGTGGCAGCGGGGTCTTGGTGCTGTCTGAATTTGCTGGGGCAGCGGCTGAAGTCAAAGGAGCGGTTTTGTGCAATCCCCACGATCCGGCCGAGATGGCTGATTCTTGTTACTTTGCGCTGAACCTCTCCCGCGAGGATGCTATAGCTCGCTTGAACGAAGCTTATGACGTGGTCAGCTACTATGATATTGATTACTGGAGTCAGGAGTTCTTGGCTGAGGTGGCTAAAAGCGCTCAGAAAAATGGCAAAGCCGCGTCTGTTTTGAGCGATATCACCTGAATAATGTCATGCATGGCGAGCAAATTTTTTTAAATTAAGCATCAGCTAAGATGAGGTCTGGCCGCAGGTAGTTTTTATAAAGCGCGCTGAATAAGCAGGATGCAAATCCGCTCTGATATTTGGATAGTTGAATTTGTGCTGTGCTCGGTAGGCTTATCTTTAAATTAGTCTAGTTGATTGACTACTAAGTGGCGGCGGACTCAAAAGCACTTGAGCGGCTTTATCGACAGCAAGACGATAAATGTCCACGGGTTTGCTCCGTGCGGCCGCTGATAGGATGCGCGTGATCTTTGTTTGATGGATTGATTTGCTATGCTGGGCCTAGATTAACGAGTAATTAGGTGAACATAACTGCGCTAGATGGCTGTCCTGTTCCGTTTGGCAGTTCCATCTGAGCTTTGGTCGGCGCGCATCACCCAATTTTGGTACTAAATAGTAACCTGACACAGAATCAGTTGGCGACTACTCAGAAACTTAAATCACTGATCTTAGAATTAAAGTTGCAGTTTCCACGCAGACATTTATCAATCTTAAAGCGACCCAAACATGAATCAGCCGCTCAAAGCCGAGTCTTTAGAAAACACCCTCCAGCAAGTCAAGCTGCGCTTTGAGAAGATCGCCAATGCGGTCTCCGAGGTGATCTTGGGTAAACCTGAGCAGATCAAGCTTAGTTTATGTTGTATCTTGGCGGGCGGTCACTTGCTGCTTGAGGACATGCCGGGGATGGGTAAAACCACGCTGGCTCAAGCACTCTCCAAGGTTTTAGGTCTGGATTACAATCGGATTCAGTTCACCAGCGACATGCTGCCGGCCGATGTACTGGGTTTGAGCGTGTTTAAAAAGCAAAGTGAAACCTTTGAGTTTACACCAGGGCCGATCTTCACTCAGCTGCTCATGGCTGACGAAATCAATCGCGCCAGTCCCAAAACTCAGAGTGCGCTGCTTGAGGCGATGGAGGAGCGACAGGTGAGTATCGATGGGAAGACTCTGCCGCTGCCCAAGCCTTTTTTTGTGATCGCCACTCAAAACCCCTCTGAGCAGTCCGGTGTTTACCCGCTACCCGAATCACAGCTGGATCGTTTTTTGATGCGCTTATCGCTCGGATTTGCCGATGGTGCGGCTGAGCGTGAGATGTTGCAGGGGCAAAACCCGCGAGACCGTATTGCTGAACTACCCGCTCTGTTAAAAGCCAGCGAGTTTGAGGTGTTAAGCAAGCTTGTGGATCGAGTTTTTTTGGCTGAACCGACGATGGAGTATTTGCTAAGACTAGTGCACGCGACCCGAGCAGGGTCCCATGGGCTCTCAACGCGAGCCCTGCTTGCGCTGAGCCGTGCAGCTAAAGCACACGCACTCATGCAAGGATTTGCTGAGGTGACCCCAGAAGATGTACAAGCCGTGTTCGTGGCGGTTGCTGATCATCGTCTGATTGGCCGCCCGCAACAGCAAAAAGCAGCCGACCTACTTAGCGCCACCCCGGTTATCGGTTGAGTAAATCCAGTTGAACACAGCGCTTAAAGCCATAAAAATGTCACTTAGAGATAGGCTGGCACGGCGTTTTGAGGCTCGGCTGATTCGTAGAGCCCCCCTCAAAGAAAACAACCAAGTCAGCTCCAAGCGCATCTATATCTTTTTGACCAAAGAGGGCGGCCTAATTTGTTTGTTGATCGCGGCGCTTTTTTTGGCGGGCGTCAACTACGCCAACAACTTGGTGCTGGGGCTGTGTTTTTTCTTAAGCAGCGTGTTGGTTGTCTCGTTGCATTTTACTCATGCGCAGATCAATCATGTGACGCTCAAGGTCCTCAGTTTTGAACCAGCTGAGGCAGGCAGAAACAATCCGGTGATGCTTGAGATCAGTGCGCGCGGTTCATCCAGGCCTTCGATTGAGCTGGGCTGGGTCAATCACGCGCCCACCCGTATTGCGCTGGGCTCCAAGCCACTCAGAGTCACTTTGCCCCTCACGCACACCCGAGGGATATCGGAGCTACCCGCACTCAAGGTCAGTAGTGATTATCCGCTTGGTTTGATTCGCAGCTGGAGTTACGTGCGCTTTACTCAAACCAGCTGGGCATGGCCAAGCCAGGTTCGCGCCAGTATCCCTGAAGGGGTGATCGGCGGAGCAAGTGTTTTCGCACAAATGTCAACCAAATCTAGTGCTAGCGAAGACTTTGATCAGCTCAAACCCTATGTGGCTGGCGAGAGTCAGGCGCGGATTTCTTGGAGGCACTACGCCCAGCGATCCGAGCTGCTCAGTCGACATTTTACAGCCGATGCTGGCGTACAAATGGTGCTGGATTACGATGAGTTTCAAGGGGTTCGCCATGAAGCGCGGCTGCGGCAACTGAGTTTTTTGGTGCATAAGCTGAGTAACCAAGGTCACCGGTTCGCGCTCAAGCTTTCAGATGATCAGCTTGCCATGGGCGGCGGAGCTACGCACCGTGACTCAGCACTCAAGCTGTTGGCGCTGATGAAGCCTTGGCCGGATTCTAAGGATATAGATAGCCGTACGACTGCCTCAGATAAATCAGTGCAGCAGGCCGTGGACCATCGAGCTGGGGCTGATAAGCCCAGTGAGCGTAACCCCGCAGGCGCACGAACATGAATTTTTTGGGTGTCAGAAACCCTTTTTTTGCACTACAGCTTCTGGTCGTGGTCAGTTTCATCCCGCATATCGCAGCGGAGCTGATTGGCTTGATCGCGCTCAGTGTGCTGCTGGGCTACTTTGGTGTGCTCAAGGGCAAGCTGCTAAAGCTTGCAGCAACCGTGATCTTTTTAAGCGGCTTAGCGTTGATCCGGATTCGCTTTGGGAGTCTGGCTGGGGTCGATGTCAGCGTTGCGTTTTTGCTGCTGTGTTTGGGCGTGAAACTCATGGAAGTGAAGCTACGCCGGGACTACTACGTGGTTTTTTGCGTGGATCTGTTTGTGCTTGGCGGGGTGTTTTTGCTCAGCCAGTCGCTTGCCAGTGCGCTTTGGGTGTTTCTGCTAATCGTCCTGATCTTAGGTTTGATGGTCAGAGTCAACCTGCGTTTTCCAAAAAATACTCAGCTGATCATCGACGCATCTGCCAATCAAGGTGTGAAGGTTGGTTTTAAATCACTGGCGCTGCTCGTGGGTTTGGCAGTGCCGCTGCTCGTGGCCTTGTTCTTGTTTTTCCCGCGCTTACCGCCGCTTTGGAGTGTTCCGGTTGCTGGATCGCAGGGTCAGACTGGCTTGTCAGATACGATCAGTCCGGGTGATATCGCTGATTTAAGCCAGTCAGCAGAGCTGAGCTTCCGGGCATTTTTCCCGGTTAACCAGACGCCGCCGCTCTCGCAGATGTACTTTCGTGCGCTGGTGATGAGCCGCTTTGATGGGGTGGCGTGGAGTCTCTCCGACTATGAGCGCTATGACAGTGGTTACTCGATTCGCGACTTTAATCAAAACCGTCGCCCTGAATGGTTAACGTCTGATCTGACCCAGACGATGATCGATAATTGGCAAAGCTATGAGGTGGCGATCGAGCCCAATCAGCGAAACTATGTGTTTGCGCTGGATGTACCCATGCCTAACCAGACGGGGGTCAGGGTGACTGAGCAGCGAGTGCTCAGATCGGACCGGCCGATTGCGACTCGCTCTCGATTTAAGTTGTACCGTGCGGGTTCAGTCGATACCGGTGAACTAAGTCAAGAATCGATTGATTTTTATACCGCCTTGCCTGCTGGCAACAACCCGCAAACCCGGCAGCTTGCGGTTGATTTATATGTCCAAAGTGGGCGTAATCCTGAGCGTTTTGTCAACACGGTGCTCGCCAGATTCCGCGAGCAGCCCTACTTTTACACGCTTAAACCGCAGATGCTGAGCGGCGCGCGAATAGATCAGTTTATGTTTGAGACTCGCGAGGGTTTTTGCGAACACTATGCGTCCGCTTTCGCCTTTATGATGCGCGCCGCTGGTGTGCCTGCGCGCATGGTGGCTGGCTATATGGGCGGTGAGCGCTCAGATGTCGATGGGTCTTGGGAGGTACGCCAGCTCGACGCCCACGCCTGGACGGAAGTTTGGATCGACGGTCAGTGGCGACGAGTCGATCCGACCGCCGCGGTTGCTCCTGAGCGGGTTGAGCAGGGCATGGAGGGCTTTTTGGACGCCAGCGGCTCGCGTAGTTTTGGTGAAGGTGCTTTTGCTGGCGCGGCTTATCAGCAGTATCGCTGGCTAAACGATGTGCGCCGCTATACCGACGAGATCAGTTACCGGTTTGAGCGCGATATCGTGGGGTACGATGCTGAAGATCAGAAAAATGGCCTCTTTAAATCACTCGGCATCAAGAGTCTGGCTCAGCAAATTGGCATGATTGTGGTGATCTTCACGGTGGTGGTGATGCTGTTTTATGCTTGGCTGTGGTTTAAAGCGCGCCCCACCAAAGGCGATCCGCTCGATGAGTTGATGATTAGCCTCTCAGGCAAGCTCAAACCCTTTTCAGCAGATCGTTTGAGCGGCGAGGGAGTGATCGCTTGGCTTGAGCGCATAGGGGGTGAGCGCAGAAGTGATTCAGCTCATGAGCTGGCACGGGTTTATCGCCGAGGCCGCTATGCTGAGCGCATCGATACCGGCGCGTTCAGACGGGCGCAGAAACTGGCGGTTCAAGTGCGCCGTGAGATCAAAAACAGCACGAAAGATCAGTAAAAAAGCTTGCCCTGAACTTAGCTGCGCTATATAGTGGCATCCGATTTAGGCGTATAGCTCAGTTGGTTAGAGCACCACCTTGACATGGTGGGGGTCGCTAGTTCGAATCTAGTTACGCCTACCAGATTCAAAACCTCGCAAACTTAAAGTTTGCGAGGTTTTTTTATGGGTGACATTTTACTAAGCGATCAATCTCCGGACACCTGGCTGAGAGTTTTACCAAACCTCTGCATAGATCCGGCGCGCATCCGCCTCAACCATCTCGCGCGGGTTGTTGATCAACAGCCGGGTTTGCTGCATGGCATCGCTAGCCAAGCTGTCCAGATCGCGCTGATTGACACCATGGTCACGAAGGCGGGTCTTGATCTGCGCCTCACTGATGTGAGCGTGCAGCAGGTCAATCAGCATCGCCGCCTTTTTGTCCACCGACTGACCGCGCGCCTGATCCGGCTCTAGCGCAGCAAAGAGCTCAGCATACAGGGCGCTGGCATGAGATAAGTTAAACTCTAAAACCTTGAGCAGCACCAGCGCGTTGGTGAGGCCGTGTGCTAGGTGATAGCGCGCGCCCAGCGGGTAGGCCAAGGCGTGAACTGCAGCAACCGGCGCGTTGGCGAAGGCTTGACCGGCCAAACAAGCACCAAGCAGCATGTCGCCTCTAGCCGCAAGATCATCTCCATGGCTCAGTGTTTTGGGTAGCGCGCCGTGGATCAGTTGCAGTGCTTTGATGGCGTGCATGTCACTGATGGGGTTTTTCAGGCGTTTGGAGGTATAAGCTTCAATCGCGTGTACCATCGCATCGATACCGGTTTCTGCAGTGATGTGACGCGGTAAGCCCAGAGTGAGACTGGCATCGAGTAGTGCCATATCGGCGATCAGTTTGGCTGAGACCACGCCAGATTTAGTTTGATCTGGGCGCGTGACGATCGCTACCGGCGTGACTTCTGAACCAGTGCCGGCAGTTGTGGGGATCTGAATCAGAGGCAGCCTGTTGCCAGTGACCTGATCGACTCCGTACATCTGCTCTATCGTTTGGGTTTGATCGGGGCATGCCAGCAAGGCGACCAGTTTGGCGGCATCCATCGATGAGCCGCCGCCAAAACCGATGATAAGATCCGAGTCCACTCGCTTGGCGTGATCGGCGATCTTTAGGATCTGCTCCTCTGAAGGGTCAGCGGTGACTTGGGTGTCTACCGTGACGCGCAGTCCAGTAGATGTCAGGCTTGTGATCGCCGGCTCAGCTAGGCCCAGTTTATCGATACCAGCGTCAGTCACCAAAAACACGCTGGTCGCTTTAAAAGTTTTCAGGTGTTCGGAGAGTTCAACTGTGCAACCGGATTCACTGATCAGAGTAGTCACGCTTAAAAAACGAAGATTCATGAGTTTCACCCTAGGTTGTGAGTCAAATGTCTACCCGATTCAGCTCAACCCTAAGCTCGGCAGGTTGCCCAAAATTAGGTCAAGATAATATCGTACTGCTCTTGAGTGTAGCTGGCCTCAACTTGAAAGCTGATCACCGCATCAATCAGTGACTCAAGATCGCCGACGGCGCCAGCTTCGCTTGAAAGCAGCAGATCAATGACTTCTGAGTGCGCGACGATGGTGTAGCGCTTAGCTTGCTCATAGGCACGGGCAAGTCGCAGCATCTCCCGGAAGATCTCATAACACACAGTCTCTCGGGTTTTGATAAACCCTCGGCCGTCACAAGTCTGGCAAGGCTCGCACAACAGGTTTTGTAAGGACTCTTTGGTGCGCTTTCTAGTCATCTCGATCAGACCAAGCTTTGATACCTGAGTGATGTTGGTTTTAGAGGGGTCGCGCTCAAGTTCACACTCCAGTGCCTCCATGACACTTTGGCGGTGCTCAGCTTCGATCATATCGATAAAGTCCAATATGATGATCCCGCCTAGGTTTCTCAAGCGCAGCTGACGGGCGATGGCGCTGGTGGCCTCAAGATTGGTCTTGAACACCGTCTCCTCAAGCGAGCGCCCACCAACAAAGGAGCCGGTGTTCACATCGATGGTGGTCATGGCTTCGGTCTGATCGATCACCAAGTAGCCGCCGGATTTAAGATCCACACGGCGCTTGAGTGCTTTTTGTAGATCTTCCTCTACACGATAAGCGTCAAACAAAGGCTGCTTACCTTCGTAAAGGTTGAGCTTGGGCGCCACGCTTGGCGCAAACACCTCGGCAAATTTGACACACTGATCAAAAACCTCGACATCGTCGATGAACACGGTCTCAGTTTCGCTGTGCGCCATGTCACGCAGGGTGCGCTCAGGTAGCGGTAAATCACTGAAGATCAGAGCGGTTTTAGCGCTCGAGGCTTGTTGTTTGATCACAGACCACAGCTGAGCTAGATACTTAACGTCTTGGATTAACTGCTCTGTGCTGGCATTTTCTGCTGCGGTACGGGCGATCAGTCCGCCAGCGAGCTCAGCGTCATCAAGCGCTTGGCGTAGCAAGAGTTTGAGCTGGCTGCGCTTGTCGCTGTCCTCGATCCGCTGAGACACCCCAATATGGTTGCCATTTGGCAAATAAACTAAAAAGCGCGAGGGTAGCGATAGGTCGGTGGTCAGGCGCGCGCCCTTGGTGCCGAGCATGTCCTTGACCACCTGAACCGTCACCTTGTCGCCGGCTCGCACGCGCTGCTCGATCGGTATGTCTGGCTTGACGTTGGTTTCAAGCGGCGTGGTCTTCGCGATCAGTTCTTTAAAACTGGTGGCAGGTTTCTTGCCAACCGGCTCAAGCTCAGCGTCTAGCATGTCGCTTGCGTGCAGAAAAGCAGTTCGAGAGAGTCCTGCTTCGATAAAAGCAGCCTGCATGCCGGGGAGCACGCGCACCACTTCACCGCGGTAGATGTTGCCCACCAAGGACAGTTTGCTCTGGCGCTCGATGAAAGTTTCGATCAGGTTGCCGTTGTCCAGCAAAGCAACGCGGGTTTCCATGGGGGTGGTGTTGATCAGCAGAGTTTCAGCCAAGATTTGGGCTCCGGTGTGGCGTCATATATCCAGCCGATTGATTTGATCCAGCGCTTTGAGTACTTCGGCTACGGGGAGTCCGATCACGTTGTTTAGGCCGCCACTGATTTGTTCTACCCAATCGGCTGCGGTCCCTTGTATCGCATAGCCGCCCGCTTTATCTAGCGGCTCACCCGTATCCCAATATGCTTGCATATCAGCGTGGGTTAAGTTTTTAAAAGCCACTTTTGTCGTTACCAGCTGAGTATGGCGGCCTGCGTACTTGGGTTCCCCGCGCGCCAGGCTAAAAGCGGTGATGACTTCATGGGTCCGCCCGCTCAGGCGTTCCCAAGCGGCCTGTGCCTCATCAAAGCTCGCAGGTTTGCCCAGCACCAGATCATCGATGGTGACGATGGTGTCGGCGGTGAGTAGGGTGTTGTTGAGGGTATCAAACTCATCGCATCTGGGGGGTTCACGCAAAGCTTGCAGCGCTGCATCCATCTTTTCTTCAGCCATGCGCCGCACATAATTTGTCGGCAGCTCACCCGCGCGATGAGTCTCGTCGATATCGACGGGATAAATCCCCAGAGTTACACCTGCTTTATCTAAAAGCAGACGCCGTCTGGGAGATGCACTGGCTAAAATCAGTCGATGAGGAACCATAAGTGCTCAAGGGTTAAATGCCAACGCTAGCCAACCATAAACCCAGCTCATGACTAAAAGCCTTTAGCTGAGCTCAAGGTAAATCAGCGTTTAGGCGCTAAGAGATGAGTCCTTAACAAACTCAAGTTTTTCACCCAGATCATCCTCGATCTGAGTAGTGTGCGTGCGCTCAGGCGTCATCACGGGAGTTGCCCCTTTCTCGATCACTTCACGAGTCACCCTGACGGTGCCGACATCGTTAGCTGAGGGCAGCTCATACATGGTTTCAAGTAACGACTGCTCGATGATGCTGCGTAACCCCCGTGCACCGGTCTTGCGCTTGAGCGCCAGTCCTGCGATTGCCTTGAGCGCTTCTTCTTCAAACAAAAGATCCGCATCTTCCATGAGAAACAGGTGTTCGTACTGTTTGACCAGTGCATTTTTCGGCTCAGTTAGGATCTGAATCAGAGCGGCTTCGTCTAACTCTTCAAGCGTCGCAATCACCGGCAGGCGACCGATAAACTCAGGAATCAGACCAAACTTCACCAAGTCTTCAGGCTCCACTTTTTTTATCAAATCACTGGTGTGCGTGCCAGAAGCGGTTTGCTTCACATCGGCGCTAAAGCCGATGCCGGTTTTCTCAGTGCGCTGCTGCACTACCCGCTCAAGTCCAGCAAAGGCGCCCGCGCAGATAAACAAGATGTTGGAGGTGTCGACCTTCACCATCTCCTGATTGGGGTGTTTGCGACCGCCTTGAGGAGGTATCGAGGCAACCGTGCCCTCGATCATCTTGAGCAACGCTTGCTGAACCCCTTCACCTGAGACGTCTCGGGTAATCGAGGGGTTTTCGCTTTTGCGTGAGATCTTATCGATCTCATCGATATAGATGATGCCCATCTGCGCGCGATCCACATCGCCGTCGGCGGCTTGCAGTAGCTTCTGCACGATGTTCTCGACGTCCTCGCCCACATAACCCGCTTCGGTCAGCGTGGTCGCATCAGCGATGGCAAAGGGTACGTTCAGCACCCGAGCCAAGGTTTGCGCGAGCAAGGTTTTACCTGAGCCGGTGGGGCCGATCAACAGGATGTTGCTTTTGGCCAACTCCACATCGCCGCGCTTGGCTCGTGCGTTCTGCTTGAGGCGTTTGTAGTGGTTATAGACCGCAACTGACAAGATCTTTTTCGCCCGATCCTGACCGATCACGTAGTCGTCTAAACTGACACGAATCTCCATCGGTTTAGGTAGCTCGCCTTCGGTAAAGCCAGCCGCGCCGACATTTTCCCGAATCTCGAACATCTCTTTGGCGTCGTTGAAACACTCATCGCAGATACAGCCGTCTTCACCAGCAATCAGCTGATTGACCGCGTCTTTGGGTCTCAGGCAAAAGGAGCAATGCGCTCCGATATCGTCTTTTGACATGGTTATCCTTAAGAGTCGTCGGCAGCTTTTAAGAGCTCAGCCAGGTCTTCGCGGTTTTCTAACACATGATCGATCAGGCCGTAATCTTTAGCGGCTTTGGCGTCCATGAAGTTGTCGCGATCGGTGTCGCGTGAGAGTTTGTCGACGCTTTGACCGGTATGATCCGCAAGCAACTGGTTCAAGCGCTCTTTGAGCTGGAGGATTTCACGCGCGTGGATCTCGATGTCAGAGGCTTGACCACGGAAACCGCCCAGTGGCTGGTGAATCATGATCCGTGAGCTCGCCAAGGAGAAGCGCTTGCCTTTGGCGCCAGCCGATAACAAAAATGACCCCATAGATGCTGCTTGACCCAGACAGATCGTCGAGACGTCAGGCTTGATGAACTTCATGGTGTCATAGATCGCCATGCCAGCAGTGACCACGCCGCCTGGAGAGTTGATGTATAGGTGGATGTCTTTTTCGGGGTTTTCGGCTTCCAAAAACAACATCTGCGCGACGATCAGGTTGGCCATGTTGTCTTCAACTTGACCGGTCAAAAAGATCACTCGCTCACGCAACAGGCGCGAGAAGATGTCAAATGAGCGCTCCCCGCGAGCTGACTGCTCGACAACCATTGGAACCAGTGCGTTTTCGGTGAGACTCGTTGATTGACTGAACATGTAAGCAACCTATGTAAATTGACCTCCAATTAAATCCTATCAGCCTGTAAAAACCTAGCTTTGCTTACCAATTTTTACGGCAAGCGGTGGATCAGGCCTAAAAAAACCAGCGCTAGGCTGGTTTTTTGTCTCTAGCAAAACTTACTGCGCGTTTTTCTGCGCTTCAGCCAAAAGCTCTTGGTAGGACACTTTTTCTTCAGTGACGGTACCTTGGCTTAGGATTTCATCAACCAGTTGGTCTTCAAGCACCACACCTTCGATCTGCGCTTTTTGCTGCGGATCGTTGGTGTAGTACTCAACTACTTCACTTGGATCTTCGTAGTTTTCAGCCATCTCGTTAACAAACTCAGTCACGCGAGCTTCGTCAACTTTGATCTCTTTGTTTTCAATCAGGCTTGCGAGCACCACAGACAAGTTCGCTGCTTTTTTGGCCTGTTCAGTGAACAGTTCATCGGGCAGCATGTCTTTGTTGATCTGACCTTGGTTTTGACCGCCAAACTGCTGCATGAAGCGCTGCATCATCATGTCGCGCTGACGCTCGATCTCGTGACCCAACAGGGTTTTAGGCACTTCGATCTCGTTTTGCTCGATCAACGCATCAAAGGCGCGGCGTTTGGTCAGTGCGCGAGTGGCGTTTTTCACTTCACGCTCCATGTTTTTACGTACGTCGGCTTTGAGCTGATCCACGCCGCCCTCGGTGACGTTGAACTGCTTTAAGAACTCTTCATCGATCTCTGGCAGTTTAGGCTCTTCGATCTTGTTAACCGTGATCTCAAACTGTGCTTCTTTGCCTTTTAGGTTTTCGGCTTGGTAATCTTCTGGGAAGGTCACATCAATCGTTTTGGTTTCGCCGGTTTTCATACCCAAGATACCGTCTTCAAAACCTGGGATCATGCGGCCAGAGCCGATCACGAGTTTGAAGTCTTTAGACGTACCGCCTTCAAAAGCCTCACCGTCCAAGGTGCCTGCAAAGTCAAATGTCACCTGATCTTTGTCCTCAACCGCTTTGTCTGTTTCGCTGAACGTCTGGCGCTGTGCACGCAGGTTCTCGATCATGGTCTCGACTTCTTCGTCTGACACGTCAGCGCTCAAGCGAGTCACTTCGATCTTGTCCAAACCACTCACTTCAACTTGAGGATAAATTTCAACCTTCGCAGTGTAGGACAGGGTGTCATTTTCCAGTTTCACGTCTTCGATGTCTGGCGCGCCGATCGCTTTGATGCCTTCTTTTTCGATCGCTTCAAACACGCTTTCACGGATCACGTCGTTGATCACGTCTTGCTGTACGCCTTGGCCGTATTGGCTGCGGATGCGTGACATCGGTACTTTACCGGGGCGAAAGCCGTCGATCTTGGCGCGCTTTTGTACCTTGTTCAACTCGCTCTCAACTTTGCTTTTGAGCTTGTCGCTGGGCAGCTCAACAGTGAGCCTAGTTTCGATGTTCGATACGGATTCAGTAGTGATTTTCATAACAAGACTCGCAAGAGGTGAGTAAGCAAAAAATTAGCCGTGCAGTATATAGGATATGCAGGCAGGTTTAAACTGCGGCGTTTTTTAGCCGGCGGGCAAAATGTCCACGATGGTGAGCCTTTCGCTGTAATCAAACCTGACACCGGTTGGAGAGTTTCGCAGTTCTTTGCTTGGCAGTTGTTAGGTGGCCACTTGCTAGAGACGCGCTTGTGTAGATCGGCTCTAGAGCGGGATCAGTGTTTTGATGAGGGCGGATTTTGAGTGACGCCCTTATAGCGGTTTTAATTTGATCTTTTAGCTCAAATTTCACTAAAACCTGAAGAGCCAGATAGCTGCGCGCAGAGTGCTTTTAGCGCCAGGGCGCGGTGGCTGATCTGCGCTTTGTGCTCACGGGGCAGCTCGCTGCTGGTGATAGTGAGTCCATCGGGTATGAACAGTGGATCATAGCCAAAACCGCCAGATCCGGCCGCCTGATTGGTCAGGGTTCCATGCCACAGCCCCTGCGCGATGATTGGTAGTGGATCGTCTGGGTAGCGAACCAGGGTGAGCACGCAGACAAACTGCGCCGCGACTTTCCCTGTCGCTAGCAGCGGGGTGATTGCTTCGATGAGTTTTTGGTTGTTCTCGGCGTCACTGGCACCTTCTCCTGCATAGCGTGCCGAGTAAATACCGGGAGCACCGTTCAAGGCGGGGACACTCAAACCTGAGTCATCACTCAGCGCCGGTAGGCCAGTCTGTTTCGAGGCGTGACGGGCTTTGAGTAGGGCATTTTCGATGAACGTGCAGGCTGTTTCATCGGCGGAATCTAAGCCAAACTCGCTTTGAAGCTTTAAGGTGAGTCCTAAGTTTGCGGTATCAAAGTGCGCCTGCAACTCCTTGAGCTTGCCCTGATTGCCTGAGGCGAGCACCAAGGTGCTCAGTGGATTTGCTGCTGTCGGTGTTTTGCTGATCACGGGTGGCCTTTGGGTTGATTGGGTTGGCTTTGTTGAATGAGCTTGAGCTTTAGTTGCCGCCGCGAAACTGTTTGATGCAGCTGGTGACCACACCAAAGATCTCAACTTCGCTAGTCTCATCTAGGTAGATATCTTTGTGGTCAGGGTGGTGCGCCTTGAGTACCCCGACTGGACTTAGCAGCAGCTGCTTGCAGGTGAACTCCCCGCCAACCGCCGCGATCACGATGTCCTGGTCGCGTGCGGAGAGTGACCGATCGACCACCAGCAGATCGCCGCTGTAGATCCCGCAACCGGTCATGGACTCGCCGCTAACTCGCACTAGGTAGGTCGCGCTTGGGCGCTGGATCAATAGGGTGTTCAGATCAATGTGCTGTTCCACATAGTCCTGAGCCGGTGAGGGAAAACCGGCGGGCACCTGATCACTGAACAGCGGCAGGCTGACCTTGCTTGGGCTGGCACTGAACAGGCCTAAAAACTCAATCTGTGGTTTGGTGTCTGTGCTCATAAGGGTTTGCGGTGATCTCGGTGGCTGGGCTTTAGGGTTGCTGCTTAGATATCGCTACGTGAGCCATGGTTTTCACCTCGACACTTTTTTATGCGAGTCGAAAACTGCCCAAGTTTCACTCCAGTATAACTCCCACCATGCAACATCGCCTCTTGCGAGTCCAGGGTCGTCTGCAGTATCCGTTTCAGTCAGAGTGTATTTGACTTTGAGGTACTTTCCGCCGTCAGCTTCTTTCGGGCAGATTGTTGCACGGTATTTTGAGTGGCAAAATGCGGCAGACGCTAGGCTCTTATTGATTACAGCAGTCAAAAGGATTTTGACGCGACAGCTAAACCTGAGATTGGCATCAGGGCTCAATATGGGTTGATTCAGTTATCTTCGAGCTTTTTGCTATCTGCCAATTGATTGAGATCAATGATCCAATCGCACTCGATCGCAGTGGAGGAAAATCCGATCTCATGCTCCCCCTTACTGTTTATGTTTTAAAGCACTTGATCAAAATGCACCTAAATTAAGCTCTTTTTTGCATACCAAACACCCCTTCGATTACTCAGGCGACTCCAGGATTTACCACTAGTACAGCAGCTTGATGAGCCCATGCCATATAAATCCCAAAACAGAGGGGAAAACTGTAGGGAAAATCAGTGCAAACAAGCTAAAAGCCACGATCATGCCAACCAAGTAGTTGCTGCTAAAAAAATACGAGAAGTGTAGCGCAGCGACTTGGTTGGCCTGCAGCCATATTAAAAAAGCGGTTGGCACAGAGAAAAACAACGAGGCAAAGACACCCATGAGTCTTCCGACGATGAAATTTTCTGCTGAAGGTTTTCTGTTCATGATCGGTTTATCGCCCACTTAAAGTTATCTATCTAGGTTTGGTTATTTTGGTTGAGTCTCAGTGTTCTCGCAGGGCTAGTAAGTTTAGAGCTTTCAAACTTTGGAGTTGATGTTACGGTCACTATGATTGTGCGCGCAACTGCGAGGCTTGATGTTTTTTTGCTAGTGCGTTGTTAACACATAAACTGGCCTGGGCCAGATACAGCAGGGCGGCTGAGCAAGTGGACATTTTGTGGTTTTTCTGATTTCAACCAACCACCGGCAACCCGCTGATCTGCGTGGTGTAGGCGGGGGAGGCGTGGTCGCGGCTCATGTGCCAACCGGAGTTGATGCCTTGGGAGCCGTGCACCAGTGCGCCGCGTCCATAGCGGCCATTTATCTGATCGAGTAGTTTACTTAACTCATCAAATTCGCCTGAGCGCGGATTGAGCGGCTCAAGCAAATCGAGCTGGCGCGAGCCAGATGGGCAGAAATCGGTTAGGGTCACGCCGGCCTTGGCGTAGCGGTAACCGGGCACCCAGAGTTTTTCGGCGATCTCAGCGGCGATATCGACGAGGCCGGCCGAGTCAGAGCGCGGGTTGATCAGTTTGGCCGTGCCAAAGCGCGAGATGTGCTGCTCGTTTTGGTTGAAGCGGCCGGTGCGATAAAAAACTGAGAGCTGCGCGCAGAGCGACCCCTGCTTGCGCAGTTTTTCGCTGGCGCGCGCGGCGTGAAAGCAGATCGACTCACGCAGGGTGATAAAGTCGGTGACCCGCGCGCCAAAGGAGCGCGAGCAGACGATCTGTTTTTTGGGCTGTGACTCTTCAAAGTCTAGATCGACGAGGCACACTTCACCCGCCAGCTCGCGCGCAGTACGCTCTACCACCACACTTAAGTGCTTTTTTAGCCAAGGACGGTGAGCACGGGACAGCTCCCACGCGCTACGTATGTTCATCTGTTCAAGTCGGATCGACAACTTGCGCCCGATCCCCCAGATATCGCTGACCGGCGTGATCCTTAAGTAGTGCTCAAGCAGCTCAGGCGTATCGATCACACAAACCCCGCCGGTTTTTTTGGCGTGGTGATTGGCAAGCTTTGAGAGCGTGCGTGTCGGCCCTACGCCAACTCCGACTGGCACCCCAACCTGACGATACACAGTGTTTTTGATCTGGATCGCCGCGCGGCGGTGATCGTGGCTCGGCGGCATATCAAACCAGCGCAAAAAAGCCTCATCGATGGAGTAGATATCGACTTCCGGCGCGTACTCCTCAAGTGTCGCCATGACGCGGTTAGATAAGTCTTGGTAGAGCGCGTAGTTGCTTGAGAACACTTTGATCTGCTTGGCGACGCACTCCTCGCGTACTTTAAAGTAGGGCGCGCCCATGGGGATGCCCAATTTTTTGGCTTCGCTTGAGCGCGCGATCACGCAGCCGTCGTTGTTGGAGAGCACGACCACGGCGGCGTGTTTCAAATCGGGGCGAAACAGCTTTTCACAGGAGGCGTAAAAGCTGTTGCAATCGACCAGTGCGTACATGGGTGCCTCCTTGTGGTTGTCGTTTGAGTTTGGTGTCAGTTGTGGCGCGCGCCTGGGTTTAGCAAAATGCCTGCCTATCCGGCTAAATCAGCGGATCAGCTCAGGCGCCCGCACTGACATCGACAGCTTAGCTGAGTGTTGCCGGTAGTAGCGCAGTGAGCAGGTTGCCTGCGACACCAAGTGTCGCTGGGTTTTTGTCCTGAGTGCGGATCGCGTTTAGGGCGCTTAGCAATTGAAGTAAGGCCGTACTCTTAAAGAGTGCCTTACTCTAAATACAGCCTCAAGCTTGGCCAGCTGGGCGCTAAAGCGGATCAGCTCTAGCGCACACGAGCCCAAAACGAGCGGATGCTTCGCCTAAAGCGGTGCCGGCTAGCGGCGGCATTTTACTGACTTTATGGGCTCAGTTTAGCGCGCCGCTTAGCCGCAGTTTTTGACTTAAAACGCCGGGCCGATGAACAGTCCAGCGCGCTCCATCTGCGCTGACACAGACAGCAGGGTGGCTTCATCGCCCATGGGGGCAATCAACTGCACGCCGATGGGTAGCCCGTTTGGCGACTTAGCCAGCGGCAGTGAAACAGCGGGCAGACCGGTTGCGTTGGCAAGCACGGTGAAGGCCATAGAGCCGGAAGTTTTGGCACACATGCGATCGGCAAAATCAGTGTTCTTCATGAAGCGACCGGTGGGGAAGGCGGCGGCAAATTTAACTGATACAGACTCAAGACTGTTGTGCGTGAGTGCACCCAGTTTCGGCGCGGTGGTCGGTGCGGTTGGACAGAGCACCAAGTCGTAATCAGCGAAGTGTTGATCCATCTGTCTGCGCACTTGGTGCCAGTGGTCTTGGGCGGCAACCACTTCAGGGCCAGTGGTTCCGCGGCCGATCATGGCTAAAAACTGGTTAGCCGCCTCAATTTGACCGCGGACCGACTTGCCAGTTTGATTCTCTATTCCAGCTAAGACAGCCTCGGTGTGAGAGGAAACCACCGCCAAGAAGGAGCGCCAAAGTTTACGCGGATCGACACCCAAATCCTCTACCAACTCAACTTTATGACCCAGTGCCTCAAGGTCTTTAGCAGCTTGCAAAGTCGCCTCTTTGACGTCCTTATCTAAGGTTACGTGCTCCATGAGCGGGGTTAAGTTGAGCAGGATCTTAAGCGGCTTGGGATCTTTTTTAGTGGCGGCCAAAAACCCGCCTTCAGGAGAGGGCAAGCGGCTGATCGAGCCAGCTTCAGATCCGTGGGTAGCATCTAGCATCGCCGCTGAGTCGCGCACGCTGCGGCTGATCACGTGTTCCACCGCCGCCCCGCTCCAAGGATCAAGTAGATCAGGACCGGTCGGGTTACGCCCGCGGCTGGTTTTCAGGCCAAACACGCCGCACCAAGCTGCTGGGATACGGATCGACCCGCCGCCATCTGAGGCGCTTGCCACAGGAACCATGCCACTTGCGACGGCCGCCGCTGATCCGCCGCTGGAACCCCCTGCGCTATAACCCTGTTTGTGCGGGTTATGGGTGGCACCAAAAGCTAGCGGCTCAGTGGTGATGTGGCTGCCAAACTCAGGCAAGTTGGTTTTGCCAAAGATCAGCAAGCCGCTTTTCAAAAACCGATCGGTCATGACTGAGTTTTGCTTAGATATCATGCTGATTGAGCTGCCCATGCTGTAGCGGGTGCCAACCAGTTCACCGCCTAAGTCTTTGAGTAAAAATGGTACTCCGGCGAACATCGCATCAGGATTGACCACCTGCGCCCGCGCCCGATCATCGAAGCGATCAATCACGGCGTTGATGGAGGGGTTTTTCAGATTGGTTTGGTGGATCGCCGCTTCAAGTACGTCCTCTGAGCTCACCTGTTTGCTGCGGATAAGCTCGGCCAGTCCCAGAGCATCGTATTGGGTGTAATCTTTAAACATGGCTTTTCCTGAATTAATTTAAAATTTTAAAAGATGTTAGCAGAACTTACATTAACTGGTAGCTGGCTTGCTTTAAAACAGACAAGCAGGGCGGACTTAAGGGGATTGCCCGCTAAGCACTCAGGTAGTTGCGCGTAGACATTTGCCTAAAAACAAAGACTTAGCAGCGTATATGATCTGTCTTGGGGTAGAGCAGGCCTGTTGGTTTATCTATCCAGATGACCGGTTGGCTGGCGCACATGCCGCATGCTCGCCTGAGTGTGCAGGGTAGGCTATGATCACAAACCTTGGGTAGTTTTTGGAGAATCAGATGAAGTTGGTGAGATCGTTTAGCTTGGTGCTGACTGCCAGTTTGTTGGCAGCGGGCTGCGGCTCTGCTTCAGAGGAAGCTGAAGCGCAGGAGCAGGCGACGCAGCAAAAACAAGCGGCGCTCGCAGGCTGGGCTCAGCCTGAGTTGATACCGGCTGAAGCTAGCATAAACGATGTTAGCCCGTCAGAGGACGGTCTGGCAGTTGAGGCCAAAGGTGAGTTTAGCGGTGATCCTAAGGCGCTGGCTGACTCGATCCACGAAAGTCGCTTGGCTGAGGGTTGGGCAGCTGGTTTGGTGGTTGATCAAGAGAGTCAGTACTACATGACTTATGAAAAAGACGGCGCTTTGTTGATTTATGATCTTAGCTATAACCAAGCGCAAAGATTGATCACGGTCAGCTACTTGCCTGTTGAGTCAGCGGCGGGATAAGTGACGGCGAGCTGATTTGGGTGCTCTGTCAGCTCAAGTAATTAGAGTTTGTTCTTTGATTTGGTTTTTCTAACTAAATCGGCGCTGAGCTCAGAGGTGTTAAGTCACTTTAGGGCGTGGCAAATTCAGGCGGCACTCAGAGTCGATCAATCAACTTAAAGTCGAGTGGATTGATCGATCAAAAGCGCTTTTTGAGAATTTTACAGCGAGATCGAGCTTGATCCGGGCGGCAACACCTTAGCCACCTCAACTTGAAACACCACGGTTTTACCTGCCAGCGGATGATTAAAATCAACCACCACCTCGGTGTCGTTGACCTCAGTCACGAGCCCCGGCAGCGTGGCTTTACTCTTGTCTTCAAACTCCATGAGCACGCCTACCTCTGGCAAACCTTCGCCTGCCATAAACAAGTTTGAGTCGATGCGCTGAATGTTGTCTGGGTTGTGCTCACCAAAAGCTTCCTCAGGACCCAGCACGGCGGTGCGTTTATCGCCAGCCTGCAAACCCATCAGCACCCGCTCAAACCCAGGCAATAGGTTGCCGTCACCCATGGTCAGGTTGACTGGATCACCCGACTCAAAGGTGGAGTCAATCGGGTTGCCATTTTCCAGAGCCACACTAAAGTGCAGCCACACCTGAGACCCCATGATGATACGGGTTTGTTCGCTGGGTTTAAGCAAGTCACTCATGAGGGTTTCTCGGCTGGGTTTTTGAAGCTGTCGATGATCAGCAAGATCGCGCCGAGCACGATCGCCGAATCGGCGATGTTAAAGGCAGGGTAGTTCCAGTTTTGGTAAAACAGGTGCACAAAATCGATCACGTAACCGTAGATCAGGCGGTCGTAAAGGTTACCGATCGCACCGCCTATGATTAGCGCAAGCGCCGTGGCCACCAGATGCTGCGATGGTTTGAGACGGGTTAACCAAACGCTGAGCACCACACTAAATCCGGCTGCCAAGGCGATAAAAAAGTAC